>NZ_JBHSOU010000061.1:59641-67678 GCF_042656385.1 Pseudomonas sp. GCM10022186
GACCCACAACGTGTACCGCGGCCGCATGGCCTACTGGGCGGACTTCTACGAGAAGCTGTTCAACTTCCGCGAGATCCGCTACTTCGACATCAAGGGCGAGTACACCGGCCTGACCTCCAAGGCCATGACCGCTCCGGACGGCAAGATCCGCATCCCGCTGAACGAGGAATCCTCCAAGGGCTCGGGGCAGATCGAAGAGTTCCTGATGCAGTTCAACGGCGAAGGCATCCAGCACGTGGCCTTCTTCACCGATGACCTGGTCAAGACCTGGGACGAGCTGAAAGCCCTGGGCATGCGCTTCATGACTCCGCCGCCGGCCACCTACTACGAGATGCTCCAGGGCCGCCTGCCGGACCACGGCGAACCGGAAGCGGAGCTGCAAGCGCGCGGCATCCTGCTGGACGGCACCACCGAAGGCGGCAACAAGCGCCTGCTGCTGCAGATCTTCTCGGAAACCCTGATGGGCCCGGTGTTCTTCGAGTTCATCCAGCGCAAGGGCGATGACGGCTTCGGCGAGGGCAACTTCAAGGCCCTGTTCGAATCCATCGAACGCGACCAGATCCGCCGTGGCGTGCTGAGCACCGAATAAGGCGCGATCCTCTTGGAAAAACCCGGCATCCGCCGGGTTTTTCTTTTCAGTCGGGCTGCCTGACCGGGGCACGAGGCGAATTCATTCGCCAAGCAGGCCGCAGGCGTACCCCTGGCTATGCTTGCTCCATGGGGGTTGGAGGCGCTCCACATGCAACTTATCAGCGTGACCATCGACAAGCCGAACGACATCAACTTCATCTTCGGCCAGACCCACTTCATCAAGTCGGTCGAAGATATCCACGAAACCCTGGTGGGCGCCGTGCCCGGCATCCGCTTCGGCCTGGCCTTCTGCGAGGCCTCGGGCAAGTGCCTGGTGCGCTGCTCGGGCAACGACGACGCCATGCTCGAACTGGCCCGCAGGAACGCCCTGGCCATTGGCGCCGGGCACAGCTTCATCGTTTTCCTCGGAGAAGGCTTCTACCCGGTCAATGTGCTCAACGCCCTGAAGCTGGTGCCGGAGGTCTGCCGGATCTTCTGCGCCACCGCCAACCCCACCGAAGTCATCCTCGCCGAAACCGGCCAGGGCCGCGGCGTGCTCGGCGTGGTGGACGGTTTCCCGCCCAAGGGTGCCGAGGGCGAGGAAGACGTCGCCTGGCGCAAGGAGTTGCTGCGGCAGATTGGCTACAAGCTATAGGCGGGAGCCCTGCCTTTGCTCATGCTGTCAGGGCCGTAGGATGGGTTGAGCTCGCGATACCCATCGATTCCTGGCTGACCGGTAGAGCGCGACCAACAAACCTCCACCTCACTTCCGAGGGCGCAAAAAAAAGCTGCCATCGACGGCAGCTTCAGTTTGCACCCTGGCACGTCCTGTGCCCTTTCTGTTCCTGCATGCAGGATGCCCCGCCCAGATGACGCCCCCGTGTCACCCGCATGAACATCAGGCGACAGGCGCCCGGACCATCTTCAGGGTCCCTTAAGACTTGCGCCCGATACTCCCTTCCAGACACCAAATCGCCTGGAGGGCACCGATGAACAGCGCCGAGTGGAATGCCCTGTTCCCATTGGGTTTCGGTCAAAAATCGCAGCAACACTACCTGTCCCTGCTGCTGGCGGGAGATCCCGGGCGCCCCCAGGTCGAAGACTTCGTCCACCGCCGATTTCTCAGCGCCCATGGCGCCGACATCCGCCAGTTCATGCCCGAGCTGCTCGGCATGCGCAATTACCACGGAGCCTTGAGCGCCGCGGCCGGCATTCGCCTGGCCGGGCAGGGGCCGCTATTTCTCGAGCAATACCTGGAGGCACCGGCGGAATCCCTGATCGCCACCCTGGCAACATGCCCGGTGACGCGCGACCAAGTGGTGGAAGTGGGCAATCTGGCCTCGATCAATGCCGGCAATGCGCGACTGATCATCGTTGCCGTCACCTGGCTGCTGAACCTGCGCGGCCTTGAATGGGTGGTGTTCACCGGCGCACCGGCGCTCATCAACAGTTTCCGCCGCCTGGGGCTGTCGCCCCTGCACCTGGGGGATGCCAACCCCGGCCGCCTGGGCGAGGCCCAGCAGCAATGGGGCACCTACTACGAGCAGAAACCCCAGGTGTTCACCGGCAATATCCGCCTCGGCTTCGAGCAGCTGCAGCTCAGCGGCATCCTCGCCCGCCTGGGTTTTCCCGAGGTGCCGGGGGCGACCGACCATGCAGCCTGAAGCCTTGCGCAGCATCCTGCGCGACCACGCCAGCCGGCTGCCGCAGCCCCTGGCGCTGCGCGGCGACACCCGGCGCTACACCTATGCCCAGCTGCTGGCCGAAGTGGAACGGCGCGAAGAACTGCTGCGCGCCGAACCCGAGGGCGTGCTCGCCCTAGGCCTGGACAACGGTCCCGAGGTGCTGCTCTGGGACCTGGCCGCGCTCCTTGCCGGGCGTCCCTGCCTGACCCTGCCGCCCTTCTTCAGCCCGCAGCAGCGCGCCCATTGCCTGGCGCAATGCCAGGTCGGGCTGGCCGTGGCCGACGCCGGTTTCTCCGCGGAACTGGAGGGCGCCGGCTTCCAGGCCGACGGCCCCTTCTGGCGCAAGGCCGCCAGCGGCTGCGCGGCCCTGCCCGCCGGCACCGCCAGGATCACCTACACCTCAGGCACCACCGGCCAGCCCAAGGGCGTCTGCCTGGGAGCCGAAACCCTGCTGCGGGTCGCCCACGAACTGGAAGTCGCCAGCCGCGGTAGCGCCCCGGCCCACTACCTGGCCGTGCTGCCCCTGGCGGTGCTGCTGGAGAACCTCGGCGTCCATGCCGCGCTGCTGGCGGGCGCCTGCGTCACCCTGCTGCCACAGCGGCAAATGGGCATACAGGGCGCCAGCGGGGTGGACTGGCCGAAGCTGCTCGCCACCCTGGTCCTCAGCGGTGCGCAAAGCCTGATCCTGGTGCCGCAACTGCTCCTGGGCCTGGTCACCGCCATCGAACGCGGGCACCTGGGCGCCGGTCAGTTCCGCTTCGTCGCCGTCGGCGGCGCGCGGGTTTCACCGGATCTGCTGGCCCGCGCGACCAAGGTCGGACTGCCGGTCTTCGAAGGCTACGGGCTCTCCGAGTGCGCCTCGGTGGTCTGTCTCAACCGCCCGGGCGCCAACCGTCCCGGCAGCGTCGGCCAACCCCTGCCCCACGTACGGGTACGGCTGGCGGACGACGGTGAAGTGCTGGTCAGCGGCTCGGCCCTGCTCGGCTACCTTGGCGAGCCGCCCTATGCCGGCGACTGGTGGCCGACGGGCGACCTGGGCGAGTTCGACGCCGACGGTTACCTGCACCTCAAGGGCCGCAAGAAACACCAGTTCATCACCAGCTTCGGGCGCAACGTCAACCCGGACTGGGTGGAGGCCGAGTTGACCCAGCGCGGCGTCATCGCCCAGGCCTTCGTCCATGGCGAGGGCCTGCCCGGCAACCTGGCCCTGCTCTGGCCGCTGGACCCGGCCTGTACCGACCAGGAGCTGGCCGATGCCGTGGCCCACGCCAATTCGGCCCTCCCGGATTACGCGCGGGTCAGGGCCTGGCGCCGCCTGGAGACGCCCTTCAGCAGCGCCGACGGCCTGCTCACCAGCAATGGCCGCCTGCGCCGCGAAGCCATCCTCACGCGTTACCGCACCACCCTGCTCGAACTCGAGAACGAGGTAGAACCATGAGTTTCTTCGACCAGCTGCAAGCCGCCACCGCCCGCGAACGGGAGGCGCTGTTCAGCGTTCCGGTGATACGCGAGGCCCTGGAGGGCCAGGTCAGCCTGGAGGGCTACCGCGCCTTTCTCGGCCAGGCCTATCACCATGTGCGCCACACGGTGCCGCTGATGATGGCCTGCGGTGCACGCCTGCCCGCGCGCCTGGAATGGCTGCGCGGTGCCGTCTGCGAATACATAGACGAGGAATACGGCCACGAGCGCTGGATCCTCGACGACATCACCGCCTGTGGCGGCGATGCCGAAGCCGTCAGCGGCAGCCGCCCTTCCCTGCCCATCGAACTGATGGTGGCCTTCCTCTACGACCTGATCGCCCGCGGCAACCCGGTGGGCCTGTTCGGCATGGTCAACGTACTGGAAGGCACCAGCATCGCCCTGGCCACCCAGGCCGCCGGCGCCATTCGCGAGAGCCTCGGCCTGCCGGCGGAAGCCTTCAGCTACCTGTCCTCCCACGGCACGCTGGACCAGGACCACATGGTCACCTACCGCCGCCTGATGGACCGCCTGGAAGACGAGGACGACCAGCAGGCGGTGATCCACGCCGCCCGGGTGGTCTACCAGCTCTACGCCGAGATGTTCCGTGGCCTGCCCCGCGCCGGGGAGGTGAACCATGCGACTCGCTGATTGCCGCGTCCTGCTCACCGGCGCCAGCGGCGGCATCGGCCTGGCCCTGGCCGAACAGCTCTGCGCAAGGGGAGCCCGGGTATTGGCGGTGAGCCGCCAGCGCGACGCCCTGGCCGGGCTGAGCCAGCGTTATCCCCAGCAGCTGTCGTGGGTGGGAGCCGACCTGCGCCAGGCCCAGGGCCGCCAGCGGGTGGTGGAAGCAGCGCGGGCCATGGGCGGGCTCGATATCCTGGTGAACGCCGCCGGGGTCAACCGCTTCGCCCTGCTGGAGCAGGTGGACGACGGCCAGATCGAGGACATGCTCGCCCTCAACGTCAGCGCCACATTGCAGCTCACCCGCGCCCTGCTGCCGCTGCTGCGCCAGCAGAGCCACGCCCTGGTGGTCAATGTCGGCTCCATCTACGGCTCCATCGGCTACCCCGGCTACGCCGTCTACTGCGCCAGCAAGTTCGCCCTGCGCGGCTTCTCGGAGGCGCTGCGCCGGGAGCTCGCGGACACCTCGGTGAACGTGCTCTACGTCGCCCCGCGGGCCACCCGCACCAGCATGAACAGCCAGGCGGCGATGGCCCTCAATGCCGAACTCAAGGTCGGTGTGGACGCGCCCGAACAGGTGGCCACAGCGGTGATCGCCGCCATCGAGAAAGACCTCAGCGAACTCTACCTGGGCTGGCCGGAGAAATTCTTCGTGCGCCTCAACGGCATGCTGCCCGGCCTGGTGGACCGGGCCCTGCACAAGCAGTTGCCGATCATCCGCCGCTTCAGCACCGCCCACCACGGCAAGGACCACCCATGATGAACAAGCTCATCTACGCCTTCGGCCTGTACCTGATCCTCAGCATTCCGGCCTGGGCCCTGGACGATGGCGGCAGCCAGCGCCTGGCTTCCATCCAGCAGCGCTGGGCGGAGGTCCAGTACCGGGTTCCGGAGAAACAGCGGGCCGCCGAATTCGAGAAGCTGGCCGCGCAGAGCGGCGCCTTCACCCGCAGCGCGCCCCAGTCCGCCGAGGCCTGGATCTGGCATGGCATCGTCACCAGCAGCTGGGCCGGGGCCGAAGGCGGCCTGGGGGCCCTGGGCAAGGTCAAGGAAGCCCGCGCCGCCCTGGAGCGCGCCATCCAGATCGACCCGCAGGCGCTGCAAGGCTCGGCCTACACCAGCCTGGGCGCGCTCTATGACCGGGTGCCGGGCTGGCCGGTGAGCTTCGGCGACGAGGACAAGGCCGACCAGTTGCTGCGCAAGGCCCTGGAAATCAACCCGGCGGGCATCGACAGCCTGTACTTCTGGGGCGATCACCTGTACCGCCAGGGCCATGCCGAACAGGCCCGCGAAGCCCTGCTCAAGGCCAAGGCGGCAGCTCCGCGCCCCGGCCGCGAACTGGCCGACCAGGGTCGGCGCCAGGAAATCGATGCTTTACTGCAGGAAATCCAGAAAGACTAAGGCGGCCCATGCGACTCCTTCTCGTCGAAGACGACAATGCCCTGGGCGCGGGCATGCGCGCCGGCCTGCGCCAGGAGGGCTACACCATCGACTGGCTGACTGATGGCGTCAGCGCCCTGCACGCCCTGCAGAACGAAGACTTCGACCTGGCCATCCTCGACCTGGGCCTGCCGCGCCTGGATGGTGTGCAGGTGCTGCAGCAGCTGCGCGCCGGAGGCTCCACCCTGCCGGTGCTGGTGCTGACCGCCCGCGACGCCACCGAGGACCGCATCCTCGGCCTGGACGCCGGCGCCGACGACTACCTGGTCAAACCCTTCGACCTCAACGAACTCAAGGCCCGCCTGCGCGCCCTGCTGCGGCGCAGCGCCGGCCGGCCGCAGGTGCTGATCGAACACGCCGGCGTGGTACTCGATCCGGTCAGCCAGCAGGTCAGCTACCAGGGCAATCCGGTAGCCCTGACGCCCAAGGAATACCAGCTGCTCCACGAACTGCTCTCGCAGCGGGGCAAGGTGCTGACCCGCGAACGCCTGGTGCAGATCCTCTACGGCTGGGACGAGGAAGCCGAAAGCAACACGCTGGAAGTGCATATCCACCACCTGCGCAAGAAACTCGCCAGCGACCTCATCCGCACCGTGCGCGGAATCGGCTACCTGGTGGACGGCCGCCCATGACCTCACTGCGCCGCCGCACCCTGTGGCTGGTGATGGTTCTGCTGCTGATGGGCACCCTGCTCATCGTCTACCTCAACTACCGCGACAGCAGCCACGAGGTCGAGGAAATCTACGACGCCCAGCTGGCGCAAAATGCCCGCCTGCTGCTGGGCGTGATGCACATGCCGCTTGCCAGCTCCGAACGGGACGCGCTTTACCGCGCCTTCAACGACGCCCTGAGCCGCGCCGAGCCGCGCAAGGTCGGGCATCCCTACGAAAGCAAGCTGGCCTTCCATGTCTGGAACCGCGAAGGCCACAGCCTGGTGCATTCGGCAAGCGCGCCGCCCTTCGACCACGCCCCGATCCGCACCGGGTTCCACAGCCTCCAACTCGCCGGCCACCACTGGCGCGGTTTCGTTCTTCCGGACCCGGAACAGGGTCTGCTGATCTGGGTCGGCGAACGCGACGATGTACGCCAGGACCTGGTGCAACGCATCGTCCGCCATACCCTGTGGCCGAACCTGATCGGCATCCTGATCCTCGCCACCCTGGTCTGGCTGGCCATCGGCTGGGGGCTGCGCCCCTTGCAGAACATGGCGCAAGTGATCCGCAGCCGCCACGCCGAATCCCTGGCGCCCCTGCAGATCGTTCCCCTGCCCCGGGAACTGGAACCCATGCAGGCAGCGATCAACCGCCTGCTCGGGCAGATCGAACAGATGCTCCAGCGCGAACGCCGCTTCATCGGTGACGCCGCCCACGAGATGCGCACGCCACTGGCCGTGCTGCGCCTGCACGCGCAGAACGCCCTGGAGGCCGCCAGCGAGGAACAGCGTGCCGAGGCCCTGCGCTTCCTCACCCTGGGTGTCGACCGGCTGACGCGGGTGGTCCAGCAACTGCTGACCATGGCGCGCATGGAGCCGGAGCTGGCGCGGCAGAAATGGCAGCCCCTGGACCTGGAATCGCGGGTCCGCGAGCACCTGGCGGAACTCACTCCGCTGCTTTTGGACAAGGGCCTGGAACTGGTCCTCGAAGTGGCCGACGGTGATTTCCATACCATCAGCGACGCCGCCGCCATCGGCATCGCCCTGCAGAACCTGGTCACCAATGCCGCCAACTTTTCCCCCCAGGGCGGCGAAGTGAAGGTCAGCCTGCGGGAAGACGGCGAGGATTTCTTCCTGCTGCGAGTGGAAGACCAGGGCCCGGGCATCGACGAAGCCAAGCTGGCACGCCTGTTCGAGCGCTTCTACAGCGAGGACAACCCCCAGGGCGCCGGCCTCGGCCTGGCCATAGTGCAGATGGTCGCCAACCGCCTGGGCGGCAGCATCGCCCTGCGCAACCGCGAAGGGGGCGGTCTCTGCGCCGACCTGCGCCTGCCCAGGGTGGCGCCGGCGCCTGCGTGAGCCTCGCTCGCCGCAGGGTGGATCACGCTTCATCGGTCCACCATCGATGTCTTGCATGGCCACGCTGGTGGATAGAAGAGCGCTATCCATATATGGACTCCTCCCGGTTTGCCAGCGACCGGCTTTGTTTTCGAACCTGGGTACGACTGCTTCCGTATATCCGGTGTTAGGGGACTGCTTGCCCCACGC
>NZ_JBHSOU010000062.1:0-717 GCF_042656385.1 Pseudomonas sp. GCM10022186
ATCCGTCGCTACCTGGAGGCTGGGGTCATGGAGGGCGGGCTCGTGAGCCCGCGCCGAGAGGGTACGCCGCAAGGCGGACCCCTCTCGCCCTTGCTCTCGAACATCCTGCTGAACGAGTTGGACCAGGAACTGAGCCGGCGCGGCCACCGTTTCGTGCGTTATGCCGACGACGCGAACGTTTACGTGCGCAGTCGACAGGCGGGCGAGCGGGTGATGACCAGTCTGGAGCGTTTCCTGGAGCAGCGGTTGCGGCTGCGGTTGAACCGGACCAAGAGTCAGGTCATCCGCCCGTGGCGCAGCAGTTACCTGGGGTATGGCATGACTGCGCACCGGCAGCCGAAACTGCGGATTGCCAGCAGCAGCCTGCAACGCCTGCGCGAACGGGTGAAAAGCCTGCTGCGCGGCCGGCGGGGTAGCCAGCTGACCTGGCTGATCGAGCGGCTCAACCCGGTCCTGCGCGGCTGGAGCAGCTACTTCAAGCTGAGCCAGAGCAAGCGGCCCGTGGACGAGCTGGATGGCTGGGTGCGGCGGTCACTGCGCAATGTGCTGTGGCGGCACTGGAAGCGACCGGCAACCCGGGCACGCATGCTGATGCGCCTGGGGTTGCCGGAGAAGCGGGCCTGGAAGTCAGCCACCAACGGGCGCGGCCCCTGGTGGAATGCCGGCGCTCCGCATCTGCAACAAGCGCTGCCGAAGAAGCGCTGGGACGCACTCGGG
>NZ_JBHSOU010000063.1:0-140172 GCF_042656385.1 Pseudomonas sp. GCM10022186
CGTCCAGCGCGCCGCCGCCCTGCCGCACATCCAGGTGGTCACCGGCGGGGCGCGCGTCGAGGGCCCCGGTTTCTTCTTCCAGCCCACCGTGCTGGCCGGCGCCCACCAGGATGACGAGATCGTCCGCCGCGAGGTGTTCGGCCCGGTGGTCTCGGTCACCGCCTTCGACGACGAGGAGCAGGTGCTGGCCTGGGCCAACGACTCCGACTACGGCCTGGCCTCCTCGCTCTGGACCGCCGATGTCGGCCGCGCCCACCGCCTGTCCGCACGCCTGCAGTACGGCTGCACCTGGGTCAACACTCATTTCATGCTGGTCAGCGAAATGCCCCATGGCGGCGTCAAGCACTCCGGCTACGGCAAGGACATGTCCATGTACGGGCTGGAGGACTACACCGCGGTGCGCCATGTGATGTTCAAGCACTGACGGGCTGGCCCCGGCCGGCTCCTTGTAGGGGCGAATTCATTCGCCCCTACAGGAAGAAACGGCCCGCAGGATGTACCACGCACTTCCTCCACCAGGAGAACCAGCCATGCGCAACACCCTCCAGAGTATCCGCCTCGTCCTCATCGGCGTGTTTGCCGAACTCGCCCTGGCGTCGACCTGACACCAGGGCGATCCGCTCGACCTTCGCCCCGCTTGCCCTTGCGCCCTGCCCTCCCTATCCTGCCCCGGCCACGGTCAATCCCGTGGCCGGGTTTGGCGACCTGGTTATAACGGGCGCGATTGCGCCGAACGGTGCATGCGAGAATCGGCGGACGTTTCTTGCAGGCATCACCACATCTGCAGATTTTGCTGCAGCGCTATATGGCAGATCGCGCGGGGAGATCCTCGTGATCTGCCGGTTCCCGTTAGCCGGTTCGCCAACCCCGCGCGGTCTGCCACCCTCGTTTGGCGACGCAGGTGGCAGCTCCTGACCCCATAACGGAGAACCACCATGCAAGACGCATATACCCCCATAGTGTTCCAACGCCATACCCAGCATCTGCGGGCGGTGATGATCGACAACCGGCCCTGGTTCGTCGCCTACGACTTCGCCCGCCTGATCGCCGCGCCACGCGCCCACCTGCTGGCCAGGCGCATGGCCGCCCATGATGATCCGGCATTGAGGGATGAGCCGAGTTGGAAGCGGATGCCGCTGGGCGACTGACAAGGCCAGCCGTTGTGGGGGCGATTTCAATCGCGAAGCAGACCGCAGGTCTGCCCTGAGGCGCTGGAGGGGGCAACTGCGTTGCCCTTTGCGAATGAATTCGCCCCCACAGGCACTCCCGGTATCAGGGCGCGCCGAACATCATGGTCCAGTAGATGCCGTTCTCGCTGCGGGTTTGCGAGGCGTAGGCGGCGCCGACATGGGTGAACCTGGGGTTCATCAGGTTGGCGCAATGGCCGGGGCTGTCCAGCCAGCTTTCCATGGCCTGGCTGGGCGAACCCTGGCCGGCGGCGATGTTCTCGCCGACCTGCCGGCCCTTGTAGCCAGCCGCGCGGGCGCGGTCGAAGGGAGAATCGCCGTTCGGGCCCTGGTGGGAGAAGTAGTCGCGGGTGGCCATGGAGCGGCTGTGCTGCAGGGCGGCGCTGCCGAGGGCGGAACTCCAGGTCAGTGGGCGGGCGGCGGCGAAGCGCTTGCCGCCGCACATGCGCGACCTGGCCCGCGCCGCGTTGACCTTGGCCAGCAGTGCCTGCCCCGCCGACTTGGCATCGCCCAACTGGGCGCTGGCCATCGGCCGGGCCAGCACCAGGCGCCATTGGTTGCCGCTGCGGCTGATGCCGATGTCGGAAACCTGGGTGTCGAGCAGGTCACTGCAGTATTCGTCGCGGAGCATATCGAAGGCCGCCCCGGCATCCCGCGCCCCGGACAGGCGAATGGTGCGTACCTCGCCCGCCAGGTAGCCGGCGTTGCGCAATCCGCGCCGCAGCTCGCCCGAATACCCCACGGGCAGGGCGACATTGGATTTCAGCACCAGCGGCGGCGCCGCCCGGTAGCTACGCCATTCGCAGCGCTGGCTGTGGGTGCGGTAGTCGTTGATGGCGGCCAGCAACTGGCGTTCGCTGCCGGCCTGGGCGGGGCCGGCGAACAGGGGGCTCAGGACGATGGGAAACAGCGAGAACAGGCGAAGGGATCGGGTGATTGGGCGCATGAGGGATCTTGCGAGAGGGTGCTGAGGAAGTCGGGCCGGCGGGTTTGACTGTGGCAGCGGGAACAAGGTTCAGGCCCCTGTGGGGAAAATGGCGGACCGGTGATCCGGGCCGCTGCGCGGCCCTTGGCGAGTAGACATCCACGTTCGTAGAACGTGGATTTGCGCTAGCCCCCTGGAAGGGGGCGAATCCTCCCCCTGCACAAGACCGCCCCCTTTCGCCTGGCCTGGACCGTAGGGTGCGCTGCGCGCACCGATTCCGGGATCGGCTTCGGCACCACGTCAAACCGCCGGTGCGCACGGCGCACCCTACCCCATCGGCTTCATCCTGCTAGCCTGGGTATTCGAATCGTCACAGGCAGAGCCGCTGGCTCATGACCACGTCCTCAGGACGTGGTTTCCCAAGTCCAAATGAATCGCCAAGGGTGATGCAGATGCCCTGGCAGAGTCCGCTTGGCGAGTGCGCTTCCTTATAGGGACTTGGCCATCAAGTGCTTGGCAAGGGCGTGATAGGCCGGCAGGGAGGTCGGATCGAAATTGGAGCTGCCAGCAAGCGGATGGGAGGCATAGCGGACGATGACCATTTCCGCCGTGGGGTCGATGTAGATGGCCTGCCCATGTACGCCGCGCGCGGAGTAGGCGCCATGCTCGTTGTTCGACACCCACCACATGTCGCGATAGCTCCAGTTCGGCAGCAGCGCCATGCCCGCCTTGGCGAAGTGCTCGGTGCTGCCGCCGGCGCGGATATCCGCGACCACCTCCTTCGGGACGATCTGCTGGCCATTGAACCTGCCGTCCAGGCGCATCATCTCGCCGAAACGGGCCAGGTCGCGCAAGGTGGTGTTGAGGCCACCGCCCGCGAAGGCCGTGCCAATCTCGTCGGCGATGAAGTAGGCATCCTGCTCGGCGCCAAGCCTGCTCCAGATGCGCTCCTGCAGGTTGGTGGCGATGGATTTGCCGGTCACGCGCTGAATCACCCAGGACAGCACTTCCGTATCGACCGTCTTGTAGGCGAAGGCCTGGCCGTGTTCGCCTTCCTTCTGCAACTTCACCAGATACCCGGTCAGCGAGGTGGCGCCGTCGTAGCCAGCCGGGCGGGGAAGCATATGGCCCGCCCGCACGTACTCCCAGATATCCGCCTTGGGGTCGGCATATTTTTCCGAGAAACGAACGCCGACGGTCATGTCCATCACCTGGCGCAGGGTGGCGTCGCCGAACGCGCTGTCCGCGAGTTCCGGGACGTACTGGCTCACCTTCGCCTGCGGATCGATCTTGCCCTCCTGGACCAGCATCGCCGCCAAGGTGCCGATGAAGGACTTGGTCACGGACATCGCGATGTGCTGGCCCGACTCGCTCAGGCCGCCGAAGTAGCGCTCGTAGACCACTCGCCCACGGTGCAGCACGAGGATGCCATCGGTGTAGTTGGCCTTGAGCGACTGCTCCCAGGTCATGGGGCGGTCACCGCCGAGGGGGATGAATTCCAGGGCATCGATATCCGTGCGCTCGGCGCGCGGCAGGGGGCTGACCTCCCCGCTGCCCCGCGAGACCTGCACCGTCGGCAGCAGTTCGCGCATGTGCGAGAACGACCAGCGCATTTGCGGGAACTGCAGGAAATTGTCGAAACCTATGGTTTTCCCGGGTGCGGGCGGAATGCCCTGCATCCAGCCCATCACCACCGGGTCGCTGGCCCCGGCATCCGCAAACTGGGGCTGGACGAGGGCCTGGGCGATTGAACAGGACAGCACCAGGCTTCCCAGCAAGGTGTGCAGAACGGCCTTTCTCGTTGTCATGGATTTCTCCTTCCTATGGGTGGTCTCGAACGAAAGGCGGCCCGAAGGCCGCGGGGACACACGGAGCGTTTTGGCTGGTCAGCGCACGCCGGACTGGCGCAGGGCGTTGGGGGTGAACTCGGCCTCGATCGCCTTGATATCGAACTGGTAGCTGCTTTTCTCTTCGTTCTTCAGCCCCAGGACCAGATATCGCCCCGACACCAGGTCGTTCAGGGTTTCGGCCGTGTACCAGGGGGTCTGGTGGTTGTAGTAGAACTGCGAATGAGCCTCGGCCACGCGCCACAGGGTGCCACGACCGTCATAGTGGTCGATGACCGCCGCTTGCCAGGTGTCTTCGTCGATGTAGAAGTCCCGTTTGCCATAGATGTGGCGTTCGCCAGGCTTCAGGGTGGCGACCACATGCCACACGCGATGCAGCTCGTAGCGGGCCAGGTCCTGGTCGATATGGCCGGCCTTGATGATGTCCCTGTACTTCAGCTGCGGCGAATCGAGCTTGTAGCTGTTGTAGGGGATGTAGAGCTCCTGCTTTCCGACCAGCTTCCAGTCATAGCGATCCGGGGCGCCGTTATACATGTCGTAGTTGTCCGACACCCGCTGACCATCCGAGCTGGCCGTCGGGCCGTCGTAGGCGATCTGCGGTGCGCGGCGCACACGGCGCTGACCGGCGTTGTACAGCCAGGCCAGGCGCGGTTCCTTCACCTGGTCGACCGTCTCGTGCACCAGTTCCACGTTACCGGCCAGGCGCGCGGGAGAGATCACGGTCTGCTTGTGATAGAACAACACGTTGCTCGGCTTGCCGGGGTCGTAGTCCGCGAGGTGCTCGCGAAATACCACCTGGTGGTCATAGGTCACCGGACTACCGTTCCCCCTGGGGTCCGGCACGATCTGCACGATCTGGCGCTTCACGCTGCCACCGCGATAACGGGTGATGTGGTTCCAGATGACTTCCAGTCCGTTCTTCGGAATGGGGAAAGGGTTGGCGCCGGTGAACCCCTCCAGGCCATTGCCGCCGGCCACCAGCCGGGTATTGACCGCATTCTTCCGGGTGGCTTCGAGCACAGTTGCCGGCAGGCCGGCGCTGCGGTGGGTGGGATAGACATTCATCCGGTAATCGGGATAACGCTTGAACAGGGCCAACTGGCCGGGGGTCAGCCGTTCCTTGTACTGCTCTATGTTCTGCGTGGTGATGCTGAACAATGGCTGCTCACCGGCATAGGGGTCCGCCAGGAATCCCTTGGCGTCGACCGCTCCGGCATTCTGCGGCAGGCCGCCGGTCCACGCCGGTATGCTGCCATCGGCATTGCCGGCCTTTTCGGCGCCGATGGGCGTCAACCGAGTTCCCAACTGCTCCGCTTCTCCGGGGGATACGGCAGCGAGGACAGAGGTAGAGGACAAGGCCAGCGCCAGGGCGCCGGACCTCAGGATGGTTTTCGACGAGTTCATCGCATCATCTTCCTGGGTAAGTGGTTGCGCACGGGCTCAGAAGCTCACGGCGAAGCTGAGCGCAACGAAGTCACGATCGATCGAGGTGTTGTACTTGCCACCGAAAAAATCGGTGTAGGACAGGCTGGCGCTGTAGGTATTGCGGTAGTCGGCATCCAGGCCCAGGCTCACGGCCTTGCTGCCCTCGTTGAAGTTCGGTCCGTAGCCATCCACGTCGTGCGACCAGGACAGGTTCGGTTTCAGGTTCACGTTGGCGAGCAGGTTCTGGTAGTCGAGGATCGCCCGTGCGCGATAGCCCCAGGAGGTGGTGGTGTAGAACCCCTTGCTATTGCATTCCTGGGGATTCACTGGGTTGGCCAGCAAGGTGCAATTGCTGTTGCTGGGCAGTTCGCCATTGCCGAATACGCTGTCCCGCCCGAAGCGCAGCGCGCTGTCGTTGATATCGCCAAGGTGGTTGTAGCCGACCTCACCCACGAGCGTCAGGCGATCGGCCGTCAGTACCTGGTCGAAGAAGTGCGTCAGCGTGACCTGGGCCTGGCTCACCGGCTTGCGCACGTAACCATGGAACTCCTCTCCGGCGATCGGCCGGGCATGGCCACTGGCGAATACAGGAGTGCCCAGGGCCGCACCCAACTGCCCGGCGAGCGCCGCCGTGGTGACGTCGTTGCTGTTGAGTTGCAGCGGCATGTTGGGCCGATGGCTGATCTCGCCCGAAATGGCCGTGCCGCCGGCCGTGGTGGAAAAGCTCAGGCCGTACAGGCGGATGTCTTCCGGATATTCCAGGAAGTACTCGGCAGTGGTCGCAGTGCTGCCCGGGCGTACAGTGAACGGGCCAGTGCCTACGATTGCGCCCAGGTAGGGAGAACGGCTGTGATAGTTCATCACGTAAAAGCCGAACTCGGAGTTGTTCAGCTCCTCGGCGAACCAGCGCAATGCGATGCCATACTGCCCGCCGTCACGCGCGTCCCGGTCCGCGCCACGGGTCATGTGCAAATGCGTGGCGGGATCGCCGAGCGACGACAACTCCAGGCGATCGTCGCAGCCATCGGCGATGGTATCCGCGCCGAAGAAGGTGCCGCAGTTATCGACTACGGTCTGATCCCATTCGAGCTGATAGAAGAACTCGGCCGACAGGCTATCGCCCAGCCCTTGGGAGAGATACAGCAGGTTCACCGGGAGCAGGCCTTCCTTGATCTCCGCACCCGGTCGGCGGAAGGCCGCCACGTCGATCGGGTTGATGCTGTTGATACTGTTGCCGATGAAGGTGCTCTCGCCCCAGCTCACCACCTGCTTGCCAAGGCGGACGGTCCCCGGCTGATTGGCAACGATGTAGTTGTGATAGGCGAATGCATCCAGCAGCTGGGCGCCGGAGGACCTGGCAGCCTCCTTGCGGTTGTGCTCGTCGATCTCGATGAACGGACGATGCTCGTCCTTCAGTTCGAAGTCGTACCAGTACTTGCCACGCAGGAAGATGCCGCTATCGCGGTACTTCAGCTCCAGGTCGTGGATCCCCTTGAAGATCTTCGAGAAGGTCTCGCCTTTCTTGAAGTTGAGGCGCCCGTCGTCACCGGTCTGGGAAGAGGCGCTACCACCATTGAACGTGCCGATGTTGTCCGGATCGGCGCCGCGAACCGCCCAACTGGCGCCGATGGACAGCGTGGAGTCGAACTGCCCATCGATCTCGCCCAGGCTGAAGGACACGGCGTGAGCCTGCATGCCCCAGCCAAAGGTCATGGCCGCTGCCAGGGCCCGAAGGCGAAAGCGACCAGGCTGACATTTCCTTATCACAAGCATTCCCCGCTACTTATTGTTATGGGCTTGGCAACCGCGGCGGCTGCCAGCTGAGCGATACGAGCTCTGGCGGAGTCTCTTCAAGTGATGTACAAGCGTCCAATGCAAAAATACTGAGCGATTAATGCGTTGAACGACTCAATCGATTTGAAACGAGTCCGTCACCTGCTCCTCCTCAGCGAGGAATTGCACTTCTCGCGGGCAGCGGAACGGGCTCACCTCTCGCAGACGGCATTCAGCCGCAGCATTCAATCGCTGGAAGCGGATCTGGGTGTACGTCTGTTCGATCGGGACACGCGATCAGTGATGCTGACGTCAGCGGGCCAGCAATTGATCGCACGGGCGCGCGAATTGATGGGCTGCGCCAGCAAGCTGGTCGCGGAGGCAAATGACATCGCCGGAGCCGAAGGGGGAGAGCTGAGTTTCGGTGTCAGCTTGATGGCCGCCAACGTCACCATCCCGAATGTGCTGACGACACTGAAACAGCGCGCGCCCAAGCTCGTCGTGAACGTCGAGGTCAATTACTGGATTCACCTGCTCCGTCGCCTTGAACTGGAGCACATAGAATTCGTGGTGACCGCGTTGAAGGTCGACCGGGATACCGATCCGCGCTTTGCCGTCAGGCATTTGCCCCCGCAGCCGGCGTCCATCTTCTGCCGCCGCGACCACCCGCTGGCGCTTCAGGACACCCCCATCACGCACGAGCAGATACTCGCCTATCCGTGGAACGCCGTGAGCACCGACGATACCCACGCGCGAGCGCTGTTCGGGCTGCCACCGGGGACGCCACTGCCCTGGAGACTGATCTGCAACGAACTGAGCTGGCTGCGCCACTCCACGCTGACCAGCGACGCCCTGCTGCTGACCTGGCAATCGTGGGTGGAGAACGATGTGCAAACCGGTGTCATGATCGACCTGGTTCCCGCCATCCGGCCGGCGATACCCGCTCACCTGCGCTACATCCAGCAGACCATCGTGTGCCATGCCGGGCGCACCCTGTCGCCTATCGCGAAGAAAGCCATCGACCTGATTATCCAGGAGTCCGAACGACAACAGCTGTCCAGCCGCGATTAACCCATTGACGACCAGCACAGCATCCCGATCGACCCGCCCCATCCTCGAGGGCTGCAAGTGTCGGGCGAATGGGCCCTGGCGCTTTCGCCAAGTGGTCGCCGACAAGCGGTGGTACCACCCGATCATTTAGGTTGCCGGTTCTAGCGCTCCTGGCCGAATCTCGGGCCCGATCCATGCCTCCAACAAGAACAAGGCGAGTGCAGTTCCAAACCACCACTGCCTTATCTCACCAAGGGGATCGCCCCCGGGGAGGAGCCATGCGTATTCGTTGCTTCCTGCTCGGTTGTCGCTGGACCGAGAGTTTCCGTACCGAAGTGGGCGCCGTGCCCATGATCTGCCAACGCTGCCTGCGTTGCGGCGCCCAGCGCTATGTGAGCCTGCCGGAGGAAGGGGCCGAAACCACCGGATGATCGGCACAAGCGGCGGACGGTTGGCCATTTGACAGCACGCTATCACCCTCTAGTTTTAACCAGCGTTGCCGATGACCTTCGCAGGGTCAGTCGTCCGGCCGAACAACCAGGCAAGGGAGTGCACCATGTCGCATCCGTCGTCCGCCAACCCCATCAAGGGCCTGGCCCTGCACTCCCTGGTCTGGCTGGCTTGCGCCGGCCTGTTCGCCCTCGAGGTGCCGGCCTGGCTGGCTCTCGGCGGCGGCTGGCTGGCCAGCCTGTCGCTGGTCTGGCTGCTGCGCGGGGCCAGTCCCGGGGCGACCCGGGCCAGCCTGCAGCCGGTGACCGCGGCGCCGGACTGGCAACATGCCCAGGCCGCCCTGGACGACCAGCTCGGCACCCTCCAGGCCCATGCCGGCCAGATCGACAGCCTGCTGCAGGACGCCATCCGCCGCCTCGGCGACAGCTTCCATGGCCTGGCCGCCCGCGTCGACCAGCAGCGCGGCCACTCCCATTCCCTGATCGAACGCTACGGCGAACAGTCGGTCGATGACGATGGTATGAACTTCCAGGAGTTCATCGCCACCACCCGCCATACCCTCGGCCTGTTCGTCGAGGCCACCCTGGAAACCAGCCAGACCTCCCAGGAGCTGGTGAAGCGCATGGACCGGGTAACGCAGAAGATCGCCGATATCCTGAAATCCACCCACGATATGGACGCCATCGCCAAGCAGACCAACCTGCTGGCGCTGAACGCCGCCATCGAGGCCGCCCGTGCCGGGGAAAGCGGCCGGGGTTTCGCCGTGGTGGCCGATGAGGTGCGTGCCCTGTCCACCCGTTCCACCGGATTCTCCGGGCAGATCCGCCAGCACGTCGACGTGGTCTACCGCGAAATCCAGGATGCCGAGGCCGCCATCGCCCAGCTCGCGGACAAGGACATGGGCTTCGCCCTCGAAGCCAGGCAGCAGGTCCACGACATGCTGGAAGACCTGGAAGGCATGAACCGCCACACCCTGAAGGTGATCCAGGAACTGGACCGGATTTCCCTGGAGGTGGGCTCGGGCGTCGACCAGGCCATCACCGCGCTGCAGTTCCAGGACATGAGCAGCCAGTTGCTCGGCCAGATGCGCAAGCACTTCGCCAGGCTCGGCGGTTTCGCCGCCGGCCTCGGCGGGCTGCGCAGCCTGGCGCCGGAGCAATGGGCCGAGCGGCTTGACAGCGAAACCGCCGAATTGCGCAAACCCATCGCCAACCCCGTGAGCCAGCAGAGCGTCGGCGCGGGCGAGGTGGAGCTTTTCTGAGCCGTTGATCGCCGGACGGCTGCCGTTCATCCGCACGACGAATGGTTGACGCCAGGAACTGGACGCCCAACAGGCGCCCATCTACACATAGACATGGCTAGTTGCCATCACCGTTGTGCAGAACTCTGTAGGGGCGAATTCATTCGCCAAGGGCAACGCAGTTGCCCCGTCGATACAAGGCAGACCTTCGGCCTGCCTGGCAAATGAATTCGCCCCCTACAACAAAGAGAAGCGTCACCCGGAAAAACGAGCGCAAGGGGGAGCCGCACCTGATGAGCAAGCAGATCCTGATAGTCGACGACTCGGCATCCATAAGGCAGATGCTGAGCTTCACCCTCAAGGCCGCCGGCTACCTGGTGGACGAGGCGGTGGATGGCAAGGACGGCCTGGGCAAGGCCCAGAGCAAGGCCTACAACCTGGTCTTCACCGACCAGAACATGCCGAACATGGACGGGCTCAGCCTGATCCGCAACCTGCGCGGGCTGCCCGGTTACCGCGCCACGCCCATCCTGATGCTGACCACCGAGTCCAGCGACGCCATGAAACAGCAGGGCAAGTCGGCCGGCGCCACCGGTTGGCTGGTCAAGCCCTTCGATCCGCCCAAGCTGCTGGAAGTCACCCGCAAGGTCCTCCCCTGACCCCCGGCACAAGGCGCCGCCCCATGAACGACGGGATGAACCAGTTCCTCCAGGTGTTCTTCGAGGAGACCGAAGAGCACCTGGCCAGCCTAGAACTGCTGCTGCTCGGCCTCGACCTGCAGCAGCCCGATGCGGAAGAACTCAACGGCATCTTCCGCGCCGCCCATTCCATCAAGGGCTCGGCCGGCATGTTCGGCTTCGACGACCTGACCGCCGTGACCCATGAACTGGAGACCCTGCTCGACCGCATCCGCAGCGGCCGGATGGCGCTCCACGCGGAGATGGTCGACCTCTTCCTGCAGGCCCGCGACGTGTTGATGCGCCTGCTCGAGGCCCATCGCCAGCAGCGCCCCGACCCGCATGTGCCGGTGGCGGAAACCGTCGCCCGCCTGCGTGAGCTGCTGGAGGCCGGCGAGGATGCGGGCTTCGGTTTCTTCGATGACGCACCGGGCACGCCCGAAGGCATCGAGGAGCAGGACTTCGGCTTTTTCGACGATGCCCCGGGCACGCCCGGCGCTGCCGAGCCGGAAGCCTTCGGTTTCTTCGACGATGCACCCGGCACCCCGGCCGCGACTCAGACAACCACCGAAGCGGCGAAGTCCGCCCCGGTGCCAGCGCCCGGCAAGGCGGCCAGCGTCGAAGGCGAATCCAGCTCCATCCGCGTCAGCGTCGAGAAGATCGACAGCCTGATCAACCTGGTGGGCGAGCTGGTCATCACCCAGGCCATGCTCGGCCAGCTCGGCGGCGCCCTCGACCCGAGCCAGCACGAGCGCATCCACCAGGCCCTGGCGCAACTGGAACACAACACCCGCGACCTGCAGGAATCGGTGATGTCGATCCGCATGCTGCCCATCAGCTTCATCTTCAGCCGCTTCCCGCGCCTGGTGCGCGACACCTCGGCGCGTCTCGGCAAGCAGGTGGATCTGGTGCTGCAGGGCGAGCACACCGAGTTGGACAAGGGCGTGATCGAACGCCTCAGCGACCCGCTCACCCACATCGTGCGCAACAGCATCGACCATGGCATCGAACTGCCCGCGGCGCGCCTGGCCGCCGGCAAGCCGGCCAGCGGCACCGTGCGCCTGGGCGCCTTCCACCAGGGCGGCAGCATAGTGGTGGAGATCAGCGACGACGGCCGCGGCCTGTCCCGCGAGCGCATTCTCGCCAAGGCCCGCGAGAAGAACCTGCCGGTGCACGACGGCATGAGCGACGCCGAGGTCTGGCAACTGATCTTCATGCCCGGCTTCTCCACCGCCGAAACGGTCACCGACCTCTCCGGGCGCGGCGTCGGCCTGGACGTGGTCAAGCGCAATATCCAGACCATGGGCGGACGCATCGACCTCGACTCAGTCGCCGGGCAGGGAACCCGCATCAGCATCCGCCTGCCCCTGACCCTGGCGATCCTCGATGGCCTGATCGTCGCCGTGGCGCGCACCCACTATGTGATCCCGCTGACCTACATAGTCGAGTCCCTGCAGCCGAAAGCGTCCGACATCCGTGGCCTGGGCGGCGAGGAAGGCGCGGTGATCCGCGTGCGCGGCGAGTACCTGCCGCTGCTCTCGCTGCACGATCTCCTGGGCGAGTCCAGCCCGCCGCTGCCCGCCGAGCAGTCCATCGTGGTGATCCTCGAAGCCGATGGCCGCCCCTTCGCCCTGCAGGTGGACGACCTGGTGGGCCAGCAGCAGGTGGTGATCAAGAGCCTGGAACAGAACTTCCGCCGGATCGACGGCATCGCCGGCGCCACCATCATGGGCGACGGCAGCGTCGCCCTGATCCTCGACGTCGACGCCTTGCCGGGCCTGGCACAACAACAAAAACAACAAGGAGCAGCGCTGCATGAACTCCCCTAGTGCGGAACAGGCCGGACAACCGGCCCAGGAGTACCTGACCTTCACCCTCGGCCGCGAGGAGTACGCCATCGACATACTCCGGGTGCAGGAAATCCGCGGCTACGACCATGTCACCGCCATCGCCAACAGCCCCGCCTTCATCAAGGGCGTGATCAACCTGCGCGGCGCCATAGTTCCCATCGTCGACCTGCGCATCAAGTTCAACCTGGCCGACGTCACCTACGACCCTTTCACCGTCGTGATCATCCTCAACATCGGCCGCCGCATCGTCGGCGTGGTGGTGGACTCGGTGTCCGACGTGATCGCCCTCGGCAGCGAGGAGATCAAGCCGCCGCCGGAGTTCGGCGCCAGTTTCGATACCGAATACCTGCTCGGCCTTGCCACCGTGGCCGAGCGGATGTTGATCCTGGTGGATATCGAGAAGCTGATGACCAGCCGCGAAATGGCCCTGGTCGAAGCAGCCGCAGCCTGACACGCAAGGGGACAATCCATGGGTCTGTTCAACGGAAAAGCACAAGCACAACTTCGCGCGCAGCACCTGGCCGGCCTGATCCGGGCACTGGCCGACGGCAACCTGGATCAGCCCCTGGGCCAGGCTGACGATCCCATCTGGGCGCCGGTCCACGAGAGCCTCGCGCACCTGCAGAAAAGCCTGCGCCAGCAGAAGGCCGAGGCGGCCCAGACCGAGGCGCTGGACCAGGCCCTGGTGGAGATGACCCGCCAGCACAGCGACGGCTGGATCGACCAGGTCATCCCGGTCGAACGCTTCAGCGCCATCCACGCGCGCCTCGCCAAGGGCATCAACGACCTGGTGGCCGCCCATATCGCCGTGAAGATGCAGGTGGTGCGCGTGGTCACCGCCTACGGCAATGGCGACTTCAGCCAGGACATGGAGCGGCTGCCGGGCAAGAAGGCGCAGATCACCGAAGCCATCGACGGCGTGCGCGACCGCCTCGAGGTCGCCGCCCGGACCGCCGCGGAGAACGTGCGCATCAAGAGCGCCCTGGATAACTGCAGCACCAACGTGATGATCGCCGACAGCGAGCGCACCATCGTCTACATGAACAAGACCGTCACCAGCATGCTGCAGAACGCCGAGGCGGACCTGCGCAAGGCGCTGCCCAGCTTCTCGGTGAGCAGGCTGCTGGGCGGGTCCATCGACCAGTTCCACAAGAACCCCGAGCACCAGAAGCGCCTGCTCGCCACCTTCACCAGTACCTTCCGCACCCAGATCGAGGTGGGCGGGCGTACCTTCGGCCTGGTGGCCAACCCGGTCCTCAGCGATGCCGGCGAGCGCCTCGGCTCGGTGGTGGAATGGGCCGACCGCACGGCGGAAGTCCAGGTCGAGAAAGAAGTGGCCGGGCTGGTCGGCGCCGCGGCCACCGGCGACTTCTCCAAGCGCATCAGCGAAGAGGGCAAGAGCGGCTTCCTGCTCAACCTGGCCAACGGCCTGAACACCCTGGTGGACACCGCCGACAAGGGCCTCAAGGACGTCTCGCGGATGCTCGGCGCCCTTGCCCAGGGCGATCTGTCGCAAAGCATCGACGCCGACTACCAGGGCACCTTCGGCGAGCTGAAGGACTACTCCAACGAGACCGCCCAGAGCCTGTCGCGCATGCTCGGGCAGATCCGCGAAGCCGCCGACACCATAAACACCGCCGCCGGCGAGATCGCCAGCGGCAACGCCGAGCTGTCCACCCGCACCGAGCAGCAGGCCTCCAGCCTGGAGGAAACCGCCTCCAGCATGGAGGAGCTGACCAGCACCGTGAAACTCAATGCCGAGAATGCGCGCCAGGCCAACTCCCTGGCGGTGAATGCCTCGGAAGTGGCCACCGAGGGCGGCAACGTGGTGCAGAAGGTGGTCAGCACCATGTCCTCCATCAACGAGTCGGCGCGCAAGATCTCCGACATCATCGGGGTCATCGACGGCATCGCCTTCCAGACCAACATCCTCGCCCTCAACGCGGCAGTGGAAGCGGCCCGCGCCGGCGAGCAGGGCCGCGGCTTCGCCGTGGTCGCCGCCGAGGTGCGCACCCTGGCGCAACGCTCGGCGGCGGCGGCCAAGGAGATCAAGACCCTGATCTCCGACTCGGTGAGCAAGGTGGAGAACGGCAACACCCTGGTGGCCCAGGCCGGCCAGACCATGAGCGACATCGTGATCGCCATCAAGCGGGTCACCGACATCATGGCCGAGATCGCCGCCGCCTCCACCGAGCAGAGCCGAGGCATCGAGGAAGTGAACGGCGCGGTCAGCCAGATGGACGAGATGACCCAGCAGAACGCCGCCCTGGTGGAACAGGCCGCCGCTGCCGCCGAAGCCCTGCAGGAACAGGCCGGGCTGATGGCCCGCTCGGTGGCGGTGTTCAAGCTGGACCCCGCCCACGCCGGCCAGCCGGCCGCCGCCCGTGGCACCGCGCGCCAGCCCCAGCCCCAGCCGGCACGCCCGCCGCGCGCCGGGCGGAGCGCACGGAGCAAGGAAGAGGAATGGGAAGAGTTCTAGGGCCAGACCACCCCGGCGCCCCTGGCGCCGGGTTTCGAGGGAAGCCGATGAACGCGCAGGTCCCGGGCGGACACGAGTTCAGCTACGACGAAAACGACTTCGAGCAGGTGCGCCAGAGGCTCTACCGGCGCTCCGGCATCAGCCTGGCCGCCAGCAAGCAGCAGATGGTCTACAGCCGCCTGGCACGGCGGCTGCGCCAGCTCGACCTGTCCGGCTTCTCCAGCTACCTGGCCTACCTCGACCAGCACCCCGGGGAATGGCAGCACTTCATCAATGCCCTGACCACCAATATCACCGCCTTCTTCCGCGAACCGCACCACTTCGCGCAACTCGCCGCCCTGGCCGCCGAACCCCAGCGCCGGGGCCGGTCGCTGCGCTTCTGGTCGGCGGCATCCAGCACCGGGGAAGAGCCCTACTCCATGGCCATCGCCCTGCACCAGGCGCTCGGCGAACGGGCGCGGAACCTGCAGATCATCGCCTCGGACATCGACACAGGCGTACTGGAAACCGCGCGCCGCGGGGTCTACCCGCTGGAGCGCATCGCCCAGCTGGAAGCGGCGGTGAAGAAACGCTACTTCCAGCGCGGCACCGGCGCCAATGCCGGCATGGCGCGGGTGGTGCCCGAGCTGCGGCAGATGGTGGAGTTCCGCCGCATCAACCTGCTGGATGCCGATTGGCGCCTGCCCGGCGGCTTCGACGGGATCTTCTGCCGCAACGTGATGATCTACTTCGACAAGACCACCCAGGTCCAACTGCTGGAACGCATGGTGCGGCTGCTCAGGTCAGACGGTCTATTCTTTGCCGGGCACTCGGAAAGCTTCGTCCAGGCTAGCCACGTGGTGAAGCTGGTCAGCCGCACCGTCTACAGGCCCGTTACAGGAGTTCCGGCATGAAAGGAGAAACCGCAGGCGCCATCGCCGCCAACCGCTATTTCGATCCCGATTTCCAGCTGCCGGCGGTGAAGATCCTGCCCGGCGAGTTCTACGCCACCAGCGAGGACCAGGTGCTGGTCGCGGTACTCGGCAGCTGCGTGGCGGTCTGCCTGTTCGACAGCCAGCGCGGCATCGGCGGGATGAACCACTTCCTCCTGCCCGACCAGGCCAGCGCCAACCACGGCGTGCGTATCATGGAGCAGCTCATAGAAGAACTGCTGCGCGAAGGTGCCCGCCGGCACCAGCTGGAAGCCAAGGTATTCGGCGCCGGCAACCTGCCTCACGACCTGTTGCGCCACGACACCACCCTGCGCACGGTGGAGTTCGTCCACAGCTACCTGGACACCGAAGGCATCCCGCTGCTGGCCGAGGATGTGATGGGCCCGCACGCGCGCAAGGTCTACATCTTTCCCTCCAGCGGCAAGGTGCTGGTGAAGAAGCTCAGGAGCCTGCACAACGACACCATCCTGCAACGCGAACTGGAATACCTGCTCTACCTCAAGCGCGGCGAGGCGCTGGGGCCCTACGACCTGTTCAAGGAGTGACCGGGTGGCGATCAAGGTACTGGTGGTTGACGATTCGGCGCTGATCCGCAGCCTGCTCAGTGAAATCGTCCGCGCCGACGCCGAACTGCAGCTGGTGGGCGTGGCGCCCGATGCCTTCGTCGCCCGCGACCTGATCAAGCAGCATGCCCCCGACGTCATCACCCTGGATGTGGAAATGCCGCGCATGGACGGCCTGACCTTCCTCGACAAGCTGATGAAGGGTCGGCCCACCCCGGTGGTGATGATCTCCTCGCTCACCGAACGCGGTTCCGAAGCCACCCTGCGCGCCCTGGAGCTGGGCGCCATCGACTTCGTCGCCAAGCCGAGGCTCGGCATCGCCGACGGCATGCAGCGCTACGCCGAGGAGATCCGCGCCAAGCTCAAGGTCGCCGCCGGCGCGCGCATGATCCGGCGCAACCCGGCCGCCACCCAGCGCCAGGCGGAACGCGGCCTGCCCATAGTCGGCACCGAGAAGCTGATCGCCCTCGGCGCCTCCACCGGCGGCACCGAAGCCATCAAGGAAGTCCTGCTGGGCCTGCCGGCGGACAGCCCCGGCGTAGTCATCACCCAGCATATGCCGCCCGGCTTCACCCGCTCCTTCGCCGCGCGCCTGGACAAGCTGTGCCGCATCAGCGTCAGCGAAGCCCGCGACGGCGACCGCATCCTCCCCGGCACCGCCCTCCTCGCCCCCGGCGGCCTGCACATGGAAGTGGCACGCTCCGGCGCCAACTACGTGGCGCGGCTGTCCGATGCGCCCCAGGTCAACGGCCACCGCCCGGCGGTGGACGTGATGTTCTCGAGCGCAGCCCGCTGCGCCGGCCGCAACCTGATCGCCGCCCTGCTCACCGGCATGGGCAAGGACGGCGCCCGGGGCCTCAAGGAAATTCGCCAGGCCGGCGGCTACACCCTGGCCCAGGACGAAGCCAGCTGCGTGGTCTACGGCATGCCCCGGGAAGCGGCGGAGATCGGCGCGGCGGAAGAGGTGCTGCCCCTGGAGGAGATCGGCCCGGCCTTGCTCGCCCAGGCCCGCCGACGTGGCAGCGGCAACCGCGTGTAGCGCTGCCTGACCGGGCTCGCAGGGTGCGACCTCGACGTGGCGCAGGGCTTGAGCGTGTAGGCGGTGCGCATGGCGCACCCTACCGTCAGCCGAGTGCTCAAGCTGTACCTCGCATGTGCGGCCAGGAGCGTCGTTTATTTGGCCAGGGCGATTGGGGCTGCGTGGTAGGGTGCGCTGTGCGCACCGGCGCCTGGACGTGGCGCAGGGTTCGAGTTCGCATGGCGCACCCTACGGCGGGCCACAGGCGGGATTCATGCCGCGCCGGTGGAAAACTTTCGTCCGAATTTCCCGCAAGCCATCAGTCAACGGGATAGTTAACGTAGCTCGCTGACCTATCACGAGGGACGGCGATGGACTCACTCACCCAGGCACTGCTCGGCGCCACCATCCAGGGCGCGGTGCTCGGCCGCTGGCAAGGCCGCAAGGCGCTGCTCTACGGCGCCCTGCTCGGCACCCTGCCGGACCTGGACGTGGTGATCCGCTACAGCGACGCGGTGGACACCATGACCCACCACCGCGGTTTCAGCCATTCGCTCTTCGTCCTCAGTGCCCTGGCCGCGCTGCTCACCTGGCTGGTGCGACGCTTGCGGCCGCATCCGGGCTATTCCACCCGACGCCTGTTCCTCGGCCTCTGGCTGGTACTGGCCACCCATCCGCTGCTGGACTGCTTCACCAGCTACGGTACCCAGCTGTTCTGGCCGATGCTGACGCCCCCGGTGGCCTGGTCGAGCATTTTCATCATCGACCCGCTCTACAGCCTGCCATTGCTGGCCGCGGTGCTCGGCGGGCTGCTGTTCGGGCTGCGTGGGCGCGCGCCACGCCTGCCACTGGCCGCGCTGGCGCTGTCCAGCCTCTACCTGTTGTCGACCCTGGGCGGCAAATTCATGGCCGAGCAGCAGATCGCCGAAGTGCTGGACCGCGAAGGCATCCGCCCGCAGGCGATCTTCAGCACCCCGACCCCCTTCAATACCCTGCTCTGGCGGGTGATAGTGCTGGACGGCGAGGACTACCACGAAGCCCTGGTGAGCTGGTTCGACCACAAGCCACCGAAGCTCGAACGCATCCCGCGCGGTACCGAACTCGCGCGGCGGCTGCGGGATTCGCCCCAGCATATGCGGCTGGCGTGGTTCACCCACGGCATCCTGCGTTACGACCAGATCGGCCAGGTGCTGGTGGTCACCGACCTGCGCCTGGGCATGACCGGTTTCCACCCGTTCCGCTTCGTCCTCGCCGAGCGCCGGGACGGACGCTGGCAGCCGGTGGCCGAGGCGCGCCGCTGGCGCACCGAGCGCGGCGACCTGCAACGCCTGAAGGTGCTCTGGCAGCGCATCTGGCACCAGGATCCGCCCGTGCCCCTCTCCACCTGGGCCGGCCTGCTGCAACGCTAGACAGCGACGGGCCGCCCGCAGGCGGCCCGTTGGTCCATCCGGCGGAACGGCGGTCAGGCCGCTGCCTTCAGTACGTCCAGCAGCGCCGGCAATGGCAGTGCCTGGGCGCCGTTGATGGACAGGCCGCAGCGATTGCCGGCGGCTTCCACCAACCGCTGCAACTCGGCCGCCGGCAGTTGCCCGGCGTTGAACTGCAGGTCCAGCTTCCTGGCCTGCCCCGCCGCGTCCAGAGCCGCAACCAACCCCTCGACCGCCACGCCCTGGGCGCTACTGACGCTCACTGAGGTGCTGATGCCGGCCGCCTCGATGGCCTGCACCAGGCCAGCGGCAGGGGTCTGCACGCCGTTGTACTCGACGCTGAGCTGACGGGTATTGCCGGTGGCCTCGATGGCCGAGAGCAGGCGGCCAGCGCCGAGGGCCTCGGCGTTGTTCAGCCGCACCAGGGTATTGGTGCCGGCTGCCGCCACTATCTGCGGCAGGCTGGCTTCGTCCAACTGGCCGCCATTGAACGACAGGCTGAGCTGCTTGGCATCCCCGGCCCCCAGCATCAGCGCCTGCAGTTCGTCCCGGTCCAGGGCGTGGGCGGTGTTGATGGCGATGCCGGTATTGGCGCCAGCCGCCTCCACGGCCTGGAGCAGGTTGGCAGCCGGCTGCGCGCCGCCCAGTTCCACGGCGAACTTGCGCTGGTCGCCGGCGGCCTGGAGGGTAGCCAGCAGGGTTTCCAGGGCGAGGGACTGGGAGGCGCCGAGGCTGATATCCACCAGGCGGCCGGCGACATCCAGGGCGCTGCGCAGGATTTCCTGGTTGACCCGGGCGCCGCTGAAGACGGCCCGCATGGACTTGCCATCGCCAGCGGCGGTGATGGCGGTCACCAGGGCGCTCGGGTGTACCGCCTGGGCGGCAGCGATATCGATGCGGGTGCGGTCTCCGGTGAAGCTCACCGCCTGCTGCAGACTGCGGGGGTCCAGGCGGGCGCCGTCGAAACCGAGGATCAGGTTCTTCTCGCCGCCTGCGGCGCTCAGCACCGAGAGCATGGTGCTGGCGTCCAGGTCGTGGGCGGCGGAGTAGTGGATGGTGGTGCTCTCCCCAGCGGCCAGGATCGCCTGGCGCAGGGTGTTGATCGCAACGGAACCATCGAAGTGCAGGGCCAGTTTCATATCCTTTCTCCTGTACGGGTCCTAGAGACGAACCGACCACCATACAGGGAGGCGCCCGCTTCACAAGCCGAAGAAGCCAGCATCCCTTTATGAATTCTCCGAAATTACCTGCAATTTCACGACAAATTGCGTGGTCCTTTCCTTAACCCGGAACACGGAAACGACAAGGCCCGGCGCTGGGCCGGGCCTTGCGGGTGGAGCGGCAATCAGCCGGCGGCGTAGGCCTGGCGGGCCTTGGCGGCGCTGGACAGCTTGAGGCGGTAGCAGCCCCACATCACCAGCAGCCACACCGGGATGGCGTAGACCGACACCTGGATGCCCGGGATCATCAGCATGACGCCGAGGATGAACACCACGAAGGCCAGGCACAGGTAGTTGCCCATGGGGAACCACAGGGCGCGGAAGCCGGTGCGGACGCCGTCCTTGTCCATGCGCTGACGGAACTTCAGGTGGGAGTAGCTGATCATCGCCCAGTTGATCACCAGGGCGGCCACCACCAGGGACATAAGCAGCTCCAGCGCGTTCTGCGGGACCACGTAGTTGACCACCACGGCAAGGAAGGTCACCCCGGCCGATACCAGCAGCGAGCGCACCGGTACGCCGCGCTTGTCCACCTTGGCCAGGGCGCGCGGGGCGTCGCCCTGCTCGGCCAGGCCCAGCAGCATGCGGCCGTTGCAGTAGGTGCCGCTGTTGTAGACCGACAGGGCGGCGGTGAGCACCACGAAGTTCAGCAGGTGGGCGGCGGTGTCGCTGCCGATCAGCGCGAAGATCTTCACGAAGGGGCTGCCGCTGTAGGCGTCGCCGGCACCGTTGATGGAAGCCAGCAGAGCGTCCCAGGGGCTCAGGGAGAGCAGCACCACCAGGGCGCCGACATAGAAGATCAGGATGCGGTAGATGACCTGGTTGATCGCCTTGGGGATCACCTGCTTCGGCTTGTCGGCCTCGGCGGCGGTGAAGCCGAGCATCTCCAGGCCACCGAAGGAGAACATGATGAAGGCCATGGCCATCACCAGCCCGCTGACGCCATTGGGGAAGAAGCCGCCATGTTCCCACAGGTTGCTCACCGCGGCCTGCTCGCCGCCGCTACCGCTGAACAGCATCCAGCAACCGAGGATGATCATGCCGACGATGGCCACCACCTTGATCATGGCGAACCAGAACTCGGCCTCGCCGAAGAGCTTCACGTTGGCCAGGTTGATGGCGTTGACCACCAGGAAGAACACCGCCGCCGTGGCCCAGGTGGGTACGTCCGGCCACCAGTAGTGGATGTACTTGCCCACCGCGGTGAGCTCGGACATGCCCACCAGGATGTACAGCACCCAGCAGTTCCAGCCGGAGAGGAAGCCGGCGAAGCCGCCCCAGTACTTGTGGGCGAAATGGCTGAAGGAGCCGGCCACCGGCTCTTCGACGATCATCTCGCCGAGCTGGCGCATGATCAGGAAGGCGATGAAGCCGCAGATGGCGTAGCCGAGGATCATCGAAGGGCCGGCGGACTTGAGCACCCCGGCCGAGCCGAGGAACAGGCCGGTACCGATGGCGCCGCCGAGGGCGATCAACTGGATATGGCGATTCTTCAGGCCGCGTTTCAGCTCGCCCGAGTGTTGCATGTCACTCATTGCGTCACCTTTTGTTGTTGTCGTGACGGGATTTCACCCGCCGGGCTTGTGGTCCGGCGGAAGTTTGCAAGGCAGGTAGGCCTGGGTTACTGGGCGTCTGGCTGTACCTCCGGAGCAGCATTCCTGAATGCCTCGAGAGCTTCGCAGCGCGCAGCGATATCGAGGATGCGCGGATAGGCCGACAGGTCACAGTCGAAGCGTCGCGCGTTGTACACCTGGGGCAGCAGGCAGGCTTCCAGGTAGCCGGGCCGGCTGCCCAGGGAGAGCTTGCCGCCGAAGGCCTCCAGGCCCTTTTCCACGGCGGCGAGGCCAAGGGCCACCCAGTGGCGGTACCAGGCGTCCTTGGCCTCGTCGGACACCGCCAGTTCGGCCTTGAGGTACTGCAGCACCCGCAGGTTGTTCAGCGGATGGATGTCGCAGGCGATATGCAGGGCCAGGGAACGCACCAGGGCGCGCTGGGCCGGGTCGGCCGGCAGCAGGGCCGGCACGGGGAAGACTTCTTCGAGGTATTCGAGGATGGCCAGGGACTGGGCGATGCGCACTTCGCCACCGGCGTTGCCGGCGTCCACCAGCAGCGGCACCAGGCCCTGGGGATTGAGTTCGCGATAAGCGCCCTGGTGCTGCTGGCCGCCATCCTTGACCAGGTGGACCGGCTCCTGGCGGTAGGCCAGCCCCTTGAGGTTCAAGGCGATGCGGACACGGTAGGCAGCGCTGGAGCGCCAGTAGCCATAGAGGGTCAGTTCGGTGTTCATGGTGTCGGACCGATTTCTTGTTTGCGCCATGACACTCTGGCAGGGCTTCGCGAACAAGGTGTCGAACTTGCCGAAGCGAAACGCCGAACGGTCAATCCGGAAAGTTTTCCTTACACCCCCGGAATGCCGATGGCATCACCTGCCAGGCGCCCCGGGTGCGTAAACTTTTGTTTACATGGCGTTCATCCAGGCTTCCAGGCGGGAATCCTTTGGCCCGACCAGCGGCGATTCTCAAGGGCCACAGGGCTGTGCCATATGAAGGCAATGCGCCACCCACCGCTCAAGGACGCCGCGCAATGCCGCAAATGGAAGAGCTCTACGACGACCTGGTCAACCTCTGCTACGAATGCGTGCTGGACGAAGGCGCCTGGGAACCGATGCTGGACCGGCTGGCGGCAGCCACCGGGCATCAGATGGGCGCCCTGCTCTTCCTCGACCAGCGCCAGCGGCGGCCGCAGGTGACTTCCATCCACAGCTGCGACCCGGCCAGCGTGGAGGCCTACAACAGCTACTACCACCAGTACGATCCGGCCAAGGAAGTGCTGGTGCCACGCCCCGTCGGCAGCTGGTACCACGACCGCGAAGACCTGGGTCCACGGCGCATCCAGCGCGACCCCTACTACCAGGAATTCCACCTGCCCTTCGGCATGAACAGCATTTCCTGCATCAAACTTCATGAGCAGGCCGACTCGGGCGTCTACCTGTCGCTGCTGACGGCAGTGGGCGCGGCGCTGCCGCAGAGGCAGGAGCGCGACCTGCTGGACCGCCTCAGCCCGCACTTGCTGCGCGCGGCACGGATGTCCAACCGCCTGCAGGCACTGGAACTGGACGTGGCGCGCCGTGACCTGCTGCTGGAACGCCACGGCGTGCCGGTCTGGCTGCTCGGCGCCGAGGGCCGGGTGCTGTTCTGCAACCGCCAGGCCGAATTGCGCCTGAGTCGGCGGCAGTTTCCCCTGCAGGAGCGCCAGGGCCGGTTGCACGGTGGAAGCCTCGACAGCCGCCTGCAGGCATTGATCCGCCAGGCGCTGGGCCGCGAAGGCAACCGTCGCGCCGGCTGGCTCCCGCTGGAGGCGGAGCCTGCGAGCCAGCTGCTGGTCACACCGGTGTCCGAAGAGCAGGCCCTGGCCGCCCGATACCCGGGCCCCATGGCGCTCCTCGCAGTGCTGGAACACCAGCCGCGGAGCCGGTTCATGGCCGAAGTCTTCCAGTTCACCCCGGCGGAACGACGCCTTGCCGAGCTGCTGGTCCAGGGCCTCGCCCCCGAAGCCTGCGCCGCACGCCTGACGGTCTCGATCAACACCGTTCGCACCCAGCTGCGCGCGCTTTTCCGCAAGACCGGGACGGAACGCCAGGCCGAGCTGGTCAGTCTCCTCGCACGCCTCCAGGACCTCTGATCGGCATATTTCCAGCCATCGGAAATCGCCATTTCATCTAGATGAATGATGGCGGGCAAATGGCCATCAACTAAGGTACTTACGGAGTCAACATCTGCCTTCATCCCGCGTGTCGGGTCAAGGATTCCGCGTCGAGCCAGAGGAGGTGGCGTGTGGAAGAAATCAGCGGGCCGGAAGAGTTGCGCAGACGCATCGAGGAACAACAACAGCTCCGCCAGGAACTGGCAAGGATCAAGTCGGAACGGGAGCGACTGAAGTTCGACCGACCCGGGCCAGCCAGCGAAGCACCACCCCCGACCAACAACATCCTGCAGTTCCCCTGCAGGCGCCTCCCCAGCCAGGGCATGCGCTGCGGCAACGCCGTGCTGCTGGACTATCTGTATGGCGTGGAGTCCGACGCGCTGCGCGAGCTGCCCGAGGAGCGTACCCGCCAGCTGTTCGACTTCGCCACCAACGCGGCGGCCGCCCGTGCCCTGCGCTGCCGGCGCCGCATGCTGGCCCGCGCCGTGGACGACACCTGCCAGCAGGCGGGCAAGGCCGCCCGCCTGCTGTGCATCGCCGGCGGCCACTTCCGCGAGGCGGAACTCTCCCATGCGCTGCGCCATGGCCGCTATGGCGAGATGCTGGTGTTCGACGATGACCAGGCGCGCCTGGAAACCGTGCGCAAGAGCTACGGCGCGCTGGGGGTCACCACCCGCCTGGGCGGCCTCGAAGAGTTGCTCGCCGGCGAGTACCGGTTCGAGGGCTATGACCTGGTGTATTCGGCAGCCGTCACCGAGTTGCTCGACGACCGTCGTTGCGAACGCCTGGTGCATCGGCTGTTCCAGGCCCTGCGTCCGGGCGGCCGCCTGCTGCTGGGCAACTTCCGCCCCGGCATCAATGCCATCACCCTTCTCGAAGGCCTGCTGGACTGGCGCCCGCGCTACCGCCACGACGCCCAGATGCTGAGCCTGCTGGACGGCATCGACTACAACCAGATCGCCTCGGCGCGGGTGTTCCACGACGTCGGCCAGCGCATCGTGTTCCTCGAGGCGGTGCGCTACAGCTGACGGTGCCGATGGTGGAAATCCGCCACGCGGATTTCCACCCTACCCCGTAGGGTGGATGGCGCTTTTCTATCCACCGGCGGAGTCAGCCCTGCTGCAGATGCCCGTAGAGCTTGGCGTACAGCCCGCCTTCGGCGATCAGCTGCTGATGGTCGCCGTCTTCGGCGATATGGCCACCGTCGAACACCAGCACCCGGTCGGCCTGCTTAACCGCGGACAGGCGGTGGGCGATGATCAGCGTGGTACGGCCATTGAGGAAGGTGCCCAGGGCCTGGTGCAGGGCGTATTCGGTGGCGGCGTCCAGGGCTGAGGTGGCTTCATCGAGGATCACCACCTTGGGTTCGGCCAGCACCATGCGGGCGATGGCCAGGCGCTGCCGCTGGCCACCGGACAGGCGCACGCCGGAGCGCCCCACCACGCTGTCCAGGCCCAGGGGCAGGCTGCGGATGGTGTCGGCCAGCTGGGCGATTTCCAGTGCGCGCCAACAGGCTTCGTCACTGCGCTCGCGGCCCATGGTCAGGTTGGCGCGCACGCTGTCGTTGAACAGCGCCGGGTGCTGCAGCACCACGGCGACGTTGTCGCGCACCTCGGCCAGGCCGATCTCCTCCAGGCGGCAGCCACCGTAGCGGATCTGCCCGGCCTGGGGCTGATAGAGCCCGAGCAGCAGTTGCACCAGGGTGCTCTTGCCGCCGCCGCTGGCACCGACTATGGCCACCTTCTCCCCCGGAGCGATGGACAGGTTGAGGCCGTCCAGCACCGGGTCGTCGGTGTAGGCGAAACGCAGGCCCTTGACCTCGATGCCCACCGTCTCGCGCCCCTTGAAGGGATCGACGCTGGGTTTGTACTCGGGCTCGTCGGCGCGGGCCAGCAGCTCGTTGATCCGTCCTACTGCGGCACCGGCGGCGTAGTAGGAGTACTGCAGGCCGAGCAGTTGCTCCACCGGGCCGATCATGAACCAGAGGTAGCTGAACACGGCCAGCATCTGGCCGATGGAGAGGTCCGAGAAGAGCACCGTGAGCATGGCCGCGGCGCGGAAGAAGTCGATGCCGAACTGGAACAGCAGGCCGCTGGTGCGCCCGGCCGCGTCGCTCTTCCACTGGGAGGCCACGGCATAGTCGCGGACTTCCTGGGCGCGCTGGCCGAGGCGGCCGAAAAAGAAGCCCTGGCGGTTGCTGGTGCGCACTTCCTGGATGGCTTCGAGGGTTTCCGTCAGCGCCTGGGTGAAGCGGGACGTGCTGTCGTTCTCCAGCTTCTTCAGGTGCTTGACCTTCTTGCCCAGTTGCACCGTGGAGTAGATCACCAGGGGGTTGAACAGGAGGATCAGCAGCGCCAGCTGCCAGTGCATCCAGACCAGGATGGCGGCTGTGCCGGTGAGGGTGAGCACGGCCACCAGGAAGCGGCTCAGGGTCTCGCCGACGAACTTGTCCAGGGTGTCCAGGTCGGTCACCAGGTGGGCGGTGACGGTACCGCCGCCAAGACTTTCGTATTCGCCCAGGGAGATGCGCTTCAAGCGCTCGATCAGGCGGATGCGGATGCGATAGACGATGTCCTTGGCCAGCCGCGCGAAGAGGCGCGCCTGCAACACGTTGAACACCAGGGCCATGCCGCGCAGCAACAGGGTGGTCAGCAGCATCAGGCCGATATAGCCGACGGCTTTCTCCCAGGGCTGGGGCAGGAAGTGGTCCATGAAGCGCAGTGCGGCATCGCCACGCTGCAACAACACTTCGTCCACCAGCAGGGGCAGCAGCAGCGGGATGGGCACGCTGCAGAGGGTGGCCAGCACGGCGGCGAAGTTGGCCAGCCAAAGGGCTCTCTTGTGGCGCAAGGCCAGACGGCGGATCTCCGCCCAGCTCAAGCGATCAGCCATGGGTACCCCGTTCCAGCCAGCGACCCAGCAGCGGCGCCAGCTCGGCCAGCGGCTGGTAGCCATTGGTCAGCAGCGCCAGCTGGCCATCGCGCTCGGCCAGCATGGTGGGGAAGCCGGCGATGCCGAGGTCCTGTACCCAGGTGAAGTCGGCGGCCGTCGCCTCCCGGGCCGCAGCACCGTCGAAGGCTTCGGCGAACTCGATGCGCGCAATCCCCACCTGTTCCGCCAGGGCCACCAGGGTGGACGCCTGGGTCACGTCGCGCCCCTCGGCGTAGAAGGCGTGCTGGATCAGCCTGACCAGCGGCCAGGCCAGTTCCGGCGCGAGCATGCGCGCCACCACCAGGGCACGGCAGGCCGGCTCGGTGTCGTAGACGAAGCCCTCGGGAAGCGCGCCGTCGAAGCGGAAGGGTTGGCCCGTGGCCTGGTTGACCGCCTGCCAGTGTTCCAGGATATAGCGCTTGGTATGGGCATCCAGCGCCGCGCCCTGGCCGGTACGCAGGCCGCCGGCGATCAGGTGCAGCGGCACGCCGGCCGCCGCGGCCTGCTCGGCGAGGGCCGCCGCCACCGGGGCGAAGCCCCAGCACCAGGAGCACATGGGGTCCATCACATAGAGCAGGCGGGCGTTGGACAAACTCAGTTCTCCATGGCTTGGCGCGGGTCGCGGCCGATCGGATGGGGCAGGTTGCGGGCCTTGGCCAGTTCGATCTGTTTCTGCCGCTCGATCGCGCTGGCGCGGGTCTTCTCGCTCAGGCTGTCCCAGCAGTGCGGGCAGCTGATGCCCGGCGAGTAGTGTTCCGACTGGCGGTCGTCCAGCGAGATCGGGTTACGGCACGCGTGGCACTGGTCGAAATCCCCTTCCGATAGATCGTGGCGCACGGTGACACGATTGTCGAAGACGAAGCAGTCGCCGCGCCAGAGGGTTTCCTCCCGGGGTACTTCCTCCAGGTACTTGAGGATGCCGCCCTTGAGATGGAAGACCTCCTCGAAGCCCTGGCCGAGCATGTAGCTGGAGGCCTTCTCGCAACGGATGCCACCGGTGCAGAACATCGCGACCTTCTTGTGCACGGCCGGGTCGTAATGGGCCTTGATGTATTCGGGGAATTCGCGGAAGGACCTGGTCTTCGGATCCACCGCGCCCTCGAAGGTGCCGATGGCCACTTCGTAGTCGTTGCGGGTGTCGATCAGCAGCACCTCGGGGTCGCTGATCAGGGCGTTCCAGTCCTTGGGGTCGACATAGGTGCCGACCTGCTGGTTGGGGTCCACGCCGGGCACGCCGAGGGTGACGATTTCCTTCTTCAGCTTGACCTTGGTGCGGTAGAACGGCTGCTCCTCGCAGTAGGACTCCTTGTGGTCCAGGTCCGCCAGGCGCGGGTCGACCCTGAGCCAGGCGAGCAGCGCGTCGATGCCTTCGCGGGTGCCGGAAACGGTGCCGTTGATGCCTTCCTCGGCCAACAGCAGCGTGCCTTTGACGCCGTTGTCGAGCAGGGTCTTGAGCAGGGGTTCACGCAGCGCGACGTAGTCCTTCAGGGTTACGAACTTGTACAGCGCCGCGACGACGATCTGGGTCATGCGGTACTTCCTCCAGTGGTCGCCCTCGCAAAGGGCGGACCGGGTGATAGAAACGACTGCGCCGGCTGGGCCGGCGCGGTGCGGAGTCTATCAAAAAGCCGCAGGGGACAGGCTGCGTGAGAATGTCTCAGGCGCCCAACGGGCGTACCGCCTATCAATGCCCCAGCTTGCTGCCGCCCTTGCAGGTGGGCGAATCCGGCGCGGCGCCCTGCTCCGCCCACTCCTCGGGGGTGTAGGTGTGCAGGGCCAGGGCGTGGAACTGGCCCATCAGGTCGCCGAGGCTGCCGTAGACCTTCTGGTGACGCTTGACGGCGTTCAGCCCGGTGAACACCGGGCTGACGATCACCGCCTTGTAATGGGTTTCCAGGCCGCGGCTATGCATGTGGCTCTCGTCCAGCACTTCCAGGTGCTGCGGTTCGAGGGCCTCCAGGGCGGTCAGGATACGTTCTTGCATGGACATCGGGTAACTCCGCTTACGGCTTCTTCTTGTCCTGGGGGGCCAGTTCGCTGGTCATGTCGCTGAGCAGCTTGTTGACCTCGGGCACGGCGCTTTCCAGGCGGCTCTGGGTCAGCTGGGCGGACTGCTGGGTCAGGGCCGGCATCTTTTCCAGCACCTTGCGCCCCAGGGGGGACTCATAGAAGGCGACCAGGTCCTTGAGTTCGCTCTCGGTGAAATTGCTGGTGTAGATCTTCACCAGTTCCGGCTTCAGCTTGTCCCAGCCGACGGCCTTGTCCAGGGCGGCATTGGCCTTGGCCTGGTAACTCTCCAGGGTGGCCTTCTTGTCGGCCGGCGCCTTGGTCTGCTGGAAACGCTGCTCGAACATCTGCTGCACCTGCGCATAGACCGGGACGGTCAGCTTGTCCGCGCGGGCGAGCTTGAGGAAGCGCTCGGCATCGGCAGCGTGGCTGGCGGCATCGGCCAGGACCTGGCCACTGGCGCAAGCCAGCAGGACGGCGGTGCAGAGAACGCGAAGCTTGGTCATTGGGAATCCTTGTTCGGGCATGGATGATGGGGGCTGCCCCGGGGCAGATCATTCTGCGCTCAAGCCGATATCGGGCTCAAGCTGCGAACTTCTTCGACAACCCCGTGGCGAAAATGTGCGGTACAGCACCCCATTGGGCAGTTGTCAAAATGCTATCACTTGCTCATGCTTTCCCCCACTGGGCATCCTGTGCCGGCTTCGAAATCCGTGGTGCCATTCGACGGATTTTCCGATGAGGCTGAGGTCGGTTTCTCACAGAACCCAGGCTCCGCACACACATGGACGTGCCCGATGACTAGCCACATCTCCACCCTGCCGCCGGGATTTCCGGCACTCTGCGACGCCCGCGGCAAGCTCGTGCCCACCGCTATCGGCTGGTCCAGCCGACCCCGCCTGAATTATGCGATTCCCGGCCACTTCGGCCGCCGCAAGCGCTGGAACCACTGGTGCATCACCACCCCGCGCTGGATGCTGTCGCTGACCCTCGCGGACCTCGACTACCTGGGCTACGGCGCCGCCTACTTCCTCGACCTCGACAGCGGCAAGGCCGTCGCCCACACCCAGCTTCGCCCGTTCGCCCGCGGCTGCCGGCTGCCCGACACGCCGCTGGAAAGCCATGGCTTCGACCACCCGCGCCTGCAGATCGAGGTGGAGCAGCACCTCGGCCGCCTGCGCCTGCGGGTGGAGGCCCCGGACCTCGGCGGCCTGCCGCTGCACGTTGCCCTCGACGTCCTGCGCCCCGCCCACCTGGACTCGGTGAACCTGGTGGCCCCCATGGCCGGCCACTGCTTCCATGCCTGCAGCCGGCACATGGGCCTTCCCGCCAGCGGTGGCGTGCAACTGGGCGATCGGCATTACCCCTGCACCACCGGGCAGAGCTTCGCCGCGCTGGATTTCGGCCGTGGCGTCTGGCCGTGGAACAGCCACTGGACCCGCGCCGCCTTCGCCGCGCCCGGCGGCATCGCGGCCAACTTCGGCGGCGGCTGGACCGACGCCAGCGGCCTCACCGAGAACGCCCTGTGGTTCGGCGGCAAGCTGTCCAAACTGGACCGCCCGGTACAGATCGAACAGGCTCCCGAGGGCTCCCTCGCGCCCTGGCGGCTGAGCACACCCTGCCGCCGGGTGGAGCTCAGTTTCACGCCCCGGCAGCTGCACCACGCCTGCCCGCGCGTCGGCCCGATCCATGCCGATACCCGGCAATGGTTCGGCCACTTCGACGGCGTGCTGCGCAGCCCGGACGGCGCGCGCGTGCCGGTGAGCAACGCCGTCGGCTGGCTCGGTGCCACCCGCGCGCGCTGGTAATCGCCCGAACGGTTGAACCGAGTGCCGGAGATACGGCCTAAACTGCGGAATCAACAGCCGGAGCCAATCCACATGAGCCGCACAGAAACCGACAGCCTGGGACCTGTCGAAGTCGCCGACGACGCCTACTGGGGTGCCCAGACCCAGCGCTCGCTGGAAAACTTCGCAATAGGTGGCGAGCGCATGCCGCTGGCCGTGGTGCATGCCCTGGCCCTGATCAAGAAAGCCGCCGCGCGGGTCAATGGCCGCGACGGCGCCCTGCCGCCGGACGTCGCCCGCCTGATCGAACAGGCCGCCGACGAAGTGCTGGCCGGCAAGCACGACGGGCAGTTCCCCCTGGTGGTCTGGCAGACCGGCAGCGGCACCCAGAGCAACATGAACGTCAACGAGGTGATCGCCGGCCGCGCCAACGAACTGGCCAACGGCGGCCGCGGCGGCAAGAGCCCGGTGCACCCCAACGACCATGTCAACTTCGCCCAGAGCTCCAACGACTGCTTCCCCACGGCGATGCACATCGCCATCGCCAAGGCCGTGCAGCACGAGCTGCTGCCGGCCATCGCCGAGCTCTCCGCCGGCCTGGCCGAGCAATCAGCGCGCCACGCCCACCTTGTGAAGACCGGCCGCACCCACATGATGGATGCCACGCCGGTCACCTTCGGCCAGGAACTCTCCGCCTTCGTCGCCCAGCTCGACTACGCCGACAAGGCCATCCGCGGCGCCTTGCCGGCGGTCCTGCAACTGGCCCAGGGCGGCACCGCCGTGGGCACCGGCCTCAACGCCCCCCATGGCTTCGCCGACGCCATGGCCGCCGAGCTGGCAGCGCTGTCCGGGCTGGATTTCGTCTCGGCGCCGAACAAGTTCGCCGCCCTGGCCGGCCACGAGCCGCTGGTGAACCTCTCCGGCGCCCTCAAGACCCTGGCCGTGGCCCTGATGAAGATCGCCAACGACCTGCGCCTGCTGGGCTCCGGGCCCCGTGGCGGCCTGGCCGAAGTCAGGCTTCCGGCCAACGAGCCGGGCAGCTCGATCATGCCCGGCAAGGTCAACCCGACCCAGTGCGAGGCCCTGTCCATGCTGGCCTGCCAGGTCATGGGCAACGACGCCACCATCGGTTTCGCCGCCAGCCAGGGGCACCTGCAGCTGAACGTGTTCAAGCCGGTGATCGTGCACAACCTGCTGCAGTCCATCCGCCTGCTCGGCGACGGCTGCCGCAACTTCCAGCAGCACTGCGTGGCCGGCATGGAGCCGGACGCCGCGCGGATGGCCGAACACCTGGAGCGCGGCCTGATGCTGGTCACCGCCCTCAACCCGCACATCGGCTACGACAAGGCCGCGCAGATCGCCAAGAAGGCCTACGCCGAAGGCACCACCTTGCGCGCGGCGGCCCTGGCCCTGGGCTACCTGACCGAGGAAGAGTTCGACGCCTGGGTACGTCCGGAAGGCATGCTGGAGGCCGGTCAACATGGCTGAGGCGGCAAAGCACGGCGCCACGCCGATCGAAGGTGACGGCAAGCGCATCCTGATGATCCTCGGCACCCCCAAGGGCGGCAGCCTCTGTCACGCCCTGAGCGAAGCCTTCGCCCAGGGCGCGCGCAGCGAAGGCCATGTGGTGCGCCTGCTGAAACTCGGCGAGATGCAGTTCGACCCGGTGCTGCGTGGCGGCTACGACCAGAACCAGATCCTCGAACCCGACCTGCTCGAAGCCCAGCGGCAGATCCACTGGGCCGAGCACCTGGTGTTCGTCTATCCGGTCTGGTGGGGCGGCCTGCCGGCGCTGCTCAAGGGCTTCTTCGACCGGGTCTTCCTGCCCGGCTTCGCCTTTCGCTATCGCGGCCAGTCCCAGGCCTGGGACAAGCTGCTGACCGGCCGCACCGCCGACCTGCTGGTGACCCTGGACACCCCGCCCTGGTACTTCCGCTGGATCTACGGGGCGCCGGCGCACCGCCAGATGGTGCGCACCATCCTCGGTTTCTGCGGCATCCGGACCCGCCGCCTCACCGAGTTCTCCCCGGTACGCCCCTCCTCCGAGGAACAGCGCCAGACCTGGCTGCGCAAGGCCGAAATGCTCGGTACCCGCTGCTGATCCCGCAGGGATGTGTGGGGGCGAATTCGTTCGCGACTGCGTAGGGTGGAAATCCCTTCGGGGATTTCCACCAGCGGTGTCCTGCACAGCCCCGCTGGTGGATAGAAAAGCGCTATCCACCCTACACGGCTGATGGCACAGGACCTGTGGGGGCGAATCCGTTCGCGAGTGCGTAGGGTGGAAATCCCTTCGGGGATTTCCACCAGCGGTGTCCTGCACAGCCCCGCTGGTGGATAGAAAAGCGCTATCCCCCTACACGGCTGCGGAACCACTCATCGGCGAGAGCAGGCCCCGCTTACCCCGACTTCTTCACGATCGCCTCGGCGATGCTCGCCGGCACTTCGGCATAGCGGGCGAACTCCATGGAGAAGCTCGCCCGGCCCTGGGACATGGAGCGCACGTCGGTGGCGTAGCCGAACATCTCGCCCAGGGGCACCTCGGCGCGGATGATCTTGCCGGAGAGCCCGTCTTCCATACCGTGGATCAGGCCACGGCGGCGGTTGAGGTCGCCCATGATGTCGCCCATGTAGTCCTCGGGGGTCACCACCTCCAGCTTCATCACCGGCTCCAGCAGCACCGCGCCGCCCTTCTGCGACAGCTGCTTGGTGGCCATGGAGGCGGCGATCTTGAAGGCCATCTCGCTGGAGTCCACGTCGTGGTAGGAACCGTCGAACACGGCGGCCTTCAGGCCCAGCAACGGGTAGCCGGCGAGCACGCCGTTCTTCATCTGCTCCTCGATGCCCTTCTGGATGGCCGGGATGAACTCGCGGGGGACGATGCCACCGACGATCTCGTTGGTGAATTCCAGCCCCTCGACACCCTCGTCCGCCGGTGCGAAGCGGATCCAGCAATGGCCGTACTGGCCGCGCCCGCCGGACTGGCGGATGAACTTGCCCTCGATCTCGGCGGTCTTGCGGATGGCCTCGCGGTAGGCCACCTGGGGCTTGCCGGTATTGGCCTCGACGCCGAATTCGCGCTTCATGCGGTCGACGATGATGTCCAGGTGCAGCTCGCCCATGCCGGAGATGATGGTCTGCCCGGTCTCCTCGTCCGTCTTGACCCGGAAGGAGGGGTCCTCCTGGGCCAGCTTGCCGAGGGCGATGCCCATCTTTTCCTGGTCGGCCTTGGTCTTGGGTTCCACGGCAATGGAGATCACCGGCTCGGGGAAGTCCATGCGTTCGAGGATGATCGGCTTGTTGATGTCGCAGAGGGTGTCGCCGGTGGTGACGTCCTTCATGCCGATCAGCGCGGCGATATCGCCGGCGCGCACCTCCTTGATCTCGGCACGGTGGTTGGCGTGCATCTGCACCATGCGGCCGACGCGCTCCTTCTTGCCCTTCACCGAGTTCTGCACCGCATCGCCCGAGTTGAGCACGCCGGAGTAGACGCGGACGAAGGTCAGGGTGCCGACGAAGGGGTCGGCGGCGATCTTGAAGGCCAGCGCGGAGAAAGGTTCGGCATCGTCGGCATGGCGTTCGTCTTCCTTCTCCGGGTCGTCCGGGTGGGTGCCGCGGATCGACGGGATCTCGGTGGGCGCCGGCAGCAGCTCGACCACCGCGTCCAGCACCAGCGGCACGCCCTTGTTCTTGAAGGAGGAACCGCACACCGCCGGCACCACCTCGCAGGACAGGGTACGGATGCGCAGGCCGGCCTTGATCTCGTCCTCGGAGAGGTCACCCACCTCCAGGTATTTGGTCATCAGCTCCTCGTTGGCCTCCGCCGCCACTTCCAGCATCACGTTGCGCCAGTGCCGTGCGTCCTCCAGCAGCTCGGCGGGGATCTCCTCCTCACGGAAGGTGGCCCCCTGGTCGGCGTCGTTCCAGTAGATGGCCTTCATGCGGATCAGGTCGATCTGGCCGTTGAAATGCTCCTCCTGGCCGATGGGCAGCTGGATCGGCACCGGGGTATGGCCGAGGCGCTTCCTGATCTGCTCCACCACCAGCAGGAAGTCGGCGCCGGCGCGGTCCATCTTGTTCACATAGGCGATGCGCGGCACGTGGTACTTGTCGGCCTGGCGCCAGACCGTCTCGGATTGCGGCTCCACGCCATCGGCGCCGCTGAACACCACCACCGCGCCATCCAGCACCCGCAGGGAACGCTCCACCTCGATGGTGAAGTCCACGTGGCCGGGGGTGTCGATGATGTTGATGCGGAACTTCTCCAGCTGCTTGCGCGAACCGGTCCAGAAGGCGGTGGTGGCCGCCGAGGTGATGGTGATGCCGCGCTCCTGCTCCTGGACCATCCAGTCCATGGTCGCGGCACCGTCGTGCACCTCGCCCATCTTGTGGTTGACCCCGGTGTAGTAGAGGACCCGCTCGGTGGTGGTGGTCTTGCCGGCATCCACGTGGGCCACTATGCCGATGTTGCGGTAATGGCTGATGGGAGTTGTACGGGCCATGGCGATCACCTCCGTGCGGTTTTATGGGGTTCGGCAAGGCCGCACGCCTTCTCGCGGTGCCAGCCGGCACCGCCCTGGATACGGAAGGTTGTGAGCGGCGAAAGACCGGGGCGGCCTTGCCACGCAGGGCACGGCGCGGCCCCTGGCCGGCACCTCCCCCTCCTCTAACGCTAGCACCGCCGCCGCCACGGCACCGGCCGCTCATCCGCTAGTCCGCCCGGACGCCGCGCACCGCCTGGCGCAGTGTCGCCTGGACGAAACCGGCCCGGTCCTGCGACGGAGCGGGATGGCCAGGAGAGGTTCAGGAAAAACCCCGCAGCCGCGGCGGGCAGAGGTCCCGCCCGCCGGGCCGGGACCTGCTACAGACTGCTGAGGAGGCGCCGGAACTCCTGCTCCGAGTAGCCGCGCAGGGTCTGTGTCCGGACATTGCCGAGCGCGCCGGTCTTCAGCAGCAGGGTGGTCGCCGCCTCCTCGTTCCCCTCGACCACCAGGACGACGTCGTAGTTGCCGACCGTCCAGTAAGCGGCCTTGACCGACAGGCCGAGCTGCTCGGCCAGCCCCTTGAAGGCTACGAATCGATCCGGGGAATCCTTGACGTTGCGAATACCCTGATCGGTAAAGCTCGCCAGCGTGATGAAGGTAGCCATGAACACTCTCCAGCGACGGTCACGGGGGTTGCGAGGGACTGCACTGGAGAAGGCCGCCATTCATCCATTTCCGCCTCTATCTCGCACCGGACCTCCCCTCCCCGAGCCCGGGAGGCACCATCCCGGCGGCCATTCGCTCCGGGCCGCCGCTCAGGCGACCCAACCGCACTCGGTACTGCCGGCCTTGCTGGCGGTGACTATCAGCACCGGCATCAGGAATTCGACCCGTCCGTCAGCACTGGCGAAGGGCCGTAGCGCCTGTTCCGCCTCCTGTTGCAATCGCTGGAACTGCCCATCGTCGAGCAGGCCGCCAAGGGTCCAGACACAGGCCCGCTCGGTGGAGACCAGGTCCTTGATCGACGGAAAGCGGACCGCGCCGTCATGCCGCATGACCCGGGCTTCGGCCACCCCCGCCTGGTCGCAGAAGCCCAGCAGCCTGTCGGCATCGCCCAGCACGAAGGGGGCGCGGAAGGCATTGGCCACCGGGTCGCCGAAGAGTCGTTGCAGCACCTGGGCCAGGGCCGCATAGCCGGGCGAATGCTCCAGCGCATCGCACACGGCCACCGCCAGGCGTCCGCCAGGCCTCAGCACCCGCAGCATTTCCCGCAGGGCAGCGGGCGGATCGTCGAAGAACATCATGCCGAACTGGCTGACCACCGCATCGAAACTGTCGTCGGCGAACGGCAGCGACTCGGCCCGCCCGTCCACCCATTCGATGGCGCTGCTCTTGCGCCGGGCCACGGCGAGCATCTGCGGATTCGGGTCCAGGCCCACCACCGAACCACCGGGGCCGACACGCTCGGCGGCGGCGCAGGCCAGCACACCGGTGCCGCAGGCCACATCGAGTACCCGCTCGCCGGGAACCACACCGGCCTCCGCAACGACCCGCGGCCCCCACTGCCGGAACAGCGCAGGGACGAAGAATTCCTCATACACCTCGGCGGGGGAAGGCTCCACCCGCCCCTTGTCGTTTCCGCTCATTCGAAACCTCCTGTCGCCGCGTTCGAACCGGCGACTGGCAGGCCGGACAACATTCAAATCCTCTATCTGGGTAGGAATAGCAGCCCACTGCCATGGCGCATGACCGCTGATCCCCCTTTCGCCCGGCAGGCGCCGACCGGGCACCTATACTTCAAGGCCCGACCCGTCAGTGGCGCAGCGTCGCCCCCGGTCGCAACGCCTGCCGTGGCAACGGCAGCCCCCCGCCAACAGAAAGGAGGACGAACATGGCAATCCGCATTGGTGACGAAGCCCCCGACTTCACCGCAGAAAGCACCGAAGGCACCCTCAGTTTCCACCAGTGGATCGGCGACCAGTGGGCCATCCTGTTCTCCCACCCGAAGGACTTCACCCCGGTGTGCACCACTGAGCTCGGTTACATGGCCAAGCTCAAGCCCGAGTTCGACAAGCGCAATACCAAGATCGTGGGCCTCTCCGTGGACCCGGTCAGCGACCACCGCAAGTGGGTCGGCGATATCGAGGAAACCCAGGGCTGCGCGGTGAACTACCCGCTGATCGGTGACGACAACCTCACCGTGGCCAAGCTCTACGACATGATCCACCCCAACGCCAGCCCAGGTGCGCGCACCGCCGTGGACAACGCCACGGTGCGTTCGGTGTTCATCATCGGCCCGGACAAGAAGGTCAAGGCCATGCTGGTCTACCCCATGAGCGCCGGGCGCAACTTCGACGAGGTGCTGCGCCTGCTCGACTCGCTGCAGCTCAACGCCAAGCACACGGTGGCCACGCCGGTGAACTGGCGTCCGGGCGATGACGTGATCATCCCCACCTCGGTGTCGGACGAAGACGCGCAGAAGAAATATCCCCAGGGCTACAAGACCCTCAAGCCCTACCTGCGGGTCGTCGCCCAGCCGAAATGACCATCCGCGCGCCCTCCTGCGGGAGGGCGCGCCGTGGCCTGCCATACTGTCCTGCATGGTCAGGGCAACATTCCGCTTCTACGAAGAGCTCAACGACTTCCTGCCGGCCGAGCGTCGCCGACAGGCTTTTACCTGCGCCTGTGCCAGGGCGGCCACGGTCAAGCACATGATCGAAGCCCTGGGCATTCCCCACACGGAAGTGGAACTGGTGCTGCTCAACGGCGAGTCGGTGGGCTTCGACCGGGTGATACTCGACGGCGACCGCCTGGCGGTCTATCCCAAGTTCGAAGCCCTGGACATCAGCCCGCTGCTCAAGGTGCGCGTCCACCCCCTGCGGGTATTGCGCTTCGTCGCCGACGCCCACCTCGGCGGGCTAGCCAGCCTGCTGCGCATGAGCGGTTTCGACACCCTCTACGACAACGCCTTCGAGGATGGCCAGATCGCCGAAATCGCCGCCCATGAGGGGCGCATCGTCCTGACCCGCGACCGCGAACTGCTCAAGCGCAGGATCATCACCCATGGCTGTTACGTGCATGCGCTCAAACCCGCTCTGCAGTTGCGGGAACTCTTCGAGCGGCTGGATCTGGCCCGCAGCGCCAGGCCCTTCAGCCTTTGCCTGCACTGCAATCGCCCGCTGCGGGAGATCGACCCCGAGCTTGCCCGCCCGCGCCTGCCACCGCGCATCGGTGTGCTCTATTCGCGCTTTCTCAGCTGCGACACCTGCGACCGCCTGTACTGGGAAGGCTCCCACTGGCGCAGCATGTGCGCGCTGCTGGCGCCCCTGCTGGTTGTGGATAAGTCCGGCGAAGCCTGACACCCCGTTGCCCACAAAAGCAGTGGATGAAGCTGTGGATAAGCTGTCGGGCGATGGCCACGCGCCAAGTGTGGCGCGGGGCTACCTGGGTCGGGTCAATTTCTGAGCGGTTTCAAGCGGTTAGGGCTGCGCAACAATTACCTGTAGGGGCGAATTCATTCGCCAGGGGCAGCGCAGTTGCCCCCTCACCTCACAGGGCAGGCCTTCGGCCTGCTTGGCGAATGAATTCGCCCCTACAAGGAAATGCGTCCCTACGAAATTCGCACCTACAAAGGCATCCGCGCCCTTCGTGACTGCTGCCCCAGCGGCGTCGCCGCCGGCTGGCGGATCAGCGCCGCACGCCATTGCGCGACGGTCGCGGCGTCGGCCTCCCGCAACAGGTTCACCTTGCCCGCCACCAGGGTCGCCACCGGCACGCCGTCACGCAGCAGCAGGCGATTGCCCGCCACCGCCGGCACCTTGGCGCCACCCAGCAGGGTGCCCAGGAGGTTCAGTGGGTCGCAGGCGGACAGGCTGACCAGGCTACCGTCGAGCGGCCGCTTGCGCACCTCCCGCAGCAGGCCCACGGCTTCCGGCAGGGCGAACTGTTCACCGGAAACCCCGGCGACGAAGCGTCCGCCGCGTATCTCGCCACGGGCCTCCAGGCGATGGTAGACCCGCAACAGGTCACGCCAGGGCGGCAGCCAGTCCGCTTCCCGCTCCAGCAGGCGCCAGCCCACTACGCCGTAGCGGCGCAGCAGGGTACGCGCCACGTGCTCCAGGGCCTCGGCCGGGACCTTGCCGCTCTCCTCCTCCACCTTGCCGCGCAGCAGCGCCCAGCGCCCGGCGTCCTGCATATTGGCCAGGGCCAGGCGCGCACGGCGGTCGTGGCGGCTGCGGCGCGCCGCCGGCAGCAGCAGGGAACGCAGGCCGGCGAAGCTGTCGGCATTGGCCAGGCCCAGGGCCACCAGTTCGCCGAGGCAGTCCTCCAGTTCGCTGCGCAGCAGATGGGCCTCGTCCAGCAGTTCGTCGAAGAACAGCGCGCCCTGGCTGGCCAGCACCTGGCGCACGCGCTCGGCGCGGGCGGAAGGTTCGGCCGCCGGCGCATCCGGCAGGCAGGCGCGCCAGAGCCCCAGGCTCTTGCGCGGCAGCAGCAGGATGGGCGTGCCGCGCACCGGTCCCGCCGCGGCCTTGCCGCGCCCGCCCAGGCGGCACCAGACGATGCGCCCGGCACGGCACAGGTCATCCAGCCAGTTGATGCCGTAGTCAGCCACCCGGCTCGGCAGGATTTCGCTTTCCCAGGCGCCGGCCGCCGCCTCGAAGCCTTCCAGCTGCCCGAGCACCCCGGCCAGGGCTTCGGCGCCACGCACCTGGGCGTTCGCCGCGACGCGCTGCCAGTCGAACAGGAAACGCATGAAGTCGGCCCGCTCCACCGGTTCGATCTCCCGACGCAGGCGCTTGACCGTGTAGCGGTGGATGCGCGCCAGCAGGTGGCGTTCGCACCACTCCTCCACCACCGCGCCGGGGGTGAAGCGGCCGCGCAGCACCTGGCCCTCGCGCTCCAGGCTGGCCAGGGCGCAGGCCAGCGCACCCTGTTCCCGGCACAGGTCGATAGCCAGTTTCGCCAAGGTCAGGGGGCCGAATCCGCCAAGGCGCGCACGCACCGTTTCCACCAGGGCGGCATCCGCCTCCCAGGCAGCGGTGAAGCCCTCGGGCGCGGTGATTGCCGGCTTGAGGCGGGCGTCCGGGTAGAGGACACGGAACTGCTCCAGCCGCTCGGCCGGGAGCCACAGCACCGGTTCGCCCGCAAGGTGCAGGCAAGTGGCGCGACGAGCCTTGGCCAGTTGCGCCAGCCAGCCGGCCCAGCCGTGATTGGCATCCACTTCCGCCCGGGTGACGCAGGCCAGCGCCAGCAGCGCCTCGTGCATCTCGTCGGCATCGCGCACCTGCGGCCAGGCTTCCTCGGCCACCGCCGCGATGGCGTCGAGATCCAGGGCGCCGAGGTCGTCGGCGGATTCCGCGTCGGTCCAGCGGCGGTTCAGCACGGCCTGGGCGCGGCGCTCCTCCAGCGGCGCATCGTCGAGGAAGGCATAGGGTCGCGCACCGAGGATTTCCGCCGCCAGGGCCGAGGGCGCCGGCAGGTCGCGGGCCAGCAGATCCACCTCGCCACGCTCCATCCGCCGCAGCAGCACGAGCCAGCCCTCGGCATCCATGGCTTCGTGCAGGCAGTCGTCCAGGGTCTGGGCCACCAGCGGGTGGTCGGGAATCTCGCGCTCGCCCACCAGGTTCTCCTGGCAGGCCACCTGGTCGGGGAAGACGCTGGCCAGCAGGTCCTCGCTGCGCATGCGCTGGATCTGCGGCGCCACCTTGCGCCCGCCGGAGAAGCGCGGCAGGGCCAGGGCGGTGGAGGCGCTCCAGCGCCAGCGCACGCCGAACAGCGGTGCGTCGAGAATGGCCTGGATCAACAGCTGTTCGGCGCTGCTGGCGCGCAGGTAGCGCCAGACTTCCTCCAGCGGGAAGCTGTGGCTGGTGGACAGCGAAAGGATCAGCGCATCCTCGGTGGCCGCCGCCTGCAGCTCGAAGTTGAAACTGCGGCAGAAGCGCTTGCGCAGGGCCAGGCCCCAGGCGCGGTTGATCCGGCTGCCGTAGGGCGAATGGATGATCAGCTGCATGCCGCCGGATTCGTCGAAAAAGCGCTCCATCACCAGCCGCTCACGGGTCGGCAGGCCCCCCAGCGCCGCCCGGGCCCGCGCCAGGTACTCGACGATCTGCCGCGCCGCCGCCTCGCTTATGCCGATGCTGTCGCGCAGGCCGCTGATCGCGCGCTCGACGGGCTCCCCTCTCCCGCTTGCGGGAGAGGGGCTGGGGGAGAGGGTTGCATCGGCATGCTCAGACTCCGCCAGCCAGCCCTCCACCATCCCCCGCAACCTCGCCACCCCCGCCGACAACTCATCCGTCCGCCCCGGCGCTTCCCCCAGCCAGAAGGGAATGTTCGGCGGCTGGCCGCGGGCGTCTTCCACCCGCACCCGCCCCGGTTCGACCCGCAGAATGCGGTAGGACTGGTTGCCGAGCTGGAACACGTCGCCGGCCAGGCTTTCCACGGCGAAGTCCTCGTGCACGCTGCCCACCGGCACGCCCTGGGGTTCCAGCAAGACGGCGTAGTCGGCGGTCTCGGGAATGGCGCCGCCGGAGGTGATGGCGGTCAGGCGCGCCGCGCGCCGGCCGCGCAGGCGGCGGTTCACCGCGTCGCGGTGCAGGTAGGCGCCACGCACGCCCTGGCGGCCGTTGTAGCCCTCGGAAAGCATCCTGACCAGGGCGTCGAAACGCTCCCGCGCCAGGTCCGCGTAGGGCATGGCGCGGGTCATCAAGGCGAACAGCTCGTCCTCGCCCCATTCCTGGCAGGCCACTTCGGCCACCATCTGCTGGGCCAGCACATCCAGGGGTGCATGGGGGATGACCAGGGCATCCAGCTCGTCGCGGCGCACGCAGTCCAGCAGCGCCGCGCACTCGATCAGGTCATCCCGCGACTGGGGGAACAGGCGCCCCTTGGGCGTGCCGCCGACACTGTGGCCCGAGCGGCCGACCCGCTGCAGGAAAGCGGCGATGCTGCGCGGCGAACCGAGCTGGCAGACCAGCTCCACCTCGCCTATGTCGATGCCCAGCTCCAGGGAAGCGGTGGCCACCAGCACCTTGAGTTCGCCACGCTTGAGGCGCTGTTCGGCGTCCAGGCGCAGGTCCCGCGCCATGCTGCCGTGGTGCGCGGCCACCGCTCGGGCGCCCAGGCGCTCGGACAGGTGGCGGCTGGCGCGCTCGGCCAGGCGCCGGGTGTTGACGAAGACCAGGGTGGTGCGGTGCTCGGCCACCAGCTGGGCCAGGCGGTCGTAGACCTTTTCCCAGGCGTCGTTGCTCAGCACCGCTTCCAGCGGCACCGGCGGCACCTCCAGGGCGAGGTCGCGCTCGCGGCTGTAGCCCACATCCACCAGGGTGCAGGCCGGGCGCGCCCGGCCCATGAGGAACTGCGCCACCCGCTCGATGGGCTTCTGCGTGGCGGACAGGCCGATGCGCTGCAGGGGCCGTCCGCACAGGGCTTCCAGGCGCTCGGCGCTGAGCATCAGGTGGCTGCCGCGCTTGCTGCCGGCAATGGCGTGGATCTCGTCGATGATCAGGCTGCGGCAGCCGGCGAGCATGGCGCGGCCGGAATCCGAGCCGAGCAGGATATAGAGGGATTCCGGGGTGGTGACCAGGATATGCGGCGGCCGCTTGCGCATGGCATCGCGCTCGGCCTGGGAGGTGTCGCCGGTGCGTACCGCGGTGCGGATATCCACATCCGCCAGGCCCTGGCGCGCCAGTTCGGCGCGAATGCCGGCCAGCGGTTCCTCCAGGTTGATGCGGATATCGTTGGACAGCGCCTTCAGCGGCGAAACGTAGACCACGCTGCAGCGGTCCGCCAGGCCGCCCTGCTCCAGGCCCTCGTGGACCAGCTCATCGATGGCGGAGAGAAAGGCGGTGAGGGTCTTGCCCGAGCCGGTAGGCGCCGCCACCAGGGTGCTGTGCCCGGCACGGATCGCCGGCCAGGCGAGGGCCTGGGCCGCGGTGGGCGCAGCGAAGCTGGCGCGGAACCAGGCGGCGACGGCGGGATGGAAGCCTTCCAGCGCGGCCCGGGTGGAATGGCGGCTCGATGTCATGGGTCCCAATATGGGTCGGCCGGTCATCGGCCTCAAGGGCGCCGGACCGGTGGTCGCCGCCCGGGACGGCCCTGCCACCATTCATCGGGCGCCTGCACCCAGGCACCGGGTTGCCGGCATCGCCCCGCGCCCGGCCACTAAACTGAAATTGTCTTGCGATTGCAGGACACGGACGGGGCCACTCCAGCCCGGCACTACCGAGCTGCCGCGGCCCCCGTCCAACATCCCCGCGCATTTCCCCCCGCCGTCGCATAGTGCTGTCGCCCCGGCCAGCCGACCACCGCCTTGCCAGAGGAGGACAGGCAATGGACGAATCCAGACTCAATGACTTCATGGGCAAACTGGTGTCCGACATGGGCGGTGCCGCGATGCTCGCCAACATCATCCTCGGCGACGAACTGGGGCTCTACCGCGCCATGGCCGACAGCCAACCGGTCAGCCCCGAGGACCTGGCCGCCAGGACCGGCTGCAATACGCGGCTGTTGCGCGAATGGCTGAGTGCCCACGCCGCCTCCGGCTACATGGAGCACGACAACGGGCGCTTCCGCCTCCCGGAAGAACAGGCGCTGGCCCTGGCCGTGGAAGACTCGCCGGTGTACGTGGCCGGCGGCGCCTCGGTGATCGCCGCACTCTTCCACGACAAGGACAAGCTGGTGAAGGCCATGCGCGGTGACGGCGGATTGCCCTGGGGTGATCACCATCCCTGCATGTTCAGCGGCACCGAACGCTTCTTCCGCCCCGGCTATCGCGCACACCTGGTGGCCGAGTGGCTGCCGGCGCTGGACGGCGTGGTGGAAAAACTCGAGGCCGGTGCCAAGGTCGCCGACATCGGTTGCGGCCATGGCGCCTCCACCGTGATCCTGGCGCAGGCCTTCCCGGCTTCGCGCTTCATCGGTTTCGACTACCACGGACCGTCCATCGAGACGGCCACCCAACGCGCCCGGGAAGGCGGCGTGGCCGACCGGGCGACCTTCGCCCAGGCCAGCGCCAAGGATTATCCCGGCGACGATTACGACCTGATCTGCTACTTCGACTGCCTGCACGACATGGGCGACCCGGTGGGCGCCGCCCGGCATGCCTACCAGACCCTGAAGCCGGACGGCACCGTGCTGCTGGTGGAGCCTTACGCCAACGACAAGCTCGACGACAACATGACCCCGGTGGGGCGCCTGTTCTACTGCGCGTCCACCTTCATCTGCACGCCCAACTCCCTGTCCCAGGAAGTGGGCCTCGGCCTCGGCGCCCAGGCCGGCGAAGCGCGCTTGCGCAAGGTCTTCGAAGAGGCCGGTTTCACGCATTTCCGCCGGGCCACGGAAACACCCTTCAACCTGATCCTGGAAGCACGCAAGTAGCGGTCGTTGCGTCCGCCCGAACGGCATTGCAAGCCTGAAACAGGAGAACCGACGTGGCATCCATCGCGATATTCGGGGCCGGCACCATAGGCTGCTACATAGGTGGGCGCCTTGTGACCGGCGGCGCCAGCGTGCGCTTCATCGGCCGCAGCCACATGCTGGAAACCGTGGCCCGGCAAGGCCTGACGCTCAGCGACCTGCATGGCTGGAAAACCCGCCTGGCGCCGGACATGGTCGACTTCACCCGAGACCCGTCGGCAGTGGCCGACGCCGACCTGGTGCTGGTCACGGTGAAATCCGGGGATACGGCCAGCGCCGCCGACGCCATGGCTCCCCACCTCGGCGCATCCACCCCGCTGCTGACCTTGCAGAACGGCCTGCATAACGGCGAACTGCTGGCCAGCCACCTGCCGGATCGGCAGGTGCTGCTCGGGTCAGTCCCCTTCAACGTTGCGCAGATCGCCCCCGGCCACTTCCACCAGGGCTCGGAGGGCACCCTCCAGGTCGGGCGTTCGCCGTTGCTCGACCCGGTCTTGTCGGCATTCGAGCGCGCCGGCCTGCCCCTGGTGCAACACCAGGACATCCAGGCCGTGCAATGGGCCAAGCTGCTGTTCAACCTCAATAACGCGGTGAACGCCCTCTCCGGCCTGCCCCTGCGCGACGAACTGCTGCAGCGCCCCTATCGCCAGGTGCTGGCGGCCGCACAACGGGAAGGCCTGGCCCTGATGGAAGCGAAACACCAGCACCTCGCCCGCCTGACGCCGCTGCCGGCGCAATGGATTCCAACCCTGCTGGACGCCCCTGACGCGCTGTTCCGCCTGGCGGCGAAACGCATGCTCGCCCTCGATCCGCTGGCCCGCTCCTCCATGCAGGACGATCTCGTCGCCGGACGCAAGACGGAAATCGACTACCTGCAGGGGGAGATCCTCGAACTCGCCCACAGCCTGCACCGCGAGGCACCGGTCAACGCCAGGCTGCTGCAACTGGTGCATGCCGCGGAGCGGGGCGGGCAGCGCAACTGGTCGGGCGATGCCCTGCTGGCGCAGGTGCGGGGCTGATCGGGATCACCCCGGTGGTGGAACTCCAGCTCGTGGACTTCCACCCTTGGGTGAAGTGCCGTACGGAAGAGACATCGCCAAGAAATTCCTTGTCAGACAGACACTAATCTCGCTATTACCTGACCCTGGGACCTGAGAAGAATCTCCGCGACACAAATCCGTAACCTCGCAATGCACAGATAAGAACGACCGCCGCAATTCGCGCCATGGACAAGGGCGCACCGTATTCCGCCGTGGGTGGCTGCCTGGCACTCCGGCTTCGCTTCAAGGAAATATCGAATGGCCAAAAGACACGTCATCAATGCCCAGGTCAGCCCCAAGGGCAGCCTGGAAACCCTCTCCCACCTGGAAGTGCAGGAGCTCAGCGAAGCCGGCTCGGGCCGCATGTACCAGCTGTTCCGCCAGTGCGCCCTGGCCATCCTCAACACCGGCGCGCAGATCGACAACGCCAAGACCATCCTCGACGCCTACCGGGATTTCGAAGTGCGCCTCCACCAGCAGGACCGCGGCGTGCGCCTGGAGCTGATCAACGCGCCGGCCGATGCCTTCGTCGACGGCGAGATGATCGCCAGCACCCGCGAGATGCTGTTCAGCGCCTTGCGCGACATCGTCTACACCGAGAACGAACTGAAGAGCCGGCGCATCGACCTGGACAGCTCCCAGGGCATCACCGATTACGTCTTCCACCTGCTGCGCAACGCCCGCACCCTGCGCGCCGGCGTGGAGCCGAAGATAGTCGTGTGCTGGGGCGGGCACTCCATCAGCACCGAGGAATACAAGTACACCAAGAAGGTCGGCCACGAACTTGGCCTGCGCCATCTGGACGTCTGCACCGGCTGCGGCCCCGGCGTGATGAAGGGGCCGATGAAGGGCGCCACCATCGGCCACGCCAAGCAGCGCACCCACGGCGGCCGCTACCTGGGGCTGACCGAGCCGGGCATCATCGCCGCCGAAGCGCCCAACCCCATCGTCAACGAGCTGGTGATCCTGCCGGATATCGAGAAACGCCTGGAGGCCTTCGTGCGCGTCGGCCACGGCATCGTCATCTTCCCGGGCGGCGTCGGCACGGCGGAAGAGTTCCTCTACCTGCTCGGCATCCTGATGCACCCGGACAACCGCGAGCTGCCCTTCCCCCTGGTCCTCACCGGGCCGAAGAGCGCCGCCGCCTACCTGGAGCAGTTGCACGCCTTCGTCGGCGCCACCCTGGGCGAAGCCGCGCAGAGCCGCTACCGGATCATCATCGACGACCCGGCCGCCGTGGCCATCGAGATGGCCCAGGGCCTGAAGGCGGTGAAGCAGTTCCGCCGCGAGCGCAACGACGCCTTCCACTTCAACTGGTTGCTGAAGATCGACGAGCGTTTCCAACGCCCCTTCGAACCCACCCACGACAACATGGCCAGCCTCGACCTCAGCCGCGACCTGCCCGCCCACGAACTGGCCGCCAACCTGCGCCGGGCCTTCTCCGGCATAGTCGCCGGCAACGTGAAGGACAAGGGCATCCGCCTGATCGAACAGCACGGCCCCTACGAGATCCACGGCGATGCCGCGGTGATGCAGCCGCTGGACGACCTGCTCAAGGCCTTCGTTCGCCAGCACCGGATGAAGCTGCCGGGCGGCGCGGCCTACGTGCCCTGCTACCGGGTGGTGCAGAACTCGGCTTGATCCCGCCGGCGCCAGCCGGTACGGCCTGCTGGCACATCGCTTGCTAACGCTCCAGCCCCAGAACCCGCTCCAACGGCGGAGTCGGTTCACAGACGATGGCGTCGTTTCCGGCCACCAATCCCCGGGTGGCCGGGGCGGCGCCTTTTTCGTTCAGTGGTGGGACCAACGACATGACCGACAAGAGTTGCACCCGTAACGACGCCCTCGCCTGGGTCGCGGGCAGCGATGCCCCGGAAAAGCGCACATTGAACCTGGGCTTCATGGCCCTTTCCGACTCCGCCTCGCTGATAGTCGCGGCCACCCAGGGCTTCGCCCAGCCCTACGGCCTGACACTCGAACTGCAGCGCCAGACGTCCTGGGCCGCCCTGCGCGACAAGCTGCTGTGCGGCGAACTGGATGCCGCGCACTCGCTCTATGGCCAGGTCTACGGCATCCACCTGGGCCTGGGTGGCGCGCCCACCGATATGGCGATCCTCATGGGGTTGTGCCAGAACGGCCAGGCGATCAACCTCTCCGAAACCCTGCGCCAGGCCGGCGTGACCCACGCCGGGGCCCTCGCCGCGCGCGTGCGCCAGCGGGGTGCAAGGTTGACCTTCGCCCAGACCTTCCCCACCGGCACCCATGCCATGTGGCTCTACTACTGGCTGGCGGCCCAGGGCATCCACCCGCTGCAAGACGTGAACACCGTGGTGCTGCCGCCCGCGCTGATGGTCCAGCACCTCAAGGCCGGGCACATCGATGGTTTCTGCGCCGGCGGCCCCTGGGGCGCGCTGGCGGTGGACGAGAAACGCGGCTTCACCCTGGCCACCAGCCAGATGATCTGGCCCGACCACCCGGAGAAAGTGCTGGGCTGCACCCGCGCCTTCGTCGAGCAGTACCCCAACACCGCCCGCGCCCTGACCATGGCGGTGCTGGAAGCCAGCCGCTTCATCGATGCCAACGACGAGAACAAGCGCAGCACGGCCCGGCTGATCAGCGGCAGCGACTACCTCGATGCACCGCTTTCGGCCATCCAGCCGCGCTTTCTCGGGCTCTACGAGGACGGCCTCGGCCATGCCTGGCGCGATGCCCACCCACTGCGCTTTTTCGCCGACGGCGAGGCCACCATGCCCTGGCTGTCCGACGGCATCTGGTTCATGACCCAGTTCCGCCGCTGGGGGCTGCTCAGGGAGGACCCGGACTATCTCGCCGTGGCCCGCCAGGTGCATCAGCTCGAACTCTACCGGGAAGCCGCCGAAGCCCTGGGCATCGCCGTACCCGAGCAGCCCATGCGCCACTCGCGGCTGTTCGACGGCGGCACCTGGGACGGCAGCGACCCGGCCGGCTATGCCCGCAGCTTCGCCATCCATGGGCGCAGCGCCGCCGCCACCGCCCTTGCCCTCTGATGCCTGGAGATGAACCCGCCATGCTCCGCATTCTCCTGATCAACGACACCCCGAAGAAGGTCGGCCGCCTGCGCAATGCCCTGACCGATGCCGGCTTCGAGGTCCTCGACGAGACCGGCCTGAGCCTCGACCTGGCCGAACGCATCGAGGCGGCGCGCCCCGATGTGGTGCTGATCGATACCGAGTCCGCCGGCCGCGACATGATGGAACAGGTGGTGATGGTCAGCCGCGACCAGCCCCGCCCCATCGTCATGTTCACCGACGACCACGACCCGGACCTGATGCGCCAGGCGATCCAGGCCGGGGTCAGTGCCTACATAGTCGAAGGCATCCATGCCGAGCGCCTGCGGCCGATCCTGGAGGTGGCCATGGCCCGCTTCGAGGCCGACCAGACCCTGCGCGCCCAGTTGCTGGCGCGGGACACCCAACTGGCCGAACGCAAGCGCATCGAGCTGGCCAAGGGCCTGCTGATGAAGATGAAGAACTGCGCCGAGGACGACGCCTACACCCTGATGCGCCGCCAGGCCATGGGACGCCAGCAGCGGCTGATCCAGGTGGCCGAGCAGATCATCGCCACCCACGAGATGCTCGGGGTCTGAGTTTTAGAGCCGACCAGGCACGCAGGAGCCTGGCTGTCCTCTGTGGGGGCGAATTCATTCGCTGAGCGGGCCGCAGGCCCGCCATGGGGCTTCGAGCCAAGGGGCTGCTTCGCAGTCGTTAGCCAATGAATTCGCCCCCACACAATCGATCTTCACCTCCACCCACGCGGCCAACCTCACCTCCGGTGGTGGATGAAAAGAGCGTCATCCACCCTTGGCCTGAACCGCCGAGCGAACCAAAACCGATCAGGCCGCTCTCCCTTCGCACGCATATGGCCCAGTCCCGCCAGCCTGCCCTTCTGCTCCATCCAACCAGCAAGCTACTGATTCAAAAGGCATTCATAACCTGCCGAAGCCTGCCCCAGCCAGGCCTTGGGCCTGCCGGGCAAACTGGCAAGGCCTTTGCAATTCCACCTGCAGAATCTTGCGTAGCGCGCCAACGGCGGTGGGCCGCGGATCACGGACAACGGCGTCCGTCAGAGCTCCTTCCCCTATCGGGAGCCCTGGCGTGCGCCGTTTTTGTTTTTGCCTTCCTACAAGGACAACTTTGATGAGCGAACGTGATTCCAAAGACCCGGTTAACAACAGCCGTCGCAACTTCCTCAAGCAATCCATCGCCATTGCCGGCACTGTCGGCGGCGTGACCGCCCTCGGCCTCTCTGCCCCTGGCTTCCTGCGCAGCGCGGCCTGGGCCGCCGGCTCGGATGCACCGGAAAAGACCGCCCTGAAGGTCGGTTTCATTCCCCTCACCGACTGCGCCTCGGTGGTGGTAGCCGCGACCCAGGGCTTCGCCGCCAAGTACGGTCTCTCTATCGAACCCAGCAAGGAGGCCTCCTGGGCTGGCGTGCGCGACAAGCTGAACACCGGCGAACTGGATGCCTCCCATGTGCTCTACGGCATGATGTACAGCTCCCAGCTCGGCGTCGCCGGACCGCAGAAGAACATGGCGGTGCTCATGGGACTGAACCAGAACGGCCAGGCCATCACCCTCTCCCGTCAATTGCAGGAAGCCGGCGTGACTAACGGCGAGCAGCTCGCCGCCCATATCAAGAAAGGCGGCAGCCCGCTGACCTTCGCCCAGACCTTCCCCACCGGCACCCACGCCATGTGGCTCTACTACTGGCTGGCCAGCCACGGCATCAACCCCATGACCGACGTGAAGACCATCACCGTGCCGCCGCCGCAGATGGTCGCCAACATGCGCGTCGGCAACATGGATGGTTTCTGCGTCGGCGAGCCCTGGGGCGCGCGGGCGATCTTCGACAAGATCGGTTTCACCGCCACCACCACCCAGCAGATCTGGGCGGACCATCCGGAGAAGGTGCTGGGCTGCTCGCGCGACTTCGTCGAGCAGAACCCCAACACCGCACGGGCGCTGGTGATGGCCCTGCTCGACGCCAGCCGCTTCATCGAGGCCAGCGACGAGAACAGGAAGGCCACCGCCAAACTCATCGCCGGCAAGGCCTACGTCAACGCCCCGGTGGAGGTCATCGAACAGCGCTTCCTCGGCCACTACGAGGACGGCCTGGGCAACACCTGGCAAGACCAGCACGCCATGGCCTTCTGCAAGGACTGCAACGTCAACTTCCCCTGGGTCTCCGACGGCATGTGGTTCCTCACCCAATTCAAGCGCTGGGGCCTGATCAAGCAGGACCCGGACTACGCCGCCGTCGCCGCCCAGGTCAACCAGACCAAGCTGTTCAGCGAAGCGGCCAGCGCCCTTGGCCTGCCGGTTCCGGCCAGCACCATGCGCGGCAGCACCCTGATGGACGGCAAGCTGTGGGATGGCTCCAACCCCGCCGCCTACGCCCAGTCCTTCGCGATCAAAGCCTGACCCGGGAGGTAACGATGAACGCTCCGGTAAATCCGCCACTGCCGCTGGCCGCCAAGGCTGCACCCAGCGTGGCTCCTCGCCTGGCCAAGCCCGGCGCGGAGTTCTTCAACAACCTGGCACGGGCGCTGCTCCCACCACTGCTCGGCCTGCTGCTGTTCATCGGCCTCTGGGCCCTGGTGGCGGCACGCAGCGAAGGGCTACCGGGGCCGCTGTCGACCTGGCATTCGGCGCTGGAACTCTTCGCCGATCCCTTCTACGACAACGGCCCCAACGACATGGGCATCGGCTGGAACATCCTCCACTCCCTGGGCCGGGTCGGCCTGGGCTTCGGCATGGCCGCACTGGTGGGCATCCCCCTGGGCTTCGCCATCGGCCGCTTCGCCTTCCTGGCCGGCATGCTGTCGCCGATCATCAGCCTGCTGCGCCCGGTCTCCCCGCTGGCCTGGCTGCCCATCGGCCTGCTGGTGTTCGAGGCCGCCGGGCCGGCTTCGATCTGGGTGATCTTCATCAGTTCGATCTGGCCGATCATCCTCAACACCGCCGCCGGCGTGGCCAGCGTGCCGCAGGACTACCTCAACGTGGCGCGGGTGCTGAAGCTCTCGGAATTCAAGGTGCTCACCCGCATCCTCTTCCCCGCCGTGCTGCCGCACCTGATGACCGGCATCCGCCTGGCCATCGGCGTCGCCTGGCTGGTGATCGTGGCGGCGGAGATGCTCACCGGCGGCACCGGCCTGGGCTTCTGGGTGTGGGACGAGTGGAACAACCTGAACGTCGAGCACATCCTCATCGCCATCATCATCGTCGGCCTGGTTGGCCTGGCCCTGGAGCAGGGCCTGCTGTGGCTGGCCAAGCGTTTCGACTACAGCAACTGACCATTCCTGTAGGAGCGAGCTCTGCTCGCGAACCGCATTCGCGAGCAAGCTCGCTCCTACCAAGAGCAGGAAAACCCTTATGGACAAGTTCGTCGAGCTGACCGGTGTCAGCAAACACTTCGATACCCGCAAGGGGCGCTTCCAGGCCCTCGGCGAGGTCAACCTCTGCATCGCCCGTGGCGAGTTCGTCTCGCTGATCGGCCACTCCGGCTGCGGCAAGTCCACCGTGCTCAACCTGATCGCCGGGCTGCTGGAAGCCAGCGAAGGCGGGCTGATCTGCAACGGACGGGAAATCGACGGCCCTGGCCCGGAACGCGCCGTGGTGTTCCAGAACCACAGCCTGCTGCCCTGGCTGACCTGCTTCGGCAACGTCTACCTGGCGGTGGAGCGGGTGTTCGCCGGCAAGGAAGGCAAGGCCCGGCTCAAGGAGCGCACCGCCGCGGCCCTGCGCATGGTCGGCCTGGACCACGCGGCGCACAAGCACCCCAACGAAATCTCCGGCGGCATGAAGCAGCGCGTGGGCATCGCCCGCGCCCTGGCCATGGAACCCAAGGTGCTGCTGATGGACGAACCCTTCGGCGCCCTGGACGCCCTCACCCGCGCGCACCTGCAGGACGAGTTGCTGCGCATCGTCGGCGAAACCCGCAGCACGGTGGTGATGGTCACCCATGACGTGGACGAGGCGGTGCTGCTCTCCGACCGCATCGTGATGATGACCAACGGCCCGGCGGCCACGGTCGGCGACATCGTCCGCGTCGACCTCGCGCGCCCGCGCGATCGCCTGGCCCTGGCCAACGATGCCCGCTACCACGAGTACCGCAGCGCCGTGCTGGAATTCCTCTACCAGCGCCAGCACCGCCCCGCCGCCTGACCCCGCCTGGCTCGCTCTCGCAGGAACACCTGCGGGGGCGACGCCATTCCCTTTTATCCCCCAGCGCCTAACCCTCCCACTGTAGGAGCGAGCTCTGCTCGCGAACGGGCCCACTTCGCGAGCAGAGCTCGCTCCTACGGGTTCTCAGCACACTCAACCGCCCCGCCCCGTCACCGCCCCTGCTCAATGCGATCTGGGCATGAACGGTGCACCGGCTAATCGCCAATGGTTCCAGGCTTGGCATCAAATCCAACCAAATCAAAAACTTGCATGAAATGGCACGGCGCCTGCTAAGACCCACCCCGGTCAGCACAACGGCGTGTCTGCCACTCAACCGACAACGACGTCACGGTACCCCTCCCCCTTCGGGAGCGCGGGCGCTGTGGCGTTTTTTTTGCGATTCCAGGCTTAGGAAGACCGCTATGCACATGCTGAAACCCGCCCTGCTGTCTCTCGCCGTTGCCGGCATAACCCAGAGTCACGCCGCCCTGGCTGCTGAGGACATCAGTAACCTGTTCACCCAGGGCAAGCCGGTTCTGGATGCCCGCTACCGCTTCGAGAACGTCGACCAGGAAAACAACCTGCGCGATGCCAACGCCCAGACCCTGCGCACCCGCATCGGCTTCCAGAGCGGCAAGTGGTACGGCCTCTCCGGGCTGCTGGAAGTGGACAACGTCAGCCGCCTGGGCGATGCCGCCTACAACGACACCCGCAACGGCCAGACCGACTACGCCATGGTGGTCGACCCCGATGGCACCGAAGTCAACCAGGCCCTGCTGCGCTACGACCAGGCCTTCGGCAGCGCCGTGCTGGGCCGCCAGCGCATCAACCTGGACAACCAGCGCTTCGTCGGCGGCTCCGCCTGGCGCCAGAACGAACAGACCTACGACGCCGCCCTCGGCCAGCTCAAGCCCCTCGACGGCCTGACCCTGAACTACGCCTACCTGGACAACATCAACACCATCTTCGGCCCGGACAACGGCCGCTTCGACAACCGCAGCAACCCGGCGAACATCGAGGGCCACAGCCACCTGCTCAACGCCCAGTACCTGGTGCGGCCCGAGCTCGTGGTCACCGCCTACAGCTACCTGCTCGGCCTGGACAATATCGCCGTCACCACCACCGCCCCCCTGGGCAGCCTGTCCAGCAAGACCCACGGCCTGCGCCTGAACGGTGCCCTGGGCGCGTTCAACTACGCCCTGGAATACGCCCGCCAGCAGGACTATGCGGACAACCCGCTGGACCTGGACAGCGAGTACTACCTGGCGGAGCTGGGTTACCTGTTCAAGGGCGTGCAGTTCAAGGGCGGCTACGAGGTGCTGGGTGGCGACAGCGGCCCGGGCAATCGCGCCTTCCAGACACCGCTGGCGACCAAGCACATCTTCCAGGGCTGGGCCGACCAGTTCCTCACCACCCCGGCCGACGGCATCGAGGACGCCTACCTGGGCTTCACCGCGCCCCTGGCCGGCGGCAGCCTGCAGGCCTGGTACCACGACTTCCGCACCGATCAGGGCAGCGACCGCTATGGCGACGAGGTCGATCTCTCGTACGCGCACCCCATTCCGGGCCTGAAGGGGCTGGTCGGCCTGCTCAAGTACGCCAACTACGACTCGGCGGACGAGGCCAGGACCGTCGATACCGACAAGCTCTGGGTCCAGGTGCAGTACAGCTATTGAGCGAACCCGGCCCGCAACGGGCCGGCCTCCGGTGCGCGGCGGCCACGCCGCGCACCCCGGGCGTCGCCCCGCCAGCGGGCGATCAACGCCGCTGGAATTCGACCGGGCACCCGATGCGGTCGCGGGATGGCGTCGACGGGGCTAGGCTCTCCGGGACGCTCCACAGGGGGAAAAGCGCCATGCGATCCAGCCTCGCCAGCGGCGTGACACGCCGGGAAATCTGGGCCTGGGCGATGTTCGATTTCGCCAACTCCGGCTACACCACGGTGATCATCACCGCCGTGTTCAACGCCTACTTCGTCGCCGTGGTGGCCGAGGGCAAACCCTGGGGCACCCTGGCCTGGACCAGCACCCTCGCCCTCTCCTACGCCCTGGTGATCCTCACCGCCCCGCTGATCGGCGCCCATGCCGACGCCACGGCGCGCAAGAAGCGCCTGCTGCTGTTCAGCACCATCGGCTGCGTGATCTTCACCGCGGCCCTGGCCCTGGCCGGTCCGGGCGCCCTGGGGCTGGCGGTGCTCTTCGTGGTGCTGTCGAACTTCTGCTTCGGCACCGGGGAGAATCTGATCGCCGCCTTCCTCCCCGAACTCGCCCGCGACGACGCCATGGGCCGGGTGTCCGGCTGGGGCTGGGGGTTGGGCTACATCGGCGGGCTGGTCAGCCTGGGCGCCTGCCTGGGCTACGTCAGCTGGGCCCAGGGCCAGGGACAGACGGCGGCGCAGTTCGTGCCGGTGTGCGTGCTCATCACCGCCCTGCTCTTCGCCCTCGCCAGTACCCCGACCTTCCTCTATCTGCAGGAACGCAGCCTGCCGCAACCGGCCGCGGCGCAAGGCGCCTGGTCACGCCTGGCCCGCACCCTGCGCGAAGCCGGCCGCTATCGCGACCTGATGCGCTTCCTCGCCTGCACCGTCTGCTACCAGGCCGGCATCGCCGCGGTGATCAGCCTGGCGGCCATCTACGCCGACCAGGTAATGGGCTTCACCACCCAGGACACCCTGCTGCTGATCTTCCTCGTCAACATCACCGCCTCCATCGGCGCCGTGCTCTTCGGCTGGCTGCAGGACCGCATCGGCCACCGCCCCACCCTGGCACTGACCCTGCTGGGCTGGCTGGCCATGGTCGGCATGATCTGGCTGGCCAGCGGCCCGGCGCTGTTCTGGGCTGCGGCCAATATCGCCGGCCTGTGCATGGGCGCCAGCCAATCGGCGGGCCGCGCCATCGTCGGCCTGCTCGCCCCGCCGACGCGGCTGGCGGAGTTCTTCGGGCTCTGGGGCCAGGCGGTGAAGCTCTCCGCCATCCTCGGCCCCATGACCTACGGGCTGGCCAGCTGGCTTTCCGGAGGCGACCACCGCCTGGCCATGCTCATCACCGGCAGTTACTTCGTGATCGGCCTGCTGCTGCTGGCCAGCGTGCGCCTGGAGCGCGGACGGCGCGCGGCGCTGACCGGCTGAGCAGTCGCGAATCGTAGGTTGCGGTAGAGCGCAGCGAAACCCAACTAGCGAGGTACCGGAGACGCCAGGTCTGGCATTCCAAGGCGCCGTGATGGCGAGCCAATTCAGCGCTCGAGAAAGCCCTTCAACAACTCGCCTACCCGCTCTCCCAGCTCCTGGTTGGCCGAAAGCTGCAGGCCGCGGGCCAGTTCGCTGTCCACCACCTGCTCCACCAGCGGGCGCAGGGCCAGCAGCTGGCGATTCAGGCCATCCAGTTCGCGGACATGGGGCAGGCTGTCGGAGAGCAGCGGGTTGACCAGGTGCTCGACTATCATCCGCACGATGCCCGCCGACACCGGCTCCACCTGGCGGCGGATGGCGGCGAACTGCTCCAGCAGCACATCCAGCGGGATCCCCGAGCGGTAGAGCTGCACCCCGGCGCCGAATACCCGGGGGTTGAGCACCCGCAGGTGGTCGCCGGCGAACTCGATCAGGCCCAGCTCGCGGGCGCGGTCCATGTTGGCGTCGGTGAGGTCGGCGCCGAACAGCGCCTGCACGTCGTCGAAGCCCAGGCGGGTGGGCTCCACCAGGTTCCAGGCACCGACAATGGCCTGCTCCAGCCCCAGCACATGGGCCAGGTCCTGCCCCTGCTCCCAGGCCTCCAGCAGCTCGCGAATGCTGGCGATGCCGTAGCCGCGTTCCAGCAATTGGCCGATCAGCCGCAGCCGCGCCAGGTGCGCGCCGTTGTAGATGCCCACCCGTCCACGCCGCTCCGGCGGCGGCAGCAGGCCGCGATCCTGGTAGGCACGCAGGTTGCGCACCGTGGTCCCGGCCTCGCGGGCCAGTTCATCCACCGTATATTCAGCGTCCGGTACGGCCGGGCTTTCGGCGGTCGGGTGGAGCAGCTTGCCGAGGAAGGAGGGGAGATTTTTCATGGGCCGGATCATATCGCCGCCCCCTTCGCCCCAACAACAGCGGCCGCCCGCCCCAACCATTGGCTGGACTTGCCCCGGGCGCTTCCCTCCTATTTCGCCATAACCGCCACGCATCCGCTCTGCAACGGGCCTTTCCGTCCTTGGGTAAGCGGGTAACGCGGACGGAACGAATGCCGCCGAGGGCTGGCCGGGGCCGGACTCCCTGCTGAAGAATGATCGTTACATCAAACAATGTAACGGTCTTCCTCAGGAGCGCCCCATGAACCTGCCTTCGCTACCGGCCCCCCAGCGCTTCGCCGTGAAGGGCGCCGGTGTGGAACTGGCCGCCTACCGCTGGGGCAATGCCTGCGGGCCAACCCTGCTGCTGGTGCACGGCTATCCCGACAACCATGAAGTCTGGCTGCCGCTGGTGCGCGAATTGGCCGCCGACTACCAGATAGTCGCCTACGACGTGCGTGGCGCCGGCGCCTCGGATATCCCGCGCAGGACACGCGACTACCGGCTGGAGAAGCTGGCCAGGGACCTGGAAGCGGTGATCAGGGCCGCCAGCCCCGAGGGACCGGTGCACCTGGTGGCCCACGACTGGGGCTCGATCCAGTCCTGGGAAGCGGTGACCGAGCCACGCATCCAACCGCTGCTGGCCTCCTACACCACGGTATCCGGCCCCTGCCTGGACCACGTAGGCCACTGGATGCGCGAGCGCCTGAAGGAGAAACGCCCCCGCGCTTTCGGGCAGGTGCTCGGCCAGTTGGTCAGCTCCTGGTACGTCGCTTTCTTCCACACCCCGTGGCTGCCGGAACTGCTCTGGCGTCTTGGCCTGGCCCGCGCCTGGCCAGGCCTGCTGCGGCGCCTGGAGGGGGTGCGGACGACGCGCCCCAATCCCACGCAGGAAGCCGATGGCCGGCATGGCGTGAAGCTCTATCGCGCCAACTTCATCAACAGCCTGTTCCGTCCGCGCCCGCGGTCGACCCGGGTACCGGTGCAGCTCATCGTTGCCACCCGCGACCGCTTCGTGCGCCCGCAGCTGTTCCAGCAACTCGACCGCTGGGCGCCGCGCCTATGGCGCCGGGAAGTGGCTGCCGGGCACTGGCAATTGCTGGCCGAGCCGCAACGCCTCGCCGGCTGGATCAGGGAGTTCGTCGACCAGATCGAAGGCGGCGAGGCAAAGGACGGAGGCTGTCTGAGGAAAGTGGGCGCTTTTATGTAGGGGCGAATTCATTCGCCAAGCAGGCCGCAGGTCTGCCCCTGGAGGTTCGAGCGGGGCACGACATCCCTCTCCCCCGGCCCCTCTCCCTGAAGAGGAGAGGGGTGACTCACAACCCAGCTCAGTGCAGTCACTGTAGGAGCGAATTCATTCGCGAAGCAGGCCGCAGGGCTGCCCAACAATCTCAACCCTCGATCTGCTCATCCAGCAGCGGCAACCCCGCCGCCCGCTCCAGCAGGTCGGTGGGCAGGCTCTTGCTGGCGCGGGCGCCGAGGAGCTTGAGGTTTTCCACCCGGCCGACCAGGTTGCCGCGACCGTCCACCAGCTTGTTGCGGGCGCTGGCGTAGGCCTTGTCCAGCTGCTGCAGGCGGCTGCCCATCTCGTCCAGGTCCTGGACGAAGGCGACGAACTTGTCGTACAGCGCTCCGGCGCGTTCGGCGATCTCGCGGGCGTTCTGGCTTTGCCGTTCCTGGCGCCAGAGGCTGTCGATCACCCGCAGGGTGGCCAGCAGGGTGGTCGGGCTGACGATCACGATGTGCTGCTCGAAGGCCTCCTGGAACAACCCGGGGTCGGCCTGCAGGGCAGCGGCGAAGGCCGCTTCGATGGGCACGAAGAGCAGCACGAAGTCCAGGCTGTGCAGGCCCTCCAGGCGCTGGTAGTCCTTCACCGACAGCCCCTTGAGGTGACTGCGCAGGGACAGTACGTGCTGCTTCAGAGCCTGGCTGCGGGCGGCTTCGTCCTCGGCGGCGATCAGCGCCTGGTAGGCGGTGAGGCTGACCTTGGCGTCCACCACCACCTGCTTGTCCCCCGGCAGCTGGATCAGCACGTCGGGCTGGAAGCGTTCGCCCTCGGCGCTCTTCAGACTGACCTGGGTCTGGTATTCGCGGCCCTTCTCCAGGCCGGCGTGCTCCAGCACCCGCTCCAGCACCAGTTCGCCCCAGTTGCCTTGGGTCTTCTGCCCTTTCAGGGCGCGGGTGAGGTTGGTGGCCTCATCGCCCAGGCGCTGGTTGAGCTGCTGCAGGCGCTCCAGCTCCTTGCCCAGGGAGAAACGCTCGCGGGCTTCCTGTTGATAGCTTTCTTCCACCCGCTTCTCGAAGGCCTGGATGCGCTCCTTGAGCGGGTCGAGCAACTGGCCGAGGCGTTGCTGGCTGGTTTCGGCGAAGCGCTGCTCGCGCTCGTCGAAGATCTTCCCGGCCAGCTCGGCGAACTGCGCGCGCAGGTCGTCGCGGGCCGCCTGCAAGTCACCCAGGCGCTGTTCGTGGGCCTCGCGCTGCTCGCGCAACTCGGCTTCCAGGCCGGCACGCTCGGCGTCCAGGCGACGCAGTTCGACGTCCTTGCGCTCACGTTCCTGGTTCCAGGCCAGCAGTGCCTCGCGCGCGCTCTGGCGCTCGACACCGAGCAGCTCCGCCTCGCGGCGCAGGGCTGCCAGTTCGGCCTGCTGGGCGGCATTGAGTTGGCCGAGTTCGCGGTTTTCCACACGGCTGTCGTCAAGTTGCACGGCCAGGCCGTCCTGGGCCAGTTGGGCGTGGGTCAGGCGCTCTTCGAGCAGGGTCTGTTCGGTCTCGAGGACGCTGAGCTTGCGCTGCAGCTGCCAGGCCAGGCCCAGCAGGGGCACGGCGGCGGCGAACAGGCCGATCAACAGGTTGGGGATATCTATGGGCATGAGCGGCTCCGCGCTGGAATGCCGGGAGTATACCCAGCGGCGGGCGCGCGATCAGGGGTGCTGCGGGAGACGGCCGAGCAGGCGCTTGGCTTCGTGGGACCCTTGGGCCGCGGCCTGTTCCAGCCAGTGGCGGGCCTGCAGCGGTTCGTTGATGCGCGGATGGCTGCACAGGCGGCCCAGTTCCAGTTGCGCGCGGCGATCACCGGCGCGGGCGGCCTGGCGCAACATGTCCAGGCCGATACGGCGATCGCGCGGGTTGCCGCAGTCGCGGCAGAGCATCTGCCCCAGGCGACTCTGGGCGGCCACCACGCCTTCCCGCGCCGGCTGCTTGAGCAGCTTGCCGGCGAACCGTTTCACGCTCGACGCCTGGCCCAGGCGCGGGTTGTCCAGCAACCAGAGGGCGACGCGGGTCGGCAGGGTTTGCGGGCTGGAAGCGGCATCGACGGGAACGCGGTACTTCATGAAACAGGGGGGCAGGTGGCCGGAAAGGCGCGCAACTCTACTCCTTTTTCGTGGCAGGTAAAGTCTTGCAATTGCCGCAGGTCGCGTTCTAGAGCAAGTGCTCGGGACAATCCACAGAAGCTGTGGATAACTCTGTGAAGAAGGTGCTCGAAACGTCACCGAGCGCTTGTGGATCCTGGCCTCCAGTCAAACTGATGATTTTTTCACCAATTATAAAATTCCTTATTTTTCATGTAGTTACGAATTCATCACTGAGAATCAAGCGCTTACGGGGCATTCTGGCAGCGATTTGCGAGGCTGCTTCGCGACTGTGCACAACTCGAAACTGTCAATACCCCTATCGCCCCGTTGCGGGGCATTTCGCGCTGGAAATCGTCTGAAACCTGTGTTGTACGCGCGTTCCAGCCGGCGACGAATGGCACAAAAAGGGGCCGGGAGTAGACCTCCCGAAGCAGGTACCAAGGTCCGACTGCGCCAACTCTGTGCACAGCTTCTCCCCTTCTTGCAAAAGCCCGTCTCCCACCTTTGCCGGAAGGTCCCTAGAATGTCTCGCCGTTCCCCAGCCGACCGCGCCCCATGGACAAAACCCGTATCCACCGCCTGATCCTCGACAAGCTCGCCGCTGACCTGCAGCTGCTGCAGCGCGCAGCGCAGACCGCCTACGAGGCGGCGACCCACGAGGAAAACATCGCCGAGAACAAGTACGACACCCTCGGCCTGGAAGCCTCCTACCTGGCCACCGGCCAGGCCCGCCGTGCCGCCGAGATCAAGCAGGCGCTGGGCCTGTTCGAGAACCTCAGACTGCGCACCTTCGATCCGGCGCAGGGGATCCAGCTCAGCGCCCTGGTGCTGCTGGCCGCCGAGGACGGCAGCGAGCAGCGCCTGTTCCTCGGCCCCGAAGCAGCCGGCCTGAAGGTGGTGGACCAGGGCGAGGAAATCACCGTGATCAGCCCCCGCTCACCCCTGGGCCAGGCCCTGCTGGGCAAGGCCGAAGGCGCCGAGGTGACCCTGACCATCGGTAATGGCCATCAGACCTTCGAGGTGCTGGAGGTACACTGAAGCTGCCGCCCCAACGCTTCGGAGGCACCATGGCTCGCCAACGCCGCATCCTGCGCATCAGCTTCAGCCCCCTGGCCCTGATTCTCAGCGTCGCCCTGGGGGTCTGGCTCGGTTTCATCGCCATCGGCGCGACCACCTACTTCGGCTATCAGCTCTACATGGCCAACGCCCAGGCACCGGTCGCCGAGGTCTTCACTCCACCGCCCGCCCCGTCCCAGCCGGCTCCGGCCCCGGCGCCCGCCTTGCCAAGCAGCGGCGAGGAACGCCTGCAGAAGTACGAGGAGAACTACAGCGCCGCCCAGCGCGCAGACAACGAGCGCCAGGAACGGCTGGAGGAACAGCGCCGGCTGGGCGATGCCAAGTGCCAGTTCTGGACCGATCAGTACCGTAATGCCCCCACCGAGAAGGCCAAGCGCAACATGGACCAGGAGTGCCGTTGACCGGCACCCCGTCCGATCGCCACAGCCGAGCCGACCAAAGGCCGCCGGCTTCAAGCAGTCGTCACACTGGCCAGACTAGACTCAGGACGTGCGCCCACCACTTTGGCGCCAGAGGCGGTTCGCAATGGGTCCCGAAATTTTCATAGCCCTGATGATCATGGGCTGGCTGCTGGCGGCGGTCGCGCTGCTGTGGGCCATGCTCAGGATCTCCCACCATCACCACCACCATCACAGCCGGTCCTCACCGCCCCACTCTTCCCGCTCATTCCGGCGGCAGAAGGCGAAGGACACCCCGGCGACGCCGCACTGATGCCCAAGGCAAAAGCCAGAAACGTGCAGCGATTTGCGTCGATCTAACACGTAGAGTGGAAATCCCTTCGGGGATTTCCACCAGCGGTGTCCTGCATTGCCCCGCTGGTGGATAGAAAAGCGCTATCCACCCTACACGGCTGATGGCACAGGACCTGTGGGGCGAATCCGTTCGCGAGTGCGTAGGGTGGAAATCCCTTCGGGGATTTCCACCAGCGGTGTCCTGCACGGCCTCGCTGGTGGATAGAAAAGCGCTATCCACCCTGCATGGCTCACGGACTCACCGGATTCCACAAAAATCCAAAAACTGCGGTGATTTGCGCCGATCTAGCGAAAATCCCGGCTGCGTACATCCAGCCCGTCGAGCAGGGGCGTGAGGTCATGCAGGCGGCGGGCGATCAGGTGGCGCACGCCCTCCACCGATTCCAGCCGGCCGTCCACCTGCAGCAGCCGCGAGCCCACCAGCACGCGGCGCTGGCGCTCGGCGAGATCGTTCCAGACCACCACATTGACCATGCCGTGTTCGTCTTCCAGGGTGACGAAGATCACCCCACTGGCGGTCTGCGGTCGCTGCCGCCCCACCACCAGACCGGCGACGCTGACCTGCCGTCCGTGTTCCACCGCCAGCAGCTCCCGTGAGCTGCGGCAGCGCCGCTTGCGCAGGTCGCCGCGCAACATGGCGATGGGGTGCGGCCCGAGGGTGGTGCCCAGGGTGGCGTAGTCGGTGAGCATGTCTTCGCCCACGCTGGGCAGCGGCAGGGCCACCTGGGCTTCGTCCTGTTCCGGCAGGCCGGCGAAGAGCGGCGCCTGCACCTCCACCCCGGCCACGGCCCAACGCGCCCGGTGGCGGTGTCCGGCCAACCCGCGCAGGGCACCGGAGTCGGCCAGCAGTTCGCGGGCGCGGGCATCCAGGCAGGCGCGCCGACAGAGGTCGCCGACGCTGGCGAAGACCGCCGCCTGCCGCGCCGCCTCGATGTGCCGCGCATCCTCCTCGCGAAAACCACGCACCATGCGCAGCCCCAGGCGAATGGCCAGCTCGCTGCCCTGCCCCACCGGCTCCAGGGAACAATCCCAGTCCGAGTGCCGCACATCCACCGGGCGCACCGCAAGGCCGTGGCGGCGGGCATCCTGCAGTACCTGGTCAGGGCTGTAGAAGCCCATGGGCCAGCTGTTGATCAGGGCGCAGGCGAAGGCCGCCGGTTCGTGGCATTTCAGCCAGCTGCTGGCGTAGGTGAGCAAGGCGAAACTGGCCGCGTGGGATTCGGGAAAGCCGTAACTGCCGAAGCCCTTGATCTGTTCGAAGATCTGCTCGATGAAGGTCGGTTCATACCCCTTGGCGAGCATGCGCGAAGTCAGCCGCTGGCGATGGTGCTCCAACCCACCGTGGCGCTTCCAGGCCGCCATGTTACGGCGCAGCTCGTCGGCTTCGCCGGGGGTATAGTCGGCGGCGACCATGGCCAGCTGCATCACCTGCTCCTGGAACAGCGGTACCCCCAGGGTGCGTTCGAACACGGGGACCAGTTCCTCGGAGGGATACTCCACCTCCTCGATCCTGTTACGTCGGCGCAGGTAGGGATGGACCATGTTGCCCTGGATGGGCCCCGGCCGGACGATGGCGACCTGGATCACCAGGTCGTAGAAGGTCCTGGGCCTGAGCCGCGGCAGCATGGACATCTGCGCCCGCGACTCGATCTGGAACACACCGATGGTGTCGGCGCGGCTGATCATGTCGTAGGTCGCCCGGTCCTCCCGGGGCAGGGTCGCCAGGGTCCAGCGGGTGCCGCGATAGCGCTCGATCAGGGCGAAGCAGCGGCGCAGCGCGCTGAGCATCCCCAGGGCCAGCACATCCACCTTGAGCAGCCCCACCAGGTCGAGGTCGTCCTTGTCCCACTGGATCACGGTGCGTTCGGCCATGCTGGCGTTTTCCACCGGCACCAGGCTGTCCAGCGGCGTTTCGGAAATCACGAAGCCGCCGGGGTGCTGCGACAGGTGACGGGGAAAGCCGATCAGTTCGCCGGTCAGCGCCAGCACCCGGCGCAGCACCGGGCTGTCCGGGTCGAAGCCCACCTCGCGCAGGCGCTCCGCCGCTGGGGCCTGGTCGCTCCAGCTGCCACAGCAGTCGGCCAGGGCATTGACCTGGTCCGGCGGCAGGCCGAGGGCCTTGGCCACATCGCGCACCGCGCCGGCGCCGTGATAAGTGCTGACCACCGCGGTGAGCGCCGCCCTGCCCCGCCCGTAGCGGCGGAACAGGTACTGGATCACCTCCTCGCGGCGTTCGTGCTCGAAGTCCACGTCTATATCCGGCGGCTCGTTGCGCTCCTTGGACATGAAGCGCTCGAACAGCATCTCGGTGTTCCCGCAGGGATTCAGCTCGGTGATGCCCAGGGCGAAGCACACCACCGAGTTGGCCGCCGAGCCACGTCCCTGGCAGAGGATGTCCTGGCTGCGGGCGAACTCGACGATATCGGCCACCGTGAGGAAGTAGCTCTCGTAGCCCAGCTCGGCGATCAGCGCCAGCTCCTTCTCCACCAGCGCCCGCGCGCTTTCCGGCACCGCCTCGGCCCAGCGCCGCCGCAGCCCCCGCTCGGTCAGCTCGCGCAACCAGGTGGTGGAGCTGTGGCCGTCCGGCACCAGTTCGCGGGGGTACTGGTAACTCAGCTCGCCCAGGTGGAAGGTGCAGCGACGGGCGATGCGCACCGACTCGGCGAGCAGCGCTGGCGGATAGAGGCCGGCCAGCACCTCGCGCTGACGCAGGTGGCGCTCGCCATTGGGGAAAAGCCGGTGACCGGCCTCGGCCACCGTGCAATGGTGGCGCACGGCGGTCATGCAGTCCTGCAGGGCGCGGCGGCCGCGGGCGTGCATATGTACATCCCCCGCCGCCACGGGCGCAATGCCGCAGCGTTCGGCCAGGGCCAGCAGGCGCGCCAGGCGGCCGGCGTCGTCCGGGCCCCGGTGCAGTTCCACCGCCAGCCACAGGCGCCCGGGAAAGCATCGGCGCAGCCAGGAAGCTTCGCGATCATCGTCATCAAAGTCGGGCACCCAGAGAGCCAGCAGGCCGTCCGCCGGTTCCGACAGGTCCTCCCGCAGCAGTCGATACCGGCCCTTCTCCGCCCGCCGTCGGGCCCGGGTGATGAGACGGCAGAGGTGCTGGTAGCCGGCCAGGTTTTCCACCAGCAGCACCAGCCTGGGGCCGCCTTCGACGCGCATCTCGCTGCCGATCACCAGAGGCAGCCCGGTCTTCTTGGCGGCCTGCCAGGCACGGACGATGCCGGCCAGGGTGCACTCATCGGTGATCGCCAGTGCCGCGTAGCCATGCAGTGCGGCGCGCTGGAACAGTTCGAGAGCGCTGGAGGCCCCACGCTGGAAGCTGAAGTTGGACAGGCAGTGCAGTTCGGCGTAGGCGCTCATGCGAACCAGCCGTGCAGCAGCAGCGGCCCCTCCCCGTTCACCGGACGAAAAGCCCAGCCGCGCTGGCCGCTGCGGGTTTCCACCAGGTAGTAGTCGCGGCGCACATCGCCACCGTCCCACCAGCCGGACTCGATGCGCTCGGGGCCGGCGAGGATGCGCAAGCCCACTTCCCGCAGGGGGTGCGGTTCACGCAGCAGCCAGCCGGGGCGCGGTGGCGCGGACTGGAGCGGCACCGGCGAGCCGACGGCGTCCAGCTGCCAGGCCCATTCGGGGCGGTGGTCGGCGCGCAGCGCGAGACTGTGCACGGCATCGTCTCCCAGGCGCGCGCGCAGACGCTCGCGCAGCTGTTCCCAGGGCAGGGATTGCTGCGGGCGCTCGTCGAACAGCTCGCGGCGTTCCGGCACGAAGGCCGGCAGGTCCCGCGCCTGCAGGCGGAAGGCACGCACCGGCGCCGGCACCTGCAACTGCTCCAGGCGCCCGCGGGCCAGCTCGAAGAGCATGGCCGCTTCGCGCTCGGCGCTGAGCAGGCCCACCGGCACCTGGGTGTCGTGGAGGTCGCGGTGTTCCAGATGCAGGACGAAACGCTGCACGCCGCTGTCACGGCTGGCGAGGAAGGCGGCCAGGTCGGCGGTGAGACGGCGCAGGGGGAAGAGCAGCGCCTGGAGGGACTCCACCTCGAAGTTCAGCTCGATGCGCAGGTCGAACTCGTCCGGCGGCCGGTAGCACTCCAGGGCCAGGGGCCGTTCGCCGAGCAGGGTGTCGAAGTGCTGCAGCACCTCGGCCGGAAAGCGCCGGGCCAGCGTCTCCCGCGGCAGCGCCAGCACCTGTTCCAGGTGGCGCAGGCCCATGCGGGCAAAGGCGGTGGCGGTTTCGCGCGCCAGGCCGGCGCGGTCCACCGGCATGCGCCCGAGGGCCTGGCGCAACTCATCCTGGTGCGTCACGGCCAGGCCGTCGTAGGCATTGGCCAGTATCCGTGCCGCCGCCGGATTGGGCGCCGCGACTATGCGATGGCGAAAGCCCAGGGCCGCCAGCTCCCGGCGCAGTCGCGCCTCGAAACGCGGCCAGGGGCCGAACAGGGCGAAGCTGGATTCCACCTCCAGCAGCAGGCATCGCGGGTAGCGCAGGCTGACCTGGGAACTGAAGCCATAGGCCCAGGCCGCGAGCAGTCGCTCCCAGCGCTCGACCTGCGCCGGGTCGTACTCCACCTGGGCGAAATCCCGGGTCAGGGCGTGGGCGGCAGTCAGTGACTGGCCAGGGCGCAGCCCCAGGGCCCTGGCTGCCGGGTTGAGGGCGCGCAGCACGCGGCGCTGCGCCGTGCCGGTCACCAGCGCCAGGGGCGCCTCGGGGTCGGGATGACCGCGCAGCACGCCATCCAGCGCCAGTTGCGGCAGCAGTATGCAGGCCCAGCGCATGGCGGCTTCACCGGGCCAGGGCGATGGGATTCGCCGGTGGCAGACCGCCCCGGCACTTGAGCACCCGCAATTGCGCCGGCAACCCGTCGACGGCGATGCGCAGGGACGCTGGCGAAGGGTTGAGGGCGGCATCCAGGGGGCGATAGGCAAAGGCCAGGGTCTGGCCGCTTTCCGCGGCCACCTGCAAGCGGCGCAAGGCGCGGTCGTCGGCCTGCTGCGGCCAGCAGAGCACCGCGCCGCAACTGCCGGAACGCAGGCACTGCTCGGCGGCCCAGAGCGCGTCGCGGCCGCTGGCCTCCACCAGCGCCAGCCAGCGCAGGTCGACGCCGGCGGCCTGCCAGGCCTGGGGATAGGGGATATGGGGCGGCGCCACCAGCACCACCCGCTCGGCACTGCCGGTCAGCCGCGCCAGGGTGGGCCAGAGCAGGCGCAACTCGCCGAGCCCCGCAGCCGCGACAAGGATTTCGCTGAGCGCGGCTTCAGGCCAGCCACCGCCGGGCAGGACCCTGTCCAGGGCGACGAGGCCGGTGGGCTGGTCGCTGCCGGCCGGCTGCGCGCCGGGCTGGCCCTTCCATACCCGCCGTTCGTTGAGCAGGGTGTCGAGGGCAACGACAGCGCCCATCACCTCGACCCATTGCCGGAAGAAAAAAACGGCAGCCCCGGGAAAGGGCTGCCGAAAGGGCCAGGAACAATCACCAAGGCCATCGGGGGAAATCCTACGGATACTGTATTTATATACAGTAAATCGCGCTACCTGCTCCGCGTCAATCCGGGAAGACGGAAGGCCGTCCCCCCGGCCAGCGCCCTCAACTGAAGCTCAGGGTGCGTTCCGACTCATCCAGGCGTTCCAGCAGCACGGCCCGGGTCGCATCCCGCAACCTGATCGACTCCGGCCAGCCCGGCCCCTCCGCCAGCAGAGGCGCGCAGACACTGACATGGATCGCCCCACGGAGCGGGAACCACTGGCCATCGCGCAGCACCGTGCGGGTGCCACGGATCGCCACCGGCAGCAAGGGAACAGCGGTATTGGCGGCCAGCACGAAGGCGCCCATGTGGAAGGCACGCAAACCCGGTTCACGGGTGAAGGTGCCCTCCGGGAAGAACAGCAACGACTGGCCGGCCCGCAGCGCCCGCTCCAGGGCCTCGCTGTCGGCCACACTGCGTTGCAGGTCGAAGCGTTCGACGAACAGCGCGCCGAGCTTGCGCAGGAACAGGCTGGGGATCCACTGGCCCGCCAGTTCGCGCTTGGCGACGAAAGCGAACCGCGGCGGCAGCGCGGCGCAGAGGATGACCCCATCGAGATAGCTCGCATGGTTGGCGGCCAGCACGCAGGCCCCCTCCCCCGGCAGATGTTCCAGCCCTTCGACGCTGAACGGCACCCCGGCCAGGCGGATGAACAACCGTGCCGCCCAATGCACGAAGGTGCGGCACCAGCGCCCCTGCGGCAGGATCGCAACGCCCAGCCAGGTCAGCGGCGTGACCAGCCAGAACAGCAGCCAGATATACACGGCATAGGAGAGGACGCGCGCGCCCTGCCAGCCACGGCCGAGATGCCCACGCATGGCCTGCGCCAGCAGGCGCAACACCTGGCGCCACGGGGCGAGGCGTGGCCGCCCCGCTTCACCGCGCTCGTACAGTTCACGGCAGGCGGCACGGCGAATCTTGCCGCTGGACGTCTTCAGCACGCTATGGGGAGGGACCAGGACGATATCGTCGGGGGGCACGCCAGCCAGGTCGACCAGTATGCGGTTGACCTCCTGGCGCAGGCGCTGCTGCGCCCCCTCCTCCTGCTCCTGGGCTTCCGCCATCACCACCAGGCGGTCGGTTCCGCTGGCCGCGTCGCGGCTGCCGAATACCGCGACACATCCCTTGCGCAGGCCCGGCAGGTTGCCGACCGCCGTCTCGACATCGTAGGGATAGAGATTGCGCCCGGCACGGATGATCAGGTCCTTGGCGCGGCCGGTGAGATAGACCTCGCCATCGGCCATGTAGGCGAGGTCGAGGGAGTCCATCCAGCCATCGCGCAGGACCCGGGCGGTTTCCTCCGGGGCGCGGTAATAACCCGAGGTGGTCGAAGGCCCGCTGAACTGCAGGTGACCTTCCCGGCGCTCGGGAAGTTCGACGCGGCGGTCGTCGACGATGCGAATCTGGTGTCCCGGCAGGGGGCGGCCGCAGGAGACGAAGCTGAGGGTGGCGCTATCGTCCGTCCCTGGCGCCAGTGCCTGGCCGCGAAGCTGGAATGCCTCGCGCTGCACCCGGTCGACCAGCGGCCCTCGGCCCAGGGGCGGGAAAGACACGCCCAGGGTGCCCTCGGCCAGGCCGAAGACCGGCGTCAGTGCAGTCGGTGCCAGGCCGTAGCGCGCGAAACGCTCGGCGAAGCGCTGCAGGGTGGCCGGGCTGACCGGCTCGGCGCCGTTGAGGGCCAGGCGCCAGCTGCTCAGGTCCAGGCCTTCGAGATCGCTGTCGGCGAGTTTGTTCAGGCACAGCTCGTAGGCGAAGTTGGGCGCCGCCGACAGGGTGCCGCGGAAGCGGTCGATGGCCCATAGCCAGCGCGCCGGCCTGGACAGGAAGGCCAGGGGCGACATCAGCACCAGATTGAAACCGTAGTAAAGGCTGCCCAGCCAGGCGCCTATCAGCCCCATGTCGTGGTACATGGGCAGCCAGCTGACGAACAGGTCACCCGGCCCCACCTGCAGCACGGTGCCCATGGCACGCAGGTTGGCCAGCAAGTTGGCGTGGCTCACCATCACCCCCTTGGGCTGGCCGGTGCTGCCCGAGGTGTACTGCAGGAAGGCGATATCGTCCGGCTGCCGCACCACCGTCGCGCATTCGCGCCCCTCGCCACCCAGCTCGGCAACGCTGGCGATGCGCGCCAGGCTCGGCACCAGGGGGCGGAGCAGCTGGGCCAGCAGCCTCGCCTCGGGGACGGTGATCAGCACGCTGGCCTCGGCGTTGCGCAGGATGCCGGCCTGACGCTGCAGGTGATCCTCGATCTGCGACAGGCGCAGCGGCGGGTAGATGGGCACCGGTATGCCGCCCGCGAGCAGGATGCCGAAAAAGCCCAGGAGAAAGTCGCGCCCGGTGGGCAACATCAGCGCCACCGCCTGCCCGGCGAGCAGGCCACCACGCTGCAGACCCGCCGCGACGGCCAGGGCGCCCTGCTGCAAGGCGCCGTAGCTGATTTCGTCCGGCTGCTCGTCATCCCCCAGCAGGAGCACGTGGGTCTGCCCGGAGTGCCGGCGTACATGCCAGTCCAGCACGTCGATCAGGGTCAGTGCGGCATCCGGTGTGTGCCGGTCGCCCGCGGCGGGCTCGCCAGGATGGCCGGAACGGGTGGGTTGCAGCGGCCGGGAAGCCGGGCTGCGCTGCAGGACGTGCAGCACATCGGCGGGGGTGCTGGCCGAGGCGAACAGCTCCTGCGGCAATCGAACCGCGAACTCCTGCTCGATGCGCGACCAGAGTTCGACCCGGGCCAGGCTGTCCACCCCCAGATCGCGGTCCAGCACGCTGTGCAAGGTGACCCGCAAACCTTGTGCAGCCTGTGGGCGCAGTTCGGTCACCGTGCGCTGGACGATCCCCAGCAGTTTTTCCGCATCCCCGTCACGGGCGGGAACGTTGCCGGCTTCCGCAGGCGGACGAGACATAGGCGGCCCTCGTGACTAAAGGTAATCGCCTTTGTCCAGTATGGGCCCGTACCGGCCTTTGCGCGGCCGTGGGCCCCTGGAGCTTCGTTTCGGCGCGTATCCGGCGCCGGCCTGGGCTCTGCGCCGGCCCCCCGGCGCAGAGGGCTCAGGCATTATCTGACGTAATGGTTACCCCAGCGCTCGGCCTGGCGTACCGACTGTATGCGCAGCGTGGTGGTCCCCTGGGCTTGCTGGGCGGCGGCGATCTCGTCGTCGATGATCTTCGTCGACAGCGACAGCCAACTGGTGGCGAAGGCCATGGCGTCGCCGTTGATCTCCAGGGCGTTCAGATCGATGTTGCCGATGTCGTCGCAACCCTGGTGGTAGCAGGGATCGAAGGCCTGGCCGGCGGCGCCGCCGTACTTCTGCGCCTGCTCCTCGCTCTTGATGTCCTCGGCACCGGTGAACAGGCCACCGAAGGGGATGCCCACTTCGAAGAACTGCGCATAGTCGGAGCGGAAGTCGATCTGGGTCCCCTCGAAGGGTTCGCCACGCAGATTGAAGTAGGCCTCGAACAGGCGCTCGATGGCCGCCGAGCCGGGCGGGCCCTGCAGGCCGAAGGAGGAACCGTCGCCGTCATAGATGAAGTTGGCGAAGTTCGGCGAACCTATCATGTCGAAGTTCAGGTACGCCTTGATCTTCTGCCGCTCCTCGTCGCTCAGGCTGTTGACGTAGAAGGTCGAGCCCACCAGCCCGGACTCCTCGGCCCCCCACCAGGCGAAACGCACCTTGTTCTGCGGATGCGCCTTGCGCAGCAGCACGGCCATCTCCAGCAGGGCCGCGCTGCCCGAGCCGTTGTCATTGACGCCGGGGCCCTCGAACACCGAGTCCAGGTGGGCGCCAGCCATCACCACGTTGTCCGGGTTGCCGCGCGGAGTCTCGGCCACCAGGTTGAAGGTCTCGGTCTTGTCGCGGATCACGTCCGCCACCATATGCAGTTGCAGGCCGGCGGTCTGCGACCAGGCCACGCCGTTGTCATAGGTGGCGAAGAACACCGGGATGCCGCCCTCGTAGGTGTCGCCCAGGGTGACGTTCTCCAGGCCCTTGCGCTCTTCGGTATTGCCCTGGTTGAAGATGATCGCCCCCACCGCACCGGCGGCCGCGGCATTCTCCGCCTTCACTTCGAAGGTGCAGCTGCCACGCTGGATCAGGGCAATGGCGCCACTGGGGAAGCCGGCGAAGTCTTCCGCCTCGCAGCCGCTGGTGGAGGTATTGCCGGCTCCGAGGGCCAGGTCCACCGCCACCACCGGCGCGCTGACATCACCGGGCTCGGTCTGCGACAGGTAGTTGAAGTCCTCCTCCCAGACGTAGCTGGCCGGCTGCGGCGTCAATGCCTGCAAGGTGCCCGGCCCCTTCGGGAAGAAGGCGGTGAAGGGGAACGGCTGCACCTGCACCTGGTAGCCGGCGCGCTCCAGGGTCTGTTTCACGTAGTCGATCGAGGCCTGGTAGCCCGGCAGCCCGGCGGCGCGATTGCCGTCGTTGAGGGTGGCGATATCCTGCAACGCCTGCAGGCGGCTCATCACATTGCTCGCCTCGAGGCAGCGCGGCAGGCCCAGCGGCGTGCCGACCAGCACAGGCGACTTGCAGATACCAGGGTTGGGCTTGCCGGGGCTCCAGAACTCGCCGAAGGCATCGCCTTCAGGCACCGGGGCGGCAAGGGTGGAAGTGGAAGCAGCGAGAACCAGGGAACCAACAACACGTCTGACGCTGTTCTTGTGGGTCATGACTTCAATCCTTTTGAAGTGGCTGTAGGCGGCCTGCCATGGCATTGCGCCACTGTCCTGTACGGCTTCCTCTGGGGCAGGCCTAGGAGAAGAGACTGGCGCAAGGTCGTTCAGTTCTTCCAACTCCTTGTAAAAAACGTGCAGCTTGTCGCCTTTTCCGTGTCAATTCGCCGGAGATGATCAAGGCAACTGGCCATTAGCGGATGCCGGCAGCGAAGAAGCCGCCAACAAGTCCATGTGGCGCCAGAGCCTGCACCCCCACCGCGGCCTTATGCCCACACCAGCAGCAGGACGTGTGCGCAACGCTGCTACGCCAACGAAATCACCCTAAAAAGCGAAACTCGGCAAGGTTTCGGCCAATGCCAGTCGCGAATTCGACTTGATGCTCATCAGCAATGACCTACAGTACAGCGACACAATGGAGTGCCTGGTGCCCGGAGCGCCGCCAGGCCGGTCAACAGCAAAAGCTGAACCCGATGGAGACCCTGGATGGGCAGTGAAGAGAACCTGGAAAACCCCGACCGCTCGGGGGCTTCATCGGCAGCAGGCCGAAGGCTTGGGTATAGGCGACGTGTTTTGCGGCATCCCCAGGCTATCGTTGTTCATTGCAGCACCCAATGACAGGGAGGTCGGTATGGGACTGGAAGACCGCAATTGGCTCCAGGAAACGCACCCGGAACCAGAAGGCAGGACGTGGAAGCGCCCGGATCGCACCACGACACCAACCGACGACGCCCAGGACAACGCGTCGAGCGAGCCCATGAACCACCCGGCCAGGCAACGCACCCGGCCCTCCTGCGTCCAACCGCAGGCACAGGAAATCATCGAGGGACGCAACCGCACGTCACCTCCCCCCGTTTCCCTGGCCGTACTGCTGGTTCTTTGCCTTTCCGTTGCGGCGGCGGCGCTCTACCTCTACTTCTGAAGGCCTGACCACCGACTGCGGAACAGGAACGGTTTCTCGACCGGCAGCACCATCTCGAATGGCTGCACCGCCCCTTCGGCACGCTTTCAGACCAGCGCATTTCCCTCTCAATCCAGGACGGAAAAAGGGGAATACACTTACTCCGCACAGGCAGCGGCCACTTGGGGGAGGATTCCCGCCCCCTCAGTCGACGGCCTCCGCTCCCAGGCGCCCTGCCACGACCGGCCAGCCGGCAATATCAGACCGGGCTAGCCAAATGCACCAGCCTGGAGCAACAGCCATGAACAATACGAACCCTGGCAACTCTTCAGCATTCCTTCTTGGCGGCAAAGTCCTGCTTCTATCCACTCTGCTGATCGCAACAGGCTGTGCGCAAAATCCCGACATCAGGGCCAGCCGCGACGGTACGTCCGGCGTCACGAGCCGAGCCGATACGGATTACGTGAACTGCGTGAAGGATGGCATCCGGCACGACGCGGCAACCTTCACCCAGGCGGAGAACGGCAAGACCCTTTTCTTCATGGGCAGCACTGATCCCGCCAAGGCCTCAGGCCTGGTGGAACTCTCCAGCGCCCCAGGCCAGAGCCACTTTTCCGTCTATCAGCGAAATGCCTGGCAGGACAAGGGAAGGCTGATCAATGCGGCGGTGATGTGTTCCAGGGCTTGAGACGTTGGTGCCTATCGAACGGGAGGCGGCCATGAGCGAGTGCGTGTCGACGCCCTCGTGAGCCTTGGAAGAAAATCCCTGGATCCAGCAAGCAAACGCCCCGCAGAGTGGAATCTGCGGGGCATTTTCATGACTAGCTTCGGCACGTTCCTGGCACCTGGCCCGGGCACCCGCTGCTAACATGGCTTGGCAAAATTTGCCAAAAGGCTGGCTCCCATGAGCACCATGAACATCTCCCTGCCCGACTCCCTGAAAAGCTTTGTCGATAAGCAGGTCAGCCAGCGCGGCTATGGCACTAGCAGCGAGTATGTGTGCGAGCTGATCCGCAAAGACCAGGACTGCCAGCGCCTGCGCAACCTGCTCCTGGAAGGCGCCGCATCCGAGCCTGCAGCCCCCGCCGATGACAACTATTTCGAGGCTCTGCGCAACCGAGTGCAGAACGCCAGCGCATGAAGGCCTAGCCCATCATTCCCCGCGCCCTGGCCAATCGGGATATCGAGGACACTGTCAGCGACCTCCCGTTAGCAGAAACGCTGGCGCAGTTTCCGGCGCGGGCTCGCGGACCTGCTACGACACACTTGTCGAAGATGCAGGCAACAGTTCTCCGGCACACCGGTAGACCCAATCCTGGTGCCAACGCCGGCTCTGCAACCTGCCCAGGACATAGCGCCTGTAGTGGTCCGGCGACATGGGCTGTTTGCGATCGTGGCGTTTGCAGTTGCAGTAGGAACAAGCGGCCACGATGTTCTCCGGCTCATCCCCACCTCCTTCACGGCGAGCCACCAGATGCTCGGCCGTGCACTTGAAGCGCCCTGCCTGCCTCAGTGATATGCGGTGCTTGTGGGCAAAACCTTCGATCCCTTTCAGCCACATGGCGACTCCGCAGTAGAAGCAACGGCCAGACTGGTTGATGTAAGCATTGAATCGATGCCGGATAAGCGCGCGGGACATGGTTCGGTCCTTGGCAGCCTCGCCAAATCTCCTCCGTGGGTGTATTGGCAAATTATCCCAAATTCAGATATCCCAAAACCGGATTTACGGTCAGCTGTTTCTGAAGGAGCAGCCGACATGGTGAAAGGTATCTACCGCCCGGAGTACGAAACGCTCACGCAGTTGATCAGGCAAATGCGCGCCAATGCTGGAATGACGCAAAGCCAATGCTCGGAGGCCCTGGGCCGGCCGCAGTCATTCATGAGCGATGTGGAGAATGGTTCACGCAGGCTGGATCTCGTCCAGATACGCGATCTGTGCGCTGTGCTGGGAACTGATCTCCCAACCTTCGTACGCACCTACGAGAGCCTCCTGGCAGGCTCCGAGCAGGACAGATGATGGCGTGAAGATACGCCTGGGGCTCGATAGCGGCCCCAAAGCAAAAAGCCCCGCAGACCAAGGTCTGCGGGGCTTTTCATGTATGGCGGGAAGATAGGGATTTGAACCCTAGGTGCCATTGCTGACACAACGGATTTCGAATCCGTCCCGTTCGGCCACTCCGGCATCTTCCCGAACGGCGCGCATGATACCAGCTCATCGGCCTTTGGCGAAGCCCGTGGCGCGATTTTTTCGCGTGGTTTCAGATGGTTGCGGTGCATAGAGGAAATCCGAGGTGCCGGACACCGCCCTCACCCCTGGCCCCTCTCCCAGAGGGAGAGGGGAACAAAAGCATCAGGAAGTCAGCTTGGTCAGGGCTTCGCGGTACTTGTCGGCGGTCTTCTGCGCGACTTCGGCGGGCACGGCCGGGGCCGGGGGTTCCTTGTTCCAGCCGGTGGATTCCAGCCAGTCGCGGACGAACTGCTTGTCGAAGCTCGGCGGGTTCTTGCCTTCGACGTAGCTTTCCACCGGCCAGAAGCGGCTGGAGTCGGGGGTCAGCACTTCGTCCATCAGCGTCAGGGTGCCGTCTTCGTCGATGCCGAATTCGAACTTGGTGTCGGCGATGATGATGCCGCGGGTGGCGGCGTATTCGACGGCGGTGCTGTACAGGGCGATGGCGGTGTCACGGACCTTGGCGGCCAGTTCCTTGCCGATGATGGCTTCGCACTGCTCGAAGGAGATGTTCTCGTCGTGGTCGCCGACCGCCGCCTTGGTGGAGGGGGTGAAGATGGGTTGCGGCAGCTTGGAGGCTTCCTTCAGGCCGGCCGGCAGCTGGATGCCGCAGACGGTGCCGGTCTTCTGGTACTCCTTCCAGCCGGAGCCGACGATGTAGCCACGCACGATGGCTTCGACGGCCACGGGTTTCAGACGCTTGGCCACCACGGCGCGGCCTTCCACCAGGGGCAGTTCGGCGGCGGGCACCACGTCTTCCACCTTGTCACCGGTGAAATGGTTGGGAACGATGCCGGACAGCTTGTCGAACCAGAAGTTGGAGATGGCGGTGAGGATCTTGCCCTTTTCCGGAATCGGCTGGTCGAGGATCACGTCGAACGCGGAGAGGCGGTCGGTGGCGACCATCAGCATGCGCTTGGCGTCGATTTCGTAAAGGTCGCGGACCTTGCCCGAGTAGATCTTCTTCAAGCTGAGGGTGGTGGGTGTGCTCATGTCGTTTTTCCGCCTTTATCAAACGAAACAGGCGAAACCCGGGGGTTTCGCCTTGTTGTTTCCACGATTCGCCGTGAGCCGGCGTACCGCTTAGCCGAGGTTTTCCTGGATCAGGGTCAGCACGCGGCGCGCCACATCGGCGGGGGCCACGGTGTTGATGTCCTTCTCCACCGTGACCTGCACGCTGTCGCCGACGCGGGTCAGGCGAACCTGGTAGCGCTCGGCGCGGGCCTCGATCTCTTCCTCGCTGGGGTCGCTGCCCCACAGGCGGCTGAAGAAGCCGGGCTTCTCGTCCTTGTCCTTCGCGCCTTCGGCGAGGTTGATGTAGTAGACGCCCAGGCTGCGGTTGAGGTCGTCGACGCGTACGTCGGCGGTCTCCAGGGCGCGACCGACGCTGGACCAGGAACGGTCGAAGTCGGCGCCGAGGCTGAGCATGGGGTTGCCGTTGCCGTCTTCGGACAGCGTCACGCGGCTAGGCGCGTCGAAGTCGCGGGCGGCGAGCAGGGAAACGGAACCACCCTGTTCGGCGCTGCGGGCCATGGTGGCGAGCATTTCGTCCAGCAGTGCGGCTTCCAGGCTCGGATTGTCGGAACGGCTCGGCCAACCGGTGTCGGCGGTGCTGCCCGCCGGACGGGTGACGCTGGTGACGAAGATTTCGCTGGTATTGCGCTGCACGCCCGGCTCGATGCGCACGCGGGCACGGACTTCGCTGTCCGGCTCGACGCCGCTGACACGGCTGCCCAGGCGACGGGCCAGGGGGCCGGAGAGCTGGTCGAGGCGCTGCCAGTCGGTGCTGAATTCACCGGTCTGCGGGCGCTCGTCGGCGATGCGGAAGCCGCCATCCTCGAAGAACTGGCGGGCCACCGGCCAGACCTCCGCCGGGACGCGCTGGGCGACCACCCAACGGGAGTCGCCGCTCTTCTGCAGGCTGTAGTCGCTGACTTCGCCCTTGGCCTGCAGGGCCTGCGGACGCGGTACCTCGAATTCACCTTCGGCACGGCTGCTGGCGACGTTCATCGGCACCGGCAGCAGCGGGTCGAGGCGCTTGGCGTCGACATTCGGGGGAAGCTGCATGGGAGCGGTCTGGCGCGCTTCCAGGTAATCGCTGCCGCGGTCGCGGAAGTAGCCTTCCGGGCCCCAGAGCCAGCCGCAACCGCTGGTGCTGGAAATGATCAGGGCGAGTGCGGAGAGTCCGGCCAGTCGCTTCATGCGGGATGTTTCCTTGGATTAGGCGAGAACGCCGGACTGGCGCATTGCTTGACGCAGGGGTTCGTGGCAGCGCGGGCTGAGCCAGGTCAGCGGCAGGCGGATGCCATCGGGAATCAGACCCATCTCGTGCAGGGCGAACTTCACCGGGATCGGGTTGGACTCGATGAACAGCGCCTTGTGCAGCGGCATCAGCTTGTCGTTGATGGCACGGGCGGCAGCGGCCTCGCCACGCATGGCGGCGGCGCAGAGGTCGGCCATGGCGCGCGGCGCGACGTTGGCGGTCACGGAGATGTTGCCCTTGCCGCCCATCAGCATCAGCTCGACGGCAGTGGCGTCGTCACCGGAGTAGACGAGGAAGTCCTTGCTCACGCGGTCGAGCACTTCCTGGCCACGCTGCAGGTCGCCGGTGGCTTCCTTGATGCCGATGATATTGCTGATCTTCGACAGGCGCTCGACGGTTTCCGGGAGCATGTCGCACACGGTGCGGCCCGGTACGTTGTAGAGGATCTGCGGGATGGCCACGTTTTCGGCGATATGGCGGAAATGCTGGTACAGGCCTTCCTGGGTCGGCTTGTTGTAGTACGGGGTCACCAGCAGGCAGGCATCGGCGCCGACTTTCTTGGCGGCGGCGGTGAGCTCGACCGATTCGCGAGTGGAATTGCCACCGGTACCGGCGATGACCGGGATGCGGCCATTGACCTGGTCGACCACACGGCGGATCACTTCCACGTGCTCGGTGACGTCCAGCGTCGCGGACTCACCGGTGGTGCCGACGGCGACTATGGCGTTGGTGCCCTCTTGAAGATGGAAGTCGACGAGTTTGGCCAGGCTGTCCCAGTCCAATTGACCCTGCGCATCCATGGGCGTAACCAGTGCCACCATACTGCCCGCAATCATGCAACCGCTCCTGCCGGAAAAAGAGAGCCGTAATGGTACTGTCGGCTCTGGCCTTGCACAAGGTGAACGCAAGCGCCGTCAGGCGGCTACGGCATTCCCCCCGGCGCCGCTTTTCGCTAACCTTCCCCGTTTGAACAGCGCGGCCCCGGTCGCCCTCCCCTCGCTTTAGGAATGCTGCATGTCCACCACCCCGCCCCGCGAACAATTCCTCCTGATCAGTGCCCTGGGCCGCAACCCGATGGAGCTGACCAATGTGCTGTGTCGCGCCAGCCAGGAAAACCGCTGCGCCGTGGTCAGCAGCCGACTGACCCGCCACGGCGAGTTCTGCGCCCTGGTGCTGCAGATTTCCGGCAGCTGGGACGGCCTGGCGCGCCTGGAATCGGGGATGACTGCGCTGTCCAAGCGCCATGGCTTCACCGCCAATGTGACCCGCAGCAACGCCCTCGAGATGCGTCCCCAGGCGCTGCCCTATGTGGCCTATGTCAGCGCGGCCTACCGCCCGGACATCCTCAATGAGCTGTGCCAGTTCTTCATCGATCACCGCGTCGAGCTGGAAAACCTCACCTGCGACACCTACCAGGCGCCGCAGACCGGCAGCACCATGCTCAACGCCACCATCACCGTGACCCTGCCCGCCGGCACCCAGATCAGCTGGCTGCGCGACCAGTTCCTGGATTTCGCCGATGCCCTGAACCTGGACGCCCTGATCGAACCCTGGCGTCCGCAACATCCCTGAGGAGCCGAGAAACATGGCCGTTTCCCTCGACCACCCCGTCGCCGATTTCACCGCCCAGGCCACCAGTGGCCAGGAGGTCAGCCTGTCGGCCCTCAAGGGCAAGCAGGTAGTGCTCTACTTCTACCCGAAGGACAGCACGCCCGGCTGCACCACCGAAGGCCAGGGCTTCCGTGACCAGCACGGCGCCTTCCTGGCGGCCAATACCCTGATCTTCGGCGTTTCCCGCGATGGCATGAAGTCCCACGAGAACTTCAAGTGCAAGCAGGAGTTTCCCTTCGAGCTGATCTCCGACAAGGACGAGGCGCTCTGCCAGTTGTTCGATGTAATCAAGCTGAAGAAGCTCTACGGCAAGGAATACCTGGGCGTCGACCGCAGCACCTTCCTGATCGACAAGGACGGCGTGCTGCGCCAGGAGTGGCGCGGCGTGAAGGTACCGGGCCATGTGGATGCGGTGCTCGCCGCAGCCCAGGCGCTGAACAAGGGCTGAAGCCCGATCCAATAAAGGCCGCGATTGCGGCCTTTTTCGTTGGTGTACATGGCTGGGGCGGGTCGGGCGGCGTTCCGCGAGACTGCGAAACCCATCGATCGGCGGTGATGGGTTTCGCTCCGCTCTACGCCATCCTACAGAGGCTCAGGAACACGCCGATCAGCCAGTAGGGGGATAGCGCTTTTCTATCCACCAAGGGCCGCATTGCGTGGGCCATTGCGGGGCCAGGCATCCAGCACTGCCTTGAACAGCGTCGCCAGGGGAATGGCGAAGAACACCCCCCAGAAGCCCCAGAGCCCGCCGAACAGCAGCACGGCGCAGATGATCGCCACCGGGTGCAGGTTCACCGCCTCGGAGAACAGCAGCGGCACCAGCACGTTGCCATCCAGGGTCTGGATCACCGTATAGACCACCATCAGGTAGATGAACTGGTCACCCCAGCCCCACTGGAACAGCGCGATCAGCGCCACCGGCACCGTCACCACCACCGCGCCCACATAGGGCACCACCACCGAGAGCCCCACCAGCAGGGCCAGCAGTGCCGCGTAGTTGAGGCCCAGCCAGACGAAGGCCACGTAGGTGACGCCGCCACAGATGACGATCTCGATCACCTTGCCGCGGATGTAGTTGGCGATCTGGATGTTCACCTCGTCCCAGACCTGGGTCATCAGGCCGCGTTCGCTGGGCAGGTAGTTGCTGAACCAGCGGCCGATCAGCTCGCTGTCCTTGAGGAAGAAGAACACCAGGATCGGCACCAGCACCAGGTAGATCATGATGTTGACCAGCAACGGCAGGCTCGACAGCGAGAAGGTCAGCGCCCACTGGCCGAGCTTGCCGATCTCGCTGCGCGTGACCTCGATGGCCCTCAGCACCTGCTCATCGGTCACCAGGTGCGGGTAGCGCTCGGGCAGCAGCAGCAACAGCGATTGCCACTCGGCGAGCATCCCCGGAAGTTCCTGGAACAACGTACTGAGCTGCTGCCAGAGCAGCGGCAGCAGCACGCCCAGGATCAGCGCCAGCACGCCGATGAACAGGGTGAAGACGATCCATACCGCGAGGGTCTGGGGCAACCGTATGCGTTCCAGCAGGTTGACCAGCCCCTGCATGAGAAAGGCCAGCACCATCCCGGCCAGCACCGGCGCGAGCATGTTGCCGAGGGTAAGGACGGCGGTGAAGCCGAGAAACAGGACCACGGCCAGCACCACCGCCTCCTCGTCGGAGAAGTAGCGCTGCACCCAGTCGCGAAGCACCTTGAACATCAGGATTCCTTGGATGGCCCGGAACCCGGGCCGGGGTCAGGCCTTGCGCAGCCAGTAGCGAAACACGCCGTCTTCGACCTCTTCCTTCAGCAACTGGTGCCCTGCGAGTTGGGCGAAAGCGCGGAAATCGCGCTGGGAGCCGGCGTCGGTGGCGATCACCTTGAGCACGGCGCCGCTGGGCAAGCGATTGAGCTCGAGCTTGGCCTTGAGCAGAGGCAGTGGGCAGTTCAGGCCGCTGGCATCCAGCTCGGCGTCGAAAGCGAGGGTTCGACTGGCGGTGTCAGACATCATGGTTCTCCGGGGTAGGCGCCTGGCGGTCCGTGGGGGGCGGAAATTCTTGAGCGGATGGTTAGGATACCCAAGGCAGAGCGCTGCTGGCCAGCCGGCGGGCCTGGAGGCTACAGTTAGGCCTTTGCCGCCAACGAGCCCAGTGCATGAATCTTCTGCGCCCCACTCTGCTGACGCTTGCCTGCCTTCTCGCGCCTCCGGCCATGGCCGACGACCTGCCCTCCCTGGGAGACTCCAGCTCCTCCATCGTCTCCCCGGACCAGGAACACCAGCTCGGCCGCGCCTGGCTCAGCCTGCTGCGCGGCCAGGTGCCGCAGCTCAACGATCCGCAACTCAAGGACTATGTCGAGTCCAGCGTCTACCGCCTGGCCGAAACCAGCCAGCTGCAGGACCGCCGCCTGGAGTTCGTGCTGCTCAACAGCCCGCAACTGAACGCCTTCGCCGCCCCGGGCGGGATCATCGGCGTCAACGGCGGCCTGTTCCTCTATGCCCCGACCGAAGCCGAGTATGCGTCGGTACTGGCTCACGAACTGGCGCACTTGTCGCAGCGCCACTTCGCCCGCGGCGTCGAGGCCCAGCAGCGCATGCAGATCCCGGTGATGGCGGCGATGCTCGCCGGCATAGTCGCCGCGGCAGCCGGTGCCGGCGATGCCGGCATGGCAGCGATCATGGGTACCCAGGCGGCGGCCATCCAGGAACAGCGGCGCTTTTCCCGGCAGAACGAACAGGAGGCCGACCGCATCGGCCTGCTCAACCTGGAAAAAGCCGGCTATGACCCACGCGCCATGCCGCGCATGTTCGAACGCCTGATGCGCCAGTACCGCTACGATGCCAAGCCGCCGGAATTCCTCCTGACCCACCCGGTGACCGAGAACCGTATCGCCGACACCCGCAACCGCGCCGAACAGCTGCCCCCCGGCGGTGTCGAGAACAGCCTGCGCTACCAGCTCATGCGCGCCCGCGTACAGCTGATGTTCGAGGAAACCCCGGGCATCGCCACCAAGCGCTTCCGCGCCATGCTCGACGACGACCCGAAACTGGACGCGGCCCGCTACGGCCTGGCCATCGCCCTGATCAAGGGCGGCCAGCTCAACCAGGCGCGGGAAAACCTTTCCCCGCTGCTGGCCAAGGCGCCCAACGAGATCGTCTACAACCTGGCCCAGGTGGACCTGGACATCACCGCCAACCGCCTGGCCGAGGCCCAGCAGCGGGTGGAGCGGATGCTCGCCCAGTACCCCAACAACTACCCGCTGAAGCAGGCCCGCAGCGACCTGCTGCTCAAGCAGAACAAAGCCAAGGAGGCCGAGAAGGTCCTCGACGACCTGCTCAGGACCCGCTCCGACGACCCGGATATCTGGTACCAGGTGGCCGAAGTCCGTGGGCTGGCCGGCAACACCATCGGCCTGCACCAGGCGCGCGCCGAGTACTTCGCCCTGGTGGGCGACTTCGACCAGGGCATCGAGCAGCTGGACTTCGCCAAACGCCGCGCCAGCAGCAACTTCCCCCTGGCCGCACGCATCGACGCCCGCCAGCAGGAGCTGATCCAGCAGCAGGCGATGGTCAAGCAGATGATGCGCTAATGCGAAGGGACCGCTGCGCGGTCCTTGGCGAATGAATTCGCCCCTACAGAGGCACGTATCTTCTTGTAGGGGCGAATTCATTCGCCAAGCAGGCCAACGGCCTGCCAGACAGCCCCTACAAGAAAGCCCGGACAAGTCCGGGCTTTCTTATGGCGTGACGATCAGGCGTTGCCGGCCTGCTTCAGACGCGCCGCCTGGGTGAAGTCGAGCATGCGCTTGAGCGGCTTTATCGCCTTGGGGATAAGCGCCGGGTCGACGAAGATCTCGTTGCTGCCTTCGCGCAGGCATTGCAGAGTGCGCTCCAGGGTGTTCATCGCCATCCACGGGCAATGGGCACAGCTGCGGCAGGCCGCGCCGTTGCCGGCGGTGGGGGCCTCGATGAACTGCTTGTCCGGGCACAGCTGCTGCATCTTGTAGAAGATGCCGCGGTCGGTGGCGACGATGAAGGTCTTGTTCGGCAAGGTCTGCGCGGCCTTGATCAACTGGCTGGTGGACCCCACCGCGTCGGCCAGTTCGATCACCGCCTCGGGGGATTCCGGGTGGACCAGCACGGCAGCGTCCGGGTACAGCGCCTTCATGTCCTGCAACTGCTTGGCCTTGAACTCCTCGTGGACGATGCAGGCGCCGTCCCAGAGCAGCATGTCGGCACCGGTTTCACGCTGGATATAGCGGCCCAGGTGCTGGTCCGGCGCCCAGATGATCTTCTCGCCGTTGTCCATCAGACTCTCGACGATTTCCAGCGCGCAGCTGGAGGTCACCACCCAGTCGGCACGGGCCTTCACCGCGGCCGAGGTATTGGCGTATACCACCACGGTGCGCTCGGGATGCTGGTCGCAGAAGGCCGAGAACTCGTCCACCGGGCAACCCAGGTCCAGGGAGCAGGTGGCCTCCAGGGTGGGCATCAGCACGCGTTTTTCGGGGTTGAGGATCTTCGCGGTCTCGCCCATGAAGCGCACGCCGGCCACTACCACGGTCTGTGCCGAGTGCTGGTTGCCGAAACGCGCCATTTCCAGGGAGTCGGAGACGCAGCCGCCGGTTTCCTCGGCCAGTGCCTGGATCACCGGATCGCAGTAGTAATGTGCCACCAGCACGGCGTCCCGCGCCTTCAGCTCGGCGGCGATGGCGGCACGAAAGTGCGCCTCTTCCTCGGCCGTCAGCTGCTTGGGCTGCTTGGCGGCAAGGTGGGCCTGGACCAGAAAGCGTTCGGAAAGCTGTGTCATAGAACTGGAACCTGCGAGCGCATTGACGCGGAAACAATTATACACCCGGGCCCTTGTGGCCTGGATGCCACAGGGATTGGGGGGCGGATCATACCGCAGATTGGGCGGCTCCGGGACAGGCCCGGCAGCCACCGTCCGTCCACGGTGCCGCAAGGGCCTTGCCTTCCCACTGCCGACAATAAAAAAGCCTGCCTTGAAAAGGCAGGCTTGGACCAGCATCACCTGTACGACTCGTTCCTCTGACCATGGTGCGCTCCGCACCAGAACGGTCTCACAGGTAGTTTAAAGTCCCAACATCAGCACCAACCTGAAATAGGCCAGCTCCTTGGAGCCGGGCACGGCCAGAAGGCAAGACCGGCCTATCTCCTTCCCTTCATGCACAGCAGAGCCAGATAGCCGCCCCAGACCACGCTTGCCAGAGCGACCACCTGGTTGAAGTCAAAATCGCTTTGGTTCATCAGCATCAACGAAAGCTCGACATACAAGAACAAGGCTCCCGCTGCCAGAGCAAGCAAGTACGCGCTCCTGGTCCTGGTTCGACGCAGCAGTAACACCTTTCTCATTCCATCGGCCTTCCACTCCCGGAGCGGTATGCACTGGACCTCCTCCAGCAGCACCAGCCCCCACAGCAAGGCACACAGCCAATAACCCATTGTTCAACCTCCGGTTTGCTCGATCACTCGACACGATTGCGGCACTCGTTCCGGGCTGGACGTCCCGGCGTCGGCAAGGACGAATCCAGCTGGTTCAGCGCAGGCGATCCCGAATCAAGAAACGGCAGTTCGAGCTGGATGGGGTGTGTCCAGAAATCGGTTGTGGCGTTGCGCTTGTGGAAACCTTGCATGGGATGCGGCGATGCATTGATTGATTGCATGATTCGCCTCCCGTCGATAGACATTCCTGAAAAAATGCCGGAGAAACCCTCTCCACCGGCGACCTGTTCTGGTAGTGGAGGGAACTATGCGGAAGCGGCGCAGTCGCCGGTATCGTCATTCGCGCGCACCTACTGTCGTTGTAGCGGCCATGCGCGTGTAGGGTTTCGACTACAGGCACGTTGCCCTATGTCAGCAGACCGTTTTCCAGGGCATAGCGCGCCAGCTTGGCATTGCTGTCCATGCCGGTCTTTTCCAGGATGCGCGAGCGATAGGTGGTGACAGTGCTCGGGCTGAGGTGCAGGAGTTCTGCGATGCGGACGATCCGTTCGCCCGAGGCGAGCAGCTTGAGGACTTCCAGCTCCCGGTCCGAGAGCATTTCGTGGGGGGCGCCGCCGCCGGTGCCAATGGCGTTGACCAGCTGCTCCGCCAGCTCGGGGGTGACGTGCTTGCCGCCCTGGGCCGCCTTGCGCACGGCGTCGACCAGGGTGCCTGCGGAAATGTCCTTGGTCAGGTAGCCCGCGGCACCAAGCTTGATGGCGCGCAGCGCGTAGGCCTCGATGGAGTGCATGCTCAGCATCAGCACCGCCAGCCTGGGCTTGTCGCTGCGCAACATCCTGAGCAGGTGCAGGCCGCTCTTGTCGGGCAGGCTGATGTCCACCAGCGCCACGTCGAAGTCCTGGGCCTGGACCAGGCGCATCGCTTCCTGGGCCGTCTCGGCCTCGCCAGTGACATCGATCTCGCCTGCCGTTTCCAGCATGCGCCGCACGCCATTGCGCACGATGCTGTGGTCATCCACCAGCAGGACCCTGATTCTGCGGTCAGTCATGGGACGCCCCCGAGGCAGGCCGATGCGCTGCACAACTAGGTTTGCCGACGAACCTTCACACTATTCCTGCCATCGAGGACCGGCAAGCCACGGAGGCCGCCACCAGGACTGGCGGCCAAAGCCTTCGACCCGGCAGCTATAGTTTCAGGATGCGAACGTGGGCGGTCCCGGGTCTGCTGCCCTGGCCCCTCCCGCGTGAGCTCCAGTCCGGGGCAGCTCCATCCCTGGCGCCTGAGCTTCCTGCCGACGCAACGCTCCGGGAAAAGGATTCAGAATCCTGGCGGGGCGAACCATGGCTACACAAACGCCACCCGAACAATTGGACCTGGCGGTCTTGCTCGCGACCCTGAAGGCCTTCCGCAGGGGCGATTTCAGCACGCGCATGCCGGAGGACCGGAGCGGGATACCGGGCAGGATCGCCGAGACCCTCAACGAAATCATCGAAATGGCCGCGGATACCGTCAGCGAGATGGAACGCGTGGCGCGGCAGGTCGGCAAGCAGGGCAAGGTCCACGAACGCATCGAACTGCCGATGCTGCGGGGCTCGTGGCGCACCATCGTCAATTCGAGCAATGCCCTGACCAATGACCTGATCAGCCCGATGAGCGAGATGATCCGTGTCATCGGCTCGGTGGCCGAAGGCGACCTGCACCAGCAGATGCCTACGGAATTCGACGGCCTGAAGCTGAAGGGCCAGTTCCTGAAATCGGCGGAGACGGTGAACACCATGGTGATGCGCCTCGGTTCCTTCACCGCCGAAGTGACCCGGGTGGCGCGCGAGGTCGGTACCGAGGGCATCCTCGGCGGCCAGGCCAAGGTGCCGGGAGTCTCCGGCACCTGGAAGGACCTGACCGACTCGGTGAACAGCATGGCCGCCAACCTGACCAACCAGGTGCGCAACATAGCCGACGTCACCACGGCGGTGGCGCGCGGCGACCTCGGCAAGAAAATCACGGTGGAGGCCAGGGGCGAGATCCTCGAGCTGAAGGACACCGTCAACACCATGATCGACCAGCTCTCGAACTTCGCCGACGAAGTGACGCGGGTGGCGCGTGAAGTGGGCACCGACGGCAAACTCGGCGGCCAGGCCACCGTGACCGGCGTGGGCGGTACCTGGAAGGCCCTGACCGACTCGGTGAACAGCATGGCCGCCAACCTGACCAACCAGGTCCGCAATATCGCCGACGTGACGACCGCGGTGGCCAAGGGCGATCTCGGGCGCAAGATCACCGTGGAAGCCAAGGGTGAGATCGTCGAGCTGAAGAACACCATCAACACCATGGTCGACCAGCTCAACAGCCTTGCCGCCGAAGTGACGCGGGTGGCCCGCGAGGTCGGCAGCGAGGGCAAGCTCGGCGGCCAGGCCCAGGTGGAAGGCGTTTCCGGGACCTGGAAGGACCTCACCCAGAACGTGAATTTCATGGCCGCCAACCTGACCAACCAGGTGCGCGGCATCGCCAAGGTGGTGACCGCTGTGGCCAACGGCGACATGAAGAAGAAACTCACCCTCGAGGCCAAGGGCGAAATCGCCGAACTGGCCGACACCATCAACGACATGACCGATACCCTGGCGCTGTTCTCCGAACAGGTCACCTCGGTGGCGCGGGAGGTGGGTGTCGAGGGCAAGCTGGGGGGCCAGGCCAATGTGCCGGGCGCCGCCGGCACCTGGCGCGACCTCACCGACAACGTGAACGGCCTGGCCGCCAATCTGACCAGCCAGGTCCGGGCCATCGCCGACGTGGCCACCGCCGTGACCAAGGGCGACCTGACGCGGGAAGTGCAGGTGGATGCCAAGGGCGAAGTGGCGGAGCTGAAGGACAACGTCAACGAGATGATCCGCAACCTGCGCGAGACCACGCGGCAGAATGCGGAGCAGGTCTGGCTGAAGGCCAACCTGGCGAAGTTCACCCGCCTGCTCCAGGGCCAGCGCGACCTGTGTGCCGTCGCCAGGCTGGTGCTGTCCGAACTGGCACCGCTGATCGAGGCCCAGCACGGCGTGTTCTACATGATGACCGAGACCCCGCCCGACGCCCCGACGCTCAAGCTGCTGTCGACCTACGCGTTCAAGGGCAATATCAACGTCAACGACGAATGGCGGCTGGGCGAGGGGCTGGTCGGCCAGTGCGCCTATGAAAAACGGCGCATCCTGCTGACCGATGTCCCGAGCAGCTACGTGGCCATCTCCTCGGGACTCGGCGCGGCAGCACCGCTGAATATCGTCGTGCTGCCGATCCCTTTCGAGGACAAGGTCAAGGCTGTGGTCGAGATGGCCTCGCTGACCGCGTACAGCCCGATCCATCAGCACTTCCTCGACCAGCTCGCCGAATCCATCGGTATCGTGCTCAATACCATCGAAGCCAACATGCGCACCGAGGAACTCCTCGCCCAGTCGCAATCCCTGGCGCAGGAGCTGCGCGTCCAGCAGGAAGAGCTGAAACAGACCAACGAAGAGCTGGAGCACAAGGCCCGCCTGCTGGAGGAACAGAAGGCCGAAGTGGAACGCAAGAACCGCGAGGTGGAGATCACCAAGCTGTCGCTGGAGGAGAAGGCGGAGCAGCTGATGCAGACCTCGAGGTACAAGTCCGAATTCCTTTCCAGCATGTCCCACGAACTGCGTACGCCCCTGAACAGCCTGCTGATCCTGGCCCAGCAGCTCAGCGACAACGCGGAACGCAACCTTACGCCCAAGCAGGTCGAGTACGCCCGGACCATTCACAGCGCCGGCAAGGACCTGCTGGAGCTGATCGACGAGATCCTCTACCTGTCCAAGATCGAGTCGGGCACCGTCACCCTGAACCTCGACGAAACCCTGTTCTCCGACCTGCACGACCAGATCGAACGCATTTTCCGCCCCGTGGCCGAGAGCCGGGGGCTCGGTTTCACCATCGAACTGGCGCCAACCCTGCCCTCCTCCATCTGGACCGATGGCAAGCGCCTGTTGCAAGTGGTGAAGAACCTGCTGTCCAACGCCTTCAAGTTCACCGAGAACGGCGGTGTCCGGATCGCCATCGCCCCCGCCGCCTCGGGGTGGAGCGAAGACCATGGTGAACTCAATAGCGCCAATCCGGTGGTGGGCTTCGTGGTCACCGATTCCGGCATCGGCATTCCCGTCGACAAGCAGCACCTGATATTCGAGGCGTTCCAGCAGGCCGATACCGGGACCTCGCGCAAATACGGCGGCACCGGGCTCGGCCTGTCGATCAGCCGCGAACTCGCGCGCGTGCTGGGCGGGGAGCTGAGGCTGATCAGGAGCGAGCCCGGCAAGGGCAGCAGCTTCGCCCTGTTCGTACCGGTGCGGGCCCACGAAGCGAACCGGCTGGCGGTGGAGGAATCGCTGGCCGAAGCCGGGTACGACTTCCCGCCAGCGCAGCCGGCACAAATTGTGGACGACCGCGAGTCGGTGCAGCCAGGGGACCGGGTGCTGCTGGTATTGAGCGCCGATGCGCGCCTCACCGCCACCTGGCTCAGCGCCGCACCACAGCAGGGCTTCAAATGCATCGCCAGCCCCCGCGGCGGGGAGGCGCTGGAGTTGATCGAGCGGTACAGCCCGGCGGCCATCAGCCTTGACCTGGATGTGTCGGACGTCAACGGCTGGCAGGTGCTCGAACGGATCAAGCTCAACCTCGCCACGCGGCACATTCCCGTGCAGGTCGTCGCCAGCAGGGATGAGCGCACCCAGGGCCGGCGCCTCGGCGCGTTCGGCTTCCTGGTCAAGCCGCTGGCGGCCACCGACATCAGACAGGCGCTGGCAGCCCTGGCGAAGTTCATCCAGCGCAAGACCAGGAACCTGCTGCTCGTCGAAAGCGACGAAGGCGAGCGCGCGCAGATCCTCGATCTGCTCGGGGATGGCGATGTGCAGCTGGAAGCGTTCGGCAGCTGCGCCGAGGCCTTGAAGCGGCTGGGCAGGAAGCGCGTCGACTGCCTCGTCGTGGACCTCAAGAGCTGCGGCGCCAGCGGCATCGAATTCCTCGAGACGCTGCAGCAGGGCCCGGCGACCCGCGACATCCCGACTACCGTCGTCGGCAGCGAGACCCTGACCAGGCCCGAGCTGAGGCGCCTGAGGCTGCTGCTGGGACGGGGCGTGATCAAGGAGGTCCGCTCCCTGGAGCGCCTGCTCGACGAAACCATGCTGTATCTGCACCGCAGCCTGGCTGGGCTGTCGGAGGCGCAGCGCAGGGTGCTGGAACGCCTGCATGAGGCCTCGGAAAGCCTGGAGGGCAGGAAAGCCCTGGTGGTGGACGACGACGTGCGCAATATCTTCGCGCTGACCAGCGTGCTGGAATCCAATCGGATACAGGTGGTTTCGGCCGAGAATGGCCGAAGCGCGATCGAGATCCTGCAAGAGCAGGCGGACATCGACATCGTCCTGATGGACATCATGATGCCCGGCATGGACGGCTTCGAGACCATGCGCCAGATTCGCCGGTATCCGAAGTTCGACGCGCTGCCGATGATCGCGCTGACGGCCAAGGCGATGGAAGGCGACCGGGAGCGCTGCATCGAGGCCGGCGCATCCGACTACGTCAGCAAGCCGGTGAACACCGATCAGCTGCTGTCATTGATACGCAAGTGGCTCTATCGCTGACCCCTGCCTGGCGCAGGTGAGAAGAGGACTCCGAGATGGGGACCGAGCGGCAGGAAATACCGGTATTCAGGGAGCAGACCCAGTTCCACCACCTCACACCTCCGGACGGTGTGCCGGCGGCCCTCCTGCTGGTGGACGACAATTCGGCCAAGCTCGCTGCGCTCGCCGCCGTGGTGGCCGACATGGGCCTGGAGATCAGCACCGCCACCTCCGGACGCGAAGCCCTGCGCCTGCTGTTGCAGCGCGACTTCGCCGCGATCCTGCTGGATGTGAAGATGCCGGAGATGGATGGTTTCGAGACCGCGACCCTGATCCATGGCCGCCCGAAGTCGGCGCACACGCCGATCATCTTCATCACGGCCGAAGCCAGTTCGGACTCCGAAAGGATTCGCGGTTACAGCTCCGGCGCGGTGGACTTCATCTTCTCGCCGATCCTGCCCGAAGTGCTGCGGGCCAAGATCCAGGTATTCGTCGACCTCTTCTACCTGCAGCGAAAGCTGACACTGCAGGCCGAGGAGCTGTTGCGCTCGAAGTTGCAGTTGCGCGACCTGGCCTCCTATCAGGAGCAGATCAAGGAAGAGGAACGCAAACGCATTGCCCGAGAAATCCACGACCAGTTGGGACAAAGCCTACTGGCACTTCGGATGGACGTGTCCATGCTGCAGGAACGCGCCGACGCCCTGCCCCGGGAACTCGTGGAACGGGTGAGCGACGCACTCAACCACATCGATACCGCGATCAGGAGCGTGCGCGCCATCATCAACGACCTGCGACCGCCGGTGCTCGACCTGGGCCTGCAGGCGGCGATCGAGTGGCAGCTCGAGGAATTCCGCCAGCGCACGGGCACCGACTGCAGGCTGCAGGTAAGTGGGGCGGACTTCCACTGCGACCAGGACGACCAGCGGGCCACCGCGCTGTTCCGCATTCTCCAGGAGGCGCTGTCGAACATCACCCGGCACGCGCAGGCGACACGAGTTCAGGTGGAGCTGAAACAGGACGGGCGAAGACTGCAGCTGCGGATCGAGGACGACGGCATCGGCATGACGGACGAGCGCAAGGCGGACTCCTTCGGACTGGCGGGCATGAAGGAGCGCATCGGCATGCTGGGTGGGGAGCTCCGCATCGACAGCTCGCCGAACAGCGGGACCACCCTGACCATCAGCATGCCGCTGGACACTTGAGCGACAGGCCTTCGCAAGCCGCCCGGAGAAACACCCGGAAACGAAAAAGCCCGCCTGAAAAGGCGGGCTTTGGAAGGTGGTGGGTCGTGTAGGATTCGAACCTACGACCAATTGGTTAAAAGCCAACTGCTCTACCGACTGAGCTAACGACCCAACGCGAGGCGCATGATACTGATTTTATTCATGAATTCAACACCCTCGCGAAAAAAAATTACTGATAGCGCGTAGGATCCTTCACTCCAGCCGCAGAAAAGCCCGCCGCACGCAGTCGGCAGCTATCGCATTTGCCGCAGGCACGACCATCATCGTCAGCCTGATAGCAGGACACGGTCAGCCCGTAATCGACGCCATGGCGCATGCCGGCCTGGACGATCTCGGCCTTGCTCAGGTTCTGCAGCGGCGCACGGATGCGGAAGCCATCCCCTTCTACCCCGGCCTTGGTGGCGAGGTTGGCCATGCGCTCGAAGGCTTCGACGAACTCGGGGCGGCAGTCCGGATAGCCGGAGTAGTCCACGGCGTTGACGCCGATGAAGATGTCGCGCGCACCCAGCACCTCGGCCCAGCCCAGGGCGAGCGAGAGGAACACGGTGTTGCGCGCCGGCACGTAGGTCACCGGAATGCCCTCGGTGGGGCTCTCGGGCACGTCGATGGAGGTGTCGGTCAGGGCGGAACCGCCAATACCGTTCAGGTTGAGGCCGATCACCTTGTGCTCCACCACGCCCAACTGGCGGGCCACGCGCTCGGCCGCATGCAGTTCGGCGCGATGGCGCTGGCCATAGTCGAAACTCATGCTGTAGCAGGCGTAGCCTTCGGCGCGGGCCAGGGCGACCACAGTGGCCGAATCCAGGCCGCCGGACAGGAGGATGACCGCTTTCTTCTCGCTCATGGGATATCCCTCGAAATCGGCCCGCCCACGCCCTCGGACGCGGGCGGGCAAAGTGCGCAATCGCGCCGGATCAGTGACCCGGCTCGTCGTTCCAGAGGATCTTGTGCAGCTGCAATTGCAGGCGCACGGGCAGGTTGTCGGCCACTATCCAGTCCGCCAACTCACGGGCATTCACCTCCCTGTGGCTGGGCGAGAACAGCACCTCGCCGGCGCGCTGGTCGAGGCGGTACTCGATCAGCTTGGAAACCGCCCAGTCATAGTCCTCGCGGGAGCAGATGACGAACTTGACCTGGTCGTTGGCCGTCAGGTGGGCGATGTTCTCGTAGCGGTTGCGGCCGACTTCGGCGGAGCCCGGGGTCTTCAGGTCGACCACCTTGCTCACCCGCGGGTCGACCTGGGCCACGTCCAGGGCGCCGCTGGTCTCGATGGAAACATCGAAGCCGGCGTCGCACAGGCGCCGCAGCAGCGGAATGCAGTTCGGCTGTGCCAACGGCTCGCCGCCGGTGACGCAGACATAGCGCGGCTTGTAGGCGGCGACGCGTTCGAGGATGGCGTCGAGGGTCATGATCTCGCCACCGCTGAAGGCGTAGGCGGTGTCACAGTACTGACAACGCAGGGGGCAGCCGGTGAGGCGCACGAAGACCGTCGGCAGTCCGGCGGTACGTGTTTCCCCCTGCAACGAGTAGAAAATCTCGGTAATTCGCAGGGTTTGATGCATATCAGCCACGGGCGTGACGGCGAAACAGGCCATCCGCCTCCGTTGCGGGATTGAAGGGTGGAGGCCGGCGATTCTAACGAAAAAACCCGCGGCTGGCGCGGGTTTTCTTGATTCCGGGTTCAGGAATCAGGGCAGGCGCTGCAGGTCGCGCTGGGCCAGTTGGGCGGCAGAGCTGCCCGGATACTGGGCGATGACCTGCTGCAGGATGGTCTTGGCCTTGGCAGTGTTGCCCAGGCGCTGCTCGACATCCGCCAGCTTGTACAGTGAGTCCGGCACCTTGGGGTGCTGCGGATAGGCCTGGCCAACGCGGGCGAAGGCCTGGCTGGCGCCCTGCAGGTCGCCTTTGGCGAGGTTCACCTCGCCCAGCCAGTACTGCGCGTTGCCGGCGTACTGGCTGTTGGGATACTTGCGCAGGAAAGCGTTGAACGCCTGGCTGGCCTTGTCGAAGTCCTTGGCCTTGATCAGGTCGAAGGCGGCGTCGTAGTAGAGCTTTTCCTTCGCGGGGTCGCCCGGTTCGCTGCTGGCGGCAGCCTGCTGCGCCGGAGCGGCCGGGGCACCGCTGGCGGGTGCGCCAGCGGCAGGGGAATTCTGGGTAGCCGGAGCGCCAGCGGCGGCACCACCGGAAAGACGGCGATCGAGGTCCTGGTAACGCTCCAGGCTTTCCTGTTTCAGGCGCTGGATCTCGTATTGCTGCTCCTCGACCATGCCGCGCAGGCGAGTGATCTCTTCCTGCATCTGCTGCAGCTGCATGAACAGCTCGCCCTGCGCAGAGACAGGGGCCGCGGGGGCCCCTGTCCCGGCGTAGGCGGCGCCAGCCGTGCCATAACCGGACGGCGGGTAACTTCCACCGTAACCGGCGTTGTTATCCACCACGGGAACCTCAGCCAGCGCCACGAACGGCAGGCTGGAGAGGGCCAAGAGGGTCAGAGCACGACTGGACTTGCCCATGGCGAATTACTTGCGCAGTTCTACGCGGCGGTTTTGCGCCCAGGACTGCTCGTCGTTGCCAGTGGCAACCGGACGCTCTTCGCCGTAGGAAACCAGTTCCAGCTGGGCCGGGGAAACGCCCTGCAGGACCAGGTAGCGCTGAACGGCCTTGGCACGGCGTTCACCCAGAGCCATGTTGTACTCGCGGGTGCCGCGCTCGTCGGTGTGGCCTTCCAGGACAACGCGGTTGCCGTTGGCCTTCAGGTCCTTGGCGTGTACGTCCAGAGCGCGCATGGCTTCCGGCTTCAGGTCGGAGCTGTCGTACTCGAAGTAGAAGGTGGTGATAGCGCGCAGAGCGGCTTCTTCGCTCATGCTGCCGTCTACACCGCTGCCACCGGCGTTGTAGCCAGCGTTCGGGTCAACGGCGCCTTCGCCGGAACCAGCGCCTTCGCCGCCTTTGGACGAGCAACCAACGGCCACGGCCATGGCCAGAGCAAGAGCGGCAAACTTGCCGAATTTCAGCATTTCCATCATGTAACTCCTAATGAACCCCAGGTGTGTTTAGCAAAGGTATTTTTTAATGACCGCTTCAGTTCAGGTACGGCGACCAGGAAGGTTCGCGAATGTCGCCCTGAACGGTGGGAATCGGGACCCGTACGCGCCCGTTTGTAGACACGAGCATCAATACGCCGCCCCCCTGCTGGCGAGTTGCGTAGATTAGCATGGTGCCATTAGGCGCAACAGTGGGCGAGTCGTCCAGGGTGGTGCCGGAAAGGATGCGCGGAGCGCTGCCTGCGCGGGTCAGATCCTGGGCGGCCACCTTGAAGTTGGTGAAACCATCCTGGCGGTGAATCATCACCAGCATCTTCTCGTCAGCCGAGAGTTTCGGGTTGGCGTTGTAGTTGCCCGTGAAGGTCACGCGCTGCGGCTCGCCACCGCTGATGCTGGTCTTGTAGACCTGTGGCTTGCCGGCGCGATCCGAGGTGAAGTAGAGGGTCTGGCCATCCGCGCCCCAGAAGGGTTCGGTGTCGATCGCCATGTTGTTGGTGACGCGGCGCAGCTGGCGGCTACCGAGATCCATCACGTAGATCTCCGGGTTGCCGTCGCGGGACAGCACGAAGGCCAGGCGATTGCCTTCCGGCGACCAGGCCGGGGCGCCGTTCAGGCCTTCGAAGTTGGTGATCTGCTCGCGGCGGCCGGTGTCGATGTGCTGGATGAAGATGCGCGGGCGCTTCTGCTCGAAGGACACATAGGCGATGCGGCGGCCATCCGGCGCGTAGCGCGGCGAGAGGATGGGCTCACGGGACTGCAGCAGGGTCACGGCGCGCTGGCCGTCGTAGTCGGAACGCTGCAGGGTGTAGCGGGTGTTGTTCACCGAGAAGCGCTCGGCGGTCACGTAGAGCATGCGGGTGGAGAACGCGCCCTTGATGCCGGTGAGCTTCTCGAAGGACTGGTCGGCGATGTAGTGCGCCATGTCACGCAGCTGGTCGGTGGAGCCACTGACGTTGCCGGCCATGACCTGCTGTTCGGTGGTGACGTTGAACAGGGCGAACTGCACCTGCAGGCGGCCACCGGCCGGCGCGATGCTGCCCACCAGCACGTACTGGGCGCCGAGGGCCTTCCAGTCGCGGTAGATCACTTCGCTGGCCTGGGTCGGCAGGCTGATCATGTTCTGCCGCGGGATCGGCTCGAAGTAGCCGGAGTTGCGCAGGTCGGTGCCGATGACGTCGGACATTTCGGTGGGCAGCACGGTGCCGCCCTGCCAGCCAAAGGGCACCACGGCGATCGGGGTCGCCCGGTCGGTACCGCTGGTGATCACCAGCGGGTCGGCGGCCTGGACGGAGCCGACCAGCATGGCCACCCCGAGCAGGACGATACGAATCAGGTTATTCACAGACTCAAATCCTCCGGTTTGAAGATGATCCGGCGCTGCCTGTACATCTGGTCAAAGGTAGCGCGGTCCAATTGTTGCATCTCGGGGATGCGCCCGACGCTGCGGACCGCACTGACGGCCGACTGGTCAAAAGGCGAATCGCCACTGGAACGGGTGACACTGGCGTTGGTGATGGTGCCATCGGGCAGCATCTCGATCCTTATCTCTACGCTCATGCCGTTACGCGCCGATGGCGGGCGACGCCACTGCTCGCTGACCAGCTTGATGATCAGGTCATCGAGGCTGCCGGCGACCTGGTCACCGATTTCATCGGCCAGCGCCTGCTGGTGGCCCACGTCCTCGGACAGCAGCTCGGCCAGGGCCGCGGCTTTCTTGTCCTCGACCGCCTTGCGCTTGGCCTGTTCCGCCGCTTTCTTCTTGGCGGCGTCGGCGGCGGCTTTCTTCTTGGCGTCCTCAGCGGCCTTTTTCTTGGCTGCCTCGGCTACCGCCTTCTTCTTCGCCTCCTCGGCGGCCTTTTTCTTGGCCTCTTCGGCGGCCAGCTTCTTCGCCTCGTCGGCGGCCTTCTTCTTGGCTTCCTCTTCGGCTTTCTTCTTGGCGAAATCGGCCTGTTTCTTCTCCTCGACCTTCTTCGCCTCTTCGACTTTCTTGGCTTCGGCTACCTTCTTCGCCTCTTCGGCCTTCTGCTCAGCCGCCTCGGCCTTTCGAGCCTCCTCGGCCTTCTTTTGTTCCTCCGCCTTGGCCGCCGCGACCTTCTGTTCCTCGGCCTTCTTCTGCTCCAGCTGCTCGGTTTCGTACTGGGGCGCCGTGGTCTTCTTCTTCTCGCCAGCGATCTTCTGGTTGGTCTGGGTCGTGGCCTGGCTCTGGGATTTGAGCTGGTACAGGGTGGCCTGGACTATGGGCCGGGAAGGCGGCAGTTCCGGGGTGAAGGCGAAGCTGACGAACAGCATGCCGAACATCAGGGCGTGCAGGGCCACGGCCCAGATGGTCGGCCAGAAGTAGCTTTCCGAGGAGGAGCGTTCGCTCTGCTGCTGCATCAGGGCGCCTCGGTGATCAGCCCGACGTTGGCCACGCCGGCCTTCTGCAGGCCGCCCATCACCGCCATCACGGCGCCGTAGTCGACCGTCTTGTCGCCGCGGACGAAGACCTGCACCGTCTTACCCTGGCGGCTGTTCTCGGACATGATGCCGGAGGCCGCCTGGACCAGCTGGTCCAGGGAGACCGAGGTCTCGCTCTTGCGGGTCTGGTCGGTCTCGACCTCCTCGCCCATGTTCCAGTAGTAGGACTTGTCGGCCTTGATCGAGATGGTCAGGACGCGGGCGTTGTTGTCCTGCGGCAGGGCCTCGCTGGAGACCTTCGGCAGGTCGACCTTGACGCCCTGGTTGAGCATGGGCGCGGTGACCATGAAGATCACCAGCAGCACGAGCATGACGTCGATGTAGGGCACGACGTTCATCTCGGCGACCGGTTTGCGTTTGTGGCGGATTCTGGCCATGGCTTGAAACCTTTCCTCTCAGGGTCCCGGCGGCTTACTCGTCGCTGGTGTGCACCTTGCGGTGCAGGATGGCCTGGAACTCGTCGGCGAAGGTGTAGTAGCGACCGACCAGGGTTTCGCCGCGGGCGGCGAAGCGGTTGTAGGCGATGACGGCCGGGATCGCGGCGAACAGGCCGATGGCGGTGGCGATCAGCGCCTCGGCGATGCCGGGGGCCACGGTGGCCAGGGTCGCCTGCTGCACCTGGGCCAGGCCACGGAAGGAGTTCATGATGCCCCAGACGGTGCCGAACAGGCCGATGTACGGACTGGTGGAACCCACAGTGGCGAGGAACGGCAGGCTCTGTTCGAGTTTTTCTTCTTCACGGGAGATGGCTACGCGCATGGCACGGGCCACGCCTTCCATCACCGCGTCCGGGTCGACGCCGGCCTGCTGGCGCAGACGGGAGAATTCCTTGAAACCGGCACGGAAGATCTGCTCGACACCGCAGTCCGGGTCCGGATTGCTGCCGGCCTGGCGGTACAGCTTGGACAGGTCGATGCCGGACCAGAAGCGCTCTTCGAAAGTCTCCAGGGACTTCTTGGCGGCACGCAGCATGTTGCTGCGCTGGAAGATCATGATCCAGGAGGTGACCGAGGCGGCCACCAGGGTCAGCATGACCAGCTGCACCACGATACTGGCGTTGCTGATCAGGCTCCACATGGAGGTATGGTCGACGACGTTGGCTTCCACGCTTAATCTCCTGCTGGGAATAGACCCGGGTCGGCGGCGAAGGCTTCACGCAGCGCTTCGGGGATCGCCCGGGGTTTCAAACTGTCGGCACGTACACAGGCAATCAGGAACTGCCCTTCGCATAGCAATGCGTCATCGGCGGCGCGCCTGACCTGTTGACGAAAACGCAGGCTGGCACGGTTCAACTCCATCACCTCGGCACTGACGTTCAGCTCGTCGTCCAGCTTCGCCGGCGCCAGGTAGCGCGCTTCGGCCGAATGAACGACGAACAGCAGGTTCTCTCCGGCCAGCTCGGACTGGGCAAAGCCCAGGCTTCGCAGACGCTCGGTTCGAGCCCGCTCCATGAACTTGAGGTAATTGACGTAGTAGACGATGCCGCCGGCATCGGTGTCCTCGTAATAGACGCGACAACGATGCTGGAAAGGCTGGGCCCCATTTTGCGCGCGCATACTCTAGTGCTTACTCCTAAGGTTGCCAATCCGGTGGGGCAACTGTTTTTTCATCGACCTGTTGCTGCCGAGCGCTTCGACCACGGAAGTGGCTATTCGTCACCCGAGCCGAACAAATCGACAGCGGGGCTTTCCGCCATGCGCTTGGGCAGGTTCAGGCCGAAGTGCAGGTAAGCATGCCGGGTCACTACCCTCCCCCGCGGCGTGCGCATGATGTAGCCCTGCTGGATCAGGTAGGGCTCGAGCACATCCTCGATCGTGTGGCGTTCTTCGCTGATGGCCGCCGCCAGGTTGTCGATGCCCACCGGGCCGCCATCGAACTTGTCGATCATGGTCAGCAGTAGACGCCGGTCCTGGTGGTCGAAACCACGCTCGTCGACGTCCAGCAGGTTCAGCGCCTGGTCGGCGATGGGACGGGTGATCTGCCCCTGGGCACGCACCTCGGCGAAATCCCGCACCCGCCGCAGCAGACGGTTGGCGATACGCGGCGTGCCACGGGCGCGACGGGCGATCTCGAAGGCGCCCTCGGGCTCGATATGCAGGCCGAGGATGCCGGCCGAGCGGCTGACGATGGTGGTCAGGTCCTGGGTGCTGTAGAACTCCAGGCGCTGGACGATGCCGAAGCGGTCGCGCAGCGGGTTGGTGAGCATGCCGGCGCGGGTGGTGGCGCCGACCAGGGTGAAGGGCGGCAGGTCGAGCTTGATGGAGCGCGCCGCCGGCCCCTCGCCGATCATGATGTCGAGCTGGAAGTCCTCCATCGCCGGATAGAGTACCTCTTCCACGATGGGCGAAAGACGATGGATCTCGTCGACGAAGAGCACATCGCCGGCTTCCAGGTTGGTAAGCAGCGCCGCCAGGTCGCCCGGACGCTCCAGCACCGGGCCGGAGGTGCTTTTGATGGCCACGCCCATCTCGCTGGCGATGATGTTGGCCAGGGTGGTCTTGCCCAGGCCGGGCGGGCCGAAGATCAGGGTATGGTCGAGGGCCTCGCTGCGCCCCCTGGCCGCCTGGATGAACAGTTCCATCTGCTCGCGCACCACCGGCTGGCCGATATAGTCGGCCAGCTTGAGCGGGCGAATGGCTCGGTCCAGTTGCTCGTCGCGGTCGCGGCTGCTGGCGGTGATCAGGCGGTCGGCTTCGATCATGGGGGTTTACACCATTCCTTTCAGGGCACGACGGATCATATCTTCGCTGGACAGCCCGTCTTCCTTGATGGCGGACACCGCCCGGCTGGCTTCCTGGGGCTTGAAGCCGAGGGCGATCAGCGCACTCAGGGCGTCGTTTTCAGCACTGGAGACTGCCACGCCGACGCGGGGTTCGACCACCAGGGTGGCGATGGCCGGCATGGTCTCCCAGGCCTTGAAGCGGTCCTTGAGCTCCACCAGCAGGCGCTCGGCGGTCTTCTTGCCGACGCCCGGGATCTTCACCAGGGTGGAGGTGTCCTGGGCCTGCACGCAGCGCACCAGTTCGTCCACTTCCAGGCCGGACATCAGTGCCAGGGCCAGCTTGGGGCCGACGCCATTGAGGCGGATCAGTTCGCGGAACAGCTCGCGGTCGCGCTTGTCCCAGAAGCCGTAGAGCAGTTGGGCATCCTCGCGCACCACCAGGTGGGTGTGCAGGGTGACGGGCTCGCCGACCGAAGGCAGGCGATAGAGCGTGGTCATGGGCACTTCCAGCTCGTAGCCCACGCCGTTGACATCGAGGATCAGGTGCGGCGGTTGCTTTTCCGCCAGGTTGCCGCGCAGGCGTCCAATCACGAAGTGCGTCCTTTGAAAGGGTTACAAACGAAGCCGGCCGCCCCGCCGCTTGGCGGTCGCCAGCCCGTGGGGTATCAGGCTCTGTCGGTGGTGTGCATGACACAGGGCGATGGCCAGGGCATCAGAGGCATCGATCTGCGGCTTCTGCACCAGCTTGAGCAGGTGCATGACCATCATCTGCACCTGCTGCTTGTCGGCGCCGCCGGTACCGGCGATAGCCTGCTTGACCTGGCTGGCGGTGTACTCGGCGATCTCCAGGCCGGCTTCCGCCGCCGCGACTATGGCCGCGCCACGGGCCTGGCCCAGCTTGAGCGCGGAATCGGCATTGCGCGCCATGAACACCTGCTCGATGCCCATGGTCACCGGACCGTAGGTGCGGATCACCTCGCCCACGCCACGGAAGACGATCTGCAGGCGCTCATGCAGCTCGCCGGCACCGGTGCGGATGCAGCCCGAGGCGATGTATTCGCAGCCGCGCCCGGTATCCCGGACCACGCCGTAGCCGGTGATCCGCGAACCGGGGTCGATACCAAGAATCAGGGTCATGCCGCCGCAAACTCCATGGGCCGACCGAGGCCGACACACTGTCTATTTATCCAGCCGCGAGTATACGGACCCGTCCACCAACAAAAAAGCCGGAAGCGCGCGGGGCGACTTCCGGCTTCGCGATCACGCCAGCACTCAGCCGAGCTGCTCCATGATCTCGTCAGGGATCTCGGCGTTGTGGTAGACGTTCTGGACGTCGTCCAGGTCTTCCAGCATGTCGATCAGCTTCATGACCTTCTGCGCGGTTTCCAGGTCGGTGATGGGCGCGGTGATGGACGGGATCATCGCCACCTCGGCCTCGTCACCCTTGAAACCGGCGGCGGTCAGGGCCTCGTTCACCGAGAGGAAGTCGGCGAAGGTGGTGTAGACCTCGACGGAACCGTCTTCCTCGGCCACGACGTCGTCGGCACCGGCTTCCAGTGCCGCTTCCATCAAGGCTTCTTCATTCACGCCAGGGGCGTAGCTGATCTGGCCCTTGCGGTCGAACATGTAGGCCACCGAGCCGTCGGTGCCCAGGTTGCCGCCGCATTTGCTGAAGGCATGGCGCACTTCGGCCGCGGTGCGGTTGCGGTTGTCGGTCATGGCTTCGACGATGATGGCCACGCCGCTCGGGGCATACCCTTCATAGCTCAGCTCGACCATGTTGTCGGCATCGTTGGAGCCGGCGCCACGGGCGATGGCGCGATCGATGGTGTCGCGGGTCATGTTCGCGGTCAGCGCCTTGTCCACGGCCAGGCGCAGACGCGGGTTGTCCGCAGGGTTGCCGCCGCCGTGCTTGGCGGCCACGGTCAGCTCACGGATGAGCTTGGTGAAGATCTTGCCGCGCTTGGCGTCCTGACGCTCCTTGCGGTGCTTGATGTTGGCCCATTTGGAATGACCAGCCATAACTCACTCCGTACTCTCTGAACGGACGGCGCCCTGTGGCGCCGTCCAGGGTTGGTTCTCTACTTACTCGACCTTGGCCTGCTCGCGCAGGCGGATATTCAGCTCGCGCAGGGCCTTGGCATCCACGGCCCCCGGAGCCTGGGTCATGACGCAGGCCGCACTCTGGGTTTTCGGGAAGGCGATCACTTCGCGGATCGACGCGGCGCCGGTCATCAGCATCACCAGGCGATCCAGGCCGAAGGCCAGGCCACCATGGGGCGGAGCGCCGTACTTCAGGGCGTCGAGGAGGAAGCCGAACTTCTCTTCCTGCTCTTCCTCGCTGATGCCGAGCACGCGGAATACCGCCTGCTGCATGGCCTTGTCATGGATACGGATGGAACCGCCGCCCAGCTCGGTGCCGTTCAGCACCATGTCGTAGGCGCGGGACAGGGCCGCGGCCGGGTTGGCCTCCAGCTCTTCCGGGCTGCACTTGGGCGAGGTGAAGGGATGGTGCAGCGAAGTCAGGCCGCCATCGTCGTTCTCTTCGAACATCGGGAAGTCCACCACCCACATCGGCGCCCATTCGCAGGTGAGCAGCTTGAGGTCGTGGCCGATCTTGATGCGCAGGGCGCCCAGGGCGTCGCACACCACTTTGAACTTGTCGGCACCGAAGAACACGATGTCGCCGTCGACCGCGCCCACGCGATCGAGGATCACGTTGAGGTTCTCTTCAGGAATGAACTTGACGATCGGCGACTGCAGGCCTTCCACACCCTTGGCGCGCTCGTTGACCTTGATGTAGGCCAGGCCCTTGGCGCCATAGATGCCGACGAACTTGGTGTAGTCGTCGATCTGGCTGCGCGGCATGCTCGCGGCACCCGGCACACGCAGGGCGGCGACGCGGCCTTTCGGATCGTTGGCCGGGCCGGAGAACACCTTGAATTCAACGGCCTGCAGCTGGTCGGCGACGTCCACCAATTCCAGCGGGATCCGCAGGTCGGGCTTGTCGGAGCCATAGCGGCGCATGGCCTCTTCGAAGGGCATGTGCGGGAATTCGCCGAACTCGACGTCCAGCACTTCCTTGAACAGCTTGCGAATCATGTTCTCGGTGATGCCGATGATGTCGCTCTCGTCGAGGAAGCTGGTCTCGATGTCGATCTGGGTGAATTCCGGCTGGCGGTCGGCACGCAGGTCTTCGTCGCGGAAGCACTTGGCGATCTGGTAGTAGCGGTCGAAGCCGGCCACCATCAGCAGCTGCTTGAACAGCTGGGGCGATTGCGGCAGGGCGAAGAAGTTGCCGGGATGGGTGCGGCTCGGCACCAGGTAGTCGCGGGCGCCTTCCGGGGTGGCGCGGGTCAGGATCGGCGTCTCGACGTCGAGGAAGCCATTCTCGTCCAGGTAGCGGCGGATGCTGCTGGTGATGCTGGAGCGCAGCTTCAGCTTGGCAGCCATTTCCGGGCGACGCAGGTCGATGAAGCGGTAGCGCAGACGGGTTTCCTCGCCCACGTCGGAATATTCGTCCAGCGGGAACGGCGGAGTCTCGGCCTGGTTCAGCACTTCCAGCTCGTAGCCCAGCACCTCGATGGCACCGGATGCCATGTTCGGGTTGACCGCACCGGCCGGGCGCAGGCGCACCTTGCCGGTGATCTTGACCACGAATTCGCTGCGCACGCGGTCGGCACGGGCGAAGGTTTCTTCGCGATCCGGGTCGAACACCACCTGGGCCAGGCCTTCGCGGTCACGGATATCGAGGAAAATGACCCCGCCGTGGTCACGGCGGCGGTGTACCCAACCGCAGAGGGTGACTTCCTGGCCGTCCAGGCTCTCGTTCAGTTGGCCGCAATAGTGGCTGCGCATCATGGTCGTGTTTCGCTTCTCTTGAGTCGTGAATTCGTCCGCCCACCCGGGGGCGGCGGAGCATCCGGCGGAGGTGCAACCCCCTGCCGGACAGGCCGGGGTTCGCGGCAAAGGGCGGAATTATATAGCGAATATTGACAAAACGCAGCCGCCCACCCGGCGCCTCCAGGCCGTGCAAACTGGCGCCACGTCGCTTGCCGCGCCCGCCGGCAGTGACTAAGCTCGCCAGCACTCGCCCGACGGACGGACGCGAAGCTTACAAGGAGTGAAGATGCAACCGCTTGCAGGGAAGGTCGCGGTCATCACGGGGGCCGGCTCCGGCATCGGCCGGGCACTGGCCAATCAGCTCGCCGCCCAGGGCTGCCACCTCGCCCTCGCCGACATCGACGCCGACGGCCTCGAAGCCACCGCAGCCCCCTTGCGCTGCGACGGCCTGCAGGTTTCCACCCACGCCCTGGACGTCGCCGACCGTGACGCCGTGCACGCCTTCGCCAACCAGGTACTCGCCGATCACGGCAGCGCCCACCTGGTGATCAACAACGCCGGCGTGGCGGTATCCCAGACCATTGCCGAGCTGCGCTACGACGACTTCGAATGGCTGATGGGCGTCAATTTCTGGGGCGTGGTGCATGGCACCAAGGCCTTCCTTCCCCATCTCCTGGCCCAGGGAGAAGGGCATATCGTCAACCTGTCGAGCATCTTCGGCATCGTCAGCGTCCCCACCCAGGGCGCCTACAACGCCAGCAAGTTCGCAGTGCGCGGCTTCACCGAAGCGCTGCGCCAGGAGCTCTGCCTCACCCCCATCAAGGTCAGCTGTGTCCATCCCGGCGGCATCCGCACCAATATCGCCCGCTCGGCACGTTTCTACCAGGGCGTCGATGGCAAGAGCGACGCCGCCCGGGCGGCAGAGCGTTTCGACAGGCTGGCTCGGACCTCCGCGGAGCAGGCGGCGCAAATCATCATCCGCGGCATCCTGGCCGACCAGCCGCGGATCATGGTCGGTGCCGACGCCCGTTTCCTCGACCACCTGCAACGCCTGCTGCCCGCCAATTACCCGCGACTGCTGGGCAAACTGCTGAAAAAGACTTGAACCCGGCCCGCACCAATGACTTCTAACGATCGCTTCCATTGACAGAAGGCAAGACCGCCCCCCACAGGCCCCGTGCTAGGCTTCGTCCATCACGGGCCCGCTCCGGGCCACAAGCTACCGAGAGGAGAACTGGTATGGAAATCAACATCGGAATCGCCGAACAGGATCGCGCCGCCATCGCCGAGGGCCTGTCCCGCCTGCTGGCCGACACCTACACCCTCTACCTCAAGACCCACAACTTCCACTGGAACGTCACCGGGCCGATGTTCAACACCCTGCACCTGATGTTCGAAGGCCAGTACAACGAGCTGGCCCTGGCGGTCGACGCCATCGCCGAACGCATCCGCGCCCTGGGCTTCCCGGCACCCGGTACCTACGCCGCCTATGCCCGCCTCTCCTCCATCAAGGAAGAGGAAGGCGTACCCAGCGCACAGGACATGATCAAGCAACTGGTGCAGGGCCAGGAGGCCGTAGTACGCACCGCCCGCGGCATCTTCCCGCTGCTGGACAAGGTCAGCGACGAGCCCACCGCCGACCTGCTGACCCAACGCATGCAGGTCCACGAAAAGACCGCCTGGATGCTCCGCAGCCTCCTCGCCGCCTGACCTGCAGGCCGATCAAAAAGGCCCGGGAAACCGGGCCTTTCGCTAGGCGCCGCAGCCCGCCTGTTCTATGCTCTGGCAATTCGACATCTCGTCACAGTGAAGTGCATGAGCCAGCCTCCGAAACCGCCGTCGCTGCTTGAGCTATTCCCCGAAGAAACCCGTGAGGCCGCTGACCTGCTGAAACAGGCCGTCCCCCTCATGGTGCGCCATTCGATTCCGCCGAACCCGGTGCATTACGCCCTCTGGTACACCTACAGCAAAGGGCTGGAACCCGACCTCAACCGTCGCCTCGACAAGATCACCCAGGATTTCGACGTCTTCCCGCCGGAGTCGGCGATCAAGCTGTTCCGTGACTACATCATCCGCGGCGAACTGGAAGAGGCGCGCCAGGGCCAGCAGCAGGTCATCGAACTGGTGGATGACATCGAAAGCGACGTCAGCCGCAGCGTGACCGGCAGCCAGGCCTATCAGAGCAGCCTGGCGAGCGGCCTGGCCGCCCTGCACGAACCCATCATCGACGACCTGCCCGGCGTGCTCAGCCACCTCCAGGAAAGCACCCAGCTGATGCAGGAGCAGCAGCAGCAGTTCCTCTACCGCCTGCACGCCGCGCAATCGGAAATCCAGCATCTGCGCAACCAGCTGGAACGCGCGCAACTGGCCGCCACCCTGGATGGCCTGACCCAGGTATTCAATCGCCAGGCCTTCACCCGCCTGCTGGATCAGTCCCTGAAGAATGGCCAGGAAGGTCTGGCCCTGGTGATGCTGGATATCGACCATTTCAAGCAGTTCAACGACCAGTTCGGCCACCCGCTGGGCGACCGCGTACTCCAGCACGTCGGCCAATTGCTGCGCGAACTGCTGCCGGCGCGCGCCATGGCAGGCCGCTATGGCGGCGAGGAGTTCTGCGTGCTGCTGCGCGATTGCCGGGACCTGGATAGCGCCCGGCGCTTCGCCGAGCAACTGCGCGGCAAGGTCCAGGCACTACGCGTCAAGGTCCGCCGTACCGACCAGGTCCTCGACACCATCACCGCCAGCTTCGGTCTTGCCCTGGCAGAACCCGGCGATAGCCTCGAAAGCTTCATTACCCGCGCCGACGACGCCCTCTACCAGGCCAAGCGGAATGGCCGCAACCAGGTGCATCCGCCAGCCTCGGAACCTCTGCTAAGCGCTTGATTTGAGTAGCCCTGCCCTTTGCTGTTAAATACAGCCCGTGCCGCATGCCGATCCCGGGGTCATGCGGCATAGGCCGATGCCTGCGCCCTTTTCATCCCGCGCGGCCCGGCTCTTCCGTAAGAGATTCCGTTTCCAAGGTGAATCCATTGAACATACTGAAAATCGTCCATCTGTTGACGGGGGCTGCCGCATTGCTTCTGTCCTTCATTCCAAGCCTGCGCGTTGAAACCCTGCCCTACCTGCAACAGCCCGATGCGCTTTACCTCGCTTTCTGCGGCCTGCTCAACCTGCTGCTGGCACCGGTGGTGCCGGCCTGGGCCAAGGGCATGCACAACCAGCTGCAGACCCTCGTTTCCGCCCTGCTGGTGCTGGCGGTGATCCTGCAGACTCTGGTCCTCCTCGCCCCGCTGCCGTCGATCGGCGAGCAGCCGGCGATCCTGGCCAGCATCCTCGCCGTGATCCTGGCCGTGGCGCTGCACCTGGCCATCAACCTGCGCAAGGTCACCCAGGCAGCTCCCCTGCCCCAGGACATGTCCAATCGCGAAACCGGCACGGTGAAGTGGTTCAACACGTCCAAGGGCTTCGGCTTCATCTCCCGCGACTCGGGGGATGACATCTTCGTGCACTTTCGCGCCATCCGCGGCGAAGGTCACCGTGTGCTCATCGAGGGACAGCGCGTGGAGTTCTCGGTGATCCAGCGGGACAAGGGCCTGCAGGCCGAAGACGTGATCGCCGCGCTCCCCAGCAGGCGCTGAGCACCGCCCATGAAAAAGCCCGCCTGAATCGGCGGGCTTTTTCATGGGCGATCAGTAATGGGGGGGCGGCGCTTCATCCTCGCCCGGCCCGAACTGGCTGAGCAACTCCTCCTGGCGCTTGGCCAGGGCCGCCAGTTGCAGCTGCAAGCGTTCCACCACCCGCTGCTGCTCCACCAGCACATCGTTGAGGGTCTGGATGGTGTCATCCTGGAAGGCCAGGCGGCTCTCCAGGTCGGCAATGCGCATTTCCAGGCTCATGTTCAATCCTCCACGAAGCGGAAATCGTCGGCCAACACCAGGCGCAGCCTGGACCGGATAGCAGCGACCTGCTCCGCCGAGTAGGGCACCGCCGGGTGCCGGCCCCAGACCGGCGCCGGCCAGGCCGCGTCATCGCGGCGCCGGATAATCACATGCATGTGCAACTGGCTGACCAGGTTACCCAGGGTGGCGACATTCATCTTGTCGGCGCCGAAGGCATCCTTGAGGGTTTCGGCCAGAAAGCTGGTTTCCTGCCAGAGTTGGCGCTGGTCTTCGTCGCCGAGCTGGAACAACTCGGCGACCTCCTCACGGCGCGGCACCAGGATGAACCAGGGATATTGCGCATCGTTCATCAACAACAGCCGGCACAGGGGGAAATCACCAATCGGCAGGGTGTCCTGCTGAAGTCTCGGGTCCAGGGTGAACATACTGACCTCTCCTGTTCGACTTGAGGATAACTGAGCTTAACCCCCGCCCCATTCACCAGCCCAGTGCCGGGCGGCGGAGACGAGGCCGCGCAGCATAGCCAAGCCATCGCTCGAGTGAAACTCGTCGCGGCGCACCAGCTATATATAAGGAAGGCCGGACAGGCAGCGTTACCGCACGCACCAGATCAGCGCAGCCCTCGCATTTCGTTACCGCTGGCAACACCAGGAGTTACGGCCTTCCGCTCAGGACGCCGGCTCGCGCCACCTTCACGCTTTCCCGGCACTGACTGTCAAGAGCCGCCCGGCGCGCTGGATGCCTCATTTCAGGGCAGCGCATTCCCCTCATCGACCATGCAGGCATCGGGGCTTCGCCACCCTGGAACGACCACACCACAAGGCAAAGGCCATTTTTCGCGTCGACACCCCTGGTTTGTGCACGTTTGTTGCTTGGCAGCAGCCAGGTCACAGACGGGATCGGGAATAAATCCAATGGACACCCACCCGCAAAGTGCCTCGGATACATAGGGGAAGAAGGGATGCAAGGCGGAACCTATAGATATGCGACACAGCTCTTCTCGATTTGCGACAGCACTGTGAAGAAATCGTAAGGACCAGGTTTCAACTATCGCCATTATTGTCGCCGTGCTATAAGTTAGCGCCGACACAAAAAGAAAGAACCGCCTTCCATTGAATAAGAAAGCGGCGAGAATCTTCAAAACCAAAGGAGCAATCACAATGCAAGTGATGAAGTGGAGCGCACTGGCTCTGGCCGTGACCGCCGGTAGCATGCAGTTGGCATTCGCCAGCGCCCAGGAAGAGTCCAAGGGCTTCGTAGAAGACAGCAACCTGACCCTGCTGAACAAGAACTTCTTCTTCTACCGTGACTTCCGCAACAACGAAGCCCCCAACCAGAACTACCGTAAAGAATGGGCCCATGGCATCAGCGCCATTTACGAGTCCGGCTATACCCAGGGCACCGTTGGTTTCGGTGTTGACGCCCACGGCATGCTGGGTCTGAAACTGGACAGCGGCAATGGCACCAACGGTACCGGCCTGCTCCCGACCGGCTCCGACGGCCGTTCCCAAGACGATTACTCCTACGCTGGCGGCGCCGTCAAAGCGCAGCTCTCCAACACCCAGCTGAAGTACGGCAACCTGTTCCCGACCGCTCCGGTATTCGCCACCGGCACCGCTCGCCTGTTCCCGGGCTCCGCTGAAGGCTTCCAGCTGACCAGCAGCGAGATCGAAGGCCTGAACATCGACGCCGGCCACTTCACCTCCATTCGTGACGGCAGCGCCTCCACCAACCGCCACGGCGAAATCACCACCACCTACACCGGTATCGCCAGCGACACCGCTGACTACGTAGGCGGTTCCTACGCCTTCACCGACAACGTCAGCGCCAGCCTGTACGGCTCCGAGCTGGAAGACATCTGGCGCCAGTACTACGGCAACCTGAACCTTAACTTCCCGTTCAGCGACAGCCAGGCCCTGAACCTGGACTTCAACGCCTACCGCACCCTGGACGAAGGCAAGGCCCTGGCTGGCGATCTCGACAGCACCGCCTGGTCCGCTGCCGCCGCCTACTCCATCGGCGCCCACAAGCTCACCCTGGCCTACCAGAAGGTGAACGGCGACGAGCCCTTCGACTACATCTCGATGGACGGCCAGAACTCCGGCGACTCCATCTTCCTGGCCAACTCCGTCCAGTACTCCGACTTCAACGGCCCGAACGAGAAGTCCATCCAGGTTCGCTACGACCTGAACATGGCTGAGTACGGCGTGCCCGGCCTGAGCTTCATGGCTCGCTACATCACCGGCGACGACGTCGACGGCACCAAGGCCGACCCGAACGGCGCCTTCGCTGGCGCGATCGGCGAAGACGGCAAGGAATGGGAACGCGACATCGAGGCCAAGTACGTGGTTCAGGAAGGCGCCGCCAAAGACCTGTCCATCCGCATTCGCCACGCCTCCTGGCGCGCCAACAGCGACATGGCCTTCTTCGGCTCCGCTGGCGGCACCGCCAACGACGAAGTTCGCGTGATCACCGAGTACCCGCTGGATATTCTGTAATATCCCTCGCGTACAGCAATGTGATAAAGGAAACCCGGCCTAGGCCGGGTTTCTTTTTGCTCGAACTGTTCAAACCTTGATCAATTCATTGGCGATTTTTTAATCAGCGGACCGAGTGAATTCCAATCGACGGACATCACCAGGCTGAACGAATTTTAATCAAACCCATATCCGCGACTTAGTCACCCAGTGGCAATGCATAAGTGCCGGTCACATGAGCGACAAGATCATCTTCCCCGCCCAGTGAATAGAGGGATACTTCACAAACTGCTTGACGCCGACCAAGTTTAAGTATCCGTGCCTCGGCAAATAGATCCACCGGCCTGGGTCTTGACAGGAAGTTGATGTTCAAGTTGGACGTCACCGCCATTTCAACTTTCCCCAGTCGTCCCAGCACTACCGCATACATTGCCGCATCGGCCAGGGCCATGATGGTCGGGCCGGACAGAGTGCCCCCCGGCCGCACCAGTTTGGACTGGAAGGGTACCCGCGCCAGGGCAGCATCCGCATCCAGCCGCTCGATACGCAGGTCAATGTCCTCGGCCATGGGCACGCCGCCGCGTATCAACGCCTCCACCTGCTCCGCCGTCAGTGCCGCCATCTCGCCCTCCTCCGTCAACCGGACCGCAATCCTGTACGCAACTTGATCAGGGCCGTACAATGCCGAGCCATTCAAACCCATCGCAACCGACAAAACGGCCAAACATGCGTACCAGTCAGTTCCTGCTCTCCACCCTCAAGGAAACCCCCGCCGATGCCGTGGTGATCAGCCACCAGCTGCTGCTGCGCGCCGGCATGATCCGCAAGCTCGCCTCCGGTCTCTACACCTGGCTGCCAATGGGCCTGCGGGTGCTGCGCAAGGTCGAGACGGTGGTCCGCGAAGAGATGAATGCCGCCGGTGCGCTGGAAGTGCTGATGCCCGCCGTGCAGCCCGCCGAACTCTGGCAGGAATCCGGCCGCTGGGAGCAGTACGGCCCCGAGCTGCTGCGCCTGCACGACCGTCATGAGCGTGAATTCTGCGTCGGCCCGACCCACGAAGAAGTCATCACCGACCTGGCGCGCAACGAGCTGAACAGCTACAAGCAGCTGCCGATCAACTTCTACCAGATCCAGACCAAGTTCCGTGACGAGATCCGTCCGCGCTTCGGCCTGATGCGCGGCCGCGAGTTCATCATGAAGGATGCCTACTCCTTCCATATGAACCAGGAATCGCTGCAGGAAACCTACGACCGCATGCACCAGGCCTACTGCAACGTGTTCAGCCGCCTGGGCCTGGACTTCCGTCCCGTGCTGGCCGACACCGGTTCCATCGGTGGCACCGGCTCCCACGAATTCCATGTGCTGGCCGAGTCCGGTGAAGACGACATCGCCTTCAGCGACAGCTCCGACTACGCCGCCAACGTCGAAAAGGCCGAAGCCCTGCCCCGCGAGACCGAGCGTCCCGCACCGACCCAGGCGCTGGAACTGGTCGACACCCCGAACACCAAGACCATCGCCGACCTGGTGGAAAACTTCGGCCTGCCGATCGAGAAGACCATCAAGACCCTGGTGGTGCATGGCGCCGAGGAAGGCACCCTGATCGCCCTGATCGTCCGCGGCGACCACGAGCTGAACGAGATCAAGGCTGCCAACCTGCCCCAGGTCGCCAGCCCGCTGGTATTCGCCAGCGAAGCCGAACTGCGCCAGGCCATCGGTGCCGGCGCCGGCTCCCTCGGCCCGCTGAATCTGCCGCTGCCTTGCGTGGTGGACCGCTCCGTGGCCCTGATGAGCGACTTCGCCATCGGCGCCAACATCGACGACAAGCACTACTTCGGCGTGAACTGGGAGCGTGACCTGGCGCTGCCGGAAGTCGCGGACCTGCGCAATGTGGTGGTCGGCGACCCGAGCCCGGACGGCAAGGGCACCCTGGTGATCAAGCGCGGCATCGAAGTGGGCCACATCTTCCAGCTGGGCACCAAGTACAGCGAAGCCATGAAGCTGAACGTGCTGAGCGAACAGGGCAAACCCGTGACCCTGATCATGGGCTGCTACGGCATCGGCGTGTCCCGCGTGGTGGCGGCCGCCATCGAGCAGAACTACGACGAGCGCGGCATCCTCTGGCCGGAGGCCCTGGCCCCCTTCCAGATCGCCCTGGTCCCGCTCAAGTACGAGACCCCGGCCGTCAAGGAAGCCACCGACAAGCTCTACGCCGAACTGCGCGCAGCAGGCGTCGATGTCCTGCTGGACGACCGTGACAAGAAGACCAGCCCCGGCGTCAAATTCGCCGACATGGAGCTGATCGGCATTCCGCACCGCATCGTGGTGAGCGAGCGCGGCCTGACCGAAGGCAACCTGGAATACAAGAGCCGCCGTGAATCCGACAGCCAGGCCGTGCCGGTTGCCGAGGTGCTCTCCTTCATTACCGCCCGCGTGAATCGCTGATCGAGAAAATGTCCAAGCGTAGTTCCCATCGCCTCGCCGGCGCCGCCTTGTGCGGCGCCTTCTTCGTCAGCGGCTGCGCGAATCACTTGCCGCAGCGCAGCGAACACGAGGAGCGCGTCGAGCGCAAACTGCTCAACCACAGCCTGCAGATCGAAGTGGGTGAGCCCCAGGTGCTGGAGCTGCCGCAACGACGCATCCGCATCAACGAGCAGAAGACCTTCGAAGTCACCGAGTTCGAAGTCAGCCGCCACTATGACCGCTACACCCCCTACCAGCCCTGGCGGGAACTCTATGAAGTCCCGCTGGGCGCGGTAGCGGTGGTCGCCGGCGTCGGCGCCAACGTGCTCAACGTGGTGCTGCTCGGCAGCCTGCCGGATACGGCCACCAAGGACTGGATCAGCTACGGATTCGCCGGCCTAAACCCGGCGATGAACGTCGAGTCCAACGGCCGTTCCGAGCAGAACCTGGCCAGCATCGACGAGCAGCAACTGGACAAGCGCATGGAGTACTCCAGCCTGCCCTGGGCGGAACGCCCGGTGCTGGTCAGGGCCGGCAGCAAGACCCACGAACTGCTCACCGACCGCAACGGCATCCTGCGCCTGAACCTGCTGGAAGGCCCTTTCGCCGATCAGGACATCAGCCGCATAGGCCAGCTCCAGCTGAGCGTCGAGGACCCGCTGGACACCGCCCGCGCCGACGCCTCCCTGGGCATCAGCCATTCACTGCGCGGCAAGCTGCTGGAAGCCCACGGGCTGATCTTCGAGGACCTCGAGGACGACGAAGTCCCGCAATGGGTTCATCGGGTCAAGCGCCTGTCGGAACTGGGTCTGGAAGAAGAGGCCAGCGAGCTGGAGCAGAGCCTGATCGAACTGACCCGCAACGATCCGGAGCTACAGCAGGAACTTCTCCAGTCGCTGATGAAGGATGCCGGACGCCTGGCGGCGGACCCGGGCGAATCGGACTGAGCCAGCCGAGGGAGTCGAGCTCCCTCGGGCCGCCCTTCAGCGCCGCACGATGAAACCGGTGATGCCCTGCAACGGCTGATCCTGCAGCTCCACCCCGGTCACCCTGGCATCCGCCGGCCCCTGCTCCAACCAGGCGGCGAGCTCACGCACGGCGCCCTCCTCCCCCTCTACCAGCACCTCGACCCGTCCATCGGACAGATTGCGCACCCAGCCGTCCAGCTCCAGGCGGTCGGCCTGTTCCTGGGTCGACTGGCGGAAATAGACCCCCTGCACCTTGCCGCTCACATAACCATGCAGACAGATTCGTGCCATGGTCCTACCCCCCCTTGCGTAGTTCCTCGAGCCTGGCGGTCAGACCCGCCGCGCTCTGCTCGCCCATCAGCCGCTCCCTCAGCTTGCCCTGGGCATCGATGATGTAGGTGACAGGCAATGCTTCGCTGCGCGGCAGCTCGTAACGCTTCGACGGATCCTCCGCCAGCACGGTGAAACGGATGCCCATCTTCTCGACGGCCTCGCCGAGCTCGCTACCCTGCAAGCCGTCGAAGTTGACGCCGAGCACCTTCACTCCCTTGTCCTTCTGCTGCTCGGCGAAGGCATTGAGCTCAGGGATTTCCGTGCGGCACGGCGCGCACCACTCAGCCCAGTAATTGATCACCAGCCACTGGCCTTCGAGGCGCTCAACCGCTACCTTCTGTCCATGCTGATCGACGCCGACGTCGTCCGAGCAGCCGGCCAGGGGCAGGCCGGCGCCCATCAGCGCGAGTAGCCATACAACAGAATGGAGTCGCAATCCCATGCATTCGGTCCTCGTGTACGCGGGGTTGACATGACGCTGGATGCCCTGCGCCTGGAAGTGCCGGACATCCTGGAAGAGAACGGCACTCCGCTGGCAAGCCTGCCGGCGCTCCTCGCAGAGGCTCGCCAACTCACTCAGGATAGTGCCCTGCAGCAGGTCCTGGGGCTTTTGTTCAGGCTCAACCGTAGCGCCCTGACCTTACTCGAAAGGCAACGCGTGCTGCAAAGCGTGAGCGAAGAGTTCCGCCACTATTCCCTGGCCTATCAGGAGCGCACCCTCCCCCCGAACCTCTTCGTCGGGTTCTGCGATGAACTGGCCTGCGGCTTCAAGCGCCTGCTGCTGCAGATTCTCCAGGGCCACCACCCCTCGCGCCCCCACCTGGCCTGGTGCCTGTACATGGCCCAGCATTTCCTCGCCCAGACCCAGCTGCGCAATTACCAGCTCTATCAGGAGCCCAGCCCACGACTCTGGCGCGACAGCCACCTGCTGTACTGGATCGGCGAGCACCAGGGCTGCCTGGACGAGCCGGTGGCCGCGGCCTTCCGCCCCACACCGGCCAATACCCTGCGCGGGCTCTATCAGCAGATGCTGCTCCTGGCCCTGAGCAATCCCTTCCATCTCAGCGAAGGCGAATGCCCTCTGCTGTTCGGCGCCCTGGCGCCGCTGGCCGGGCTCGCACGACTGCTGCCGTGGGACGAAGATGACGAGAACGTCAGTCCGACTGTCGACCTGACCGAATCCCAACCCTGCCTGCCCCAGGACCAACGCCCCGACGGTGCCAGTGGCTATCTGCGCCGTTTCGAGCTCGGCGCCCTGCTGATCGCGCTGCATGAACCAGCCCCCCTGCGCAGCGAGGGCGAGCGGGCACTGCTGGAGAAAGTCCGACAGCACTGGCTCGGGCGCCAGCAACGCCGCCATCCGCGCACCGAGCAATCGGGAAGTTGCCAGTTGGTGGTGGGGCTGCCCGCCATCCATGCCGACCTGCTGGCGCAGCATCCCGGCCGCTCGGAAGCGCAGATGCTCGACGCCAGCCCCGGCGGCGCCCGCCTGCTCTGCCATGGCGACCAGGGCAGCCAACTGCCGGTGGGCCAACTGGTGCTGGTGCAGACCTGGAGCACACCGGTCCTCGCCCTGGTGCGCTGGCGCTACCAGAATGCCGAGGGCCTGCACCTCGGCCTGCGTTACCTGAAGGGCCTGCCACGCCCGGTCTGGCTGCGCCGCACCCCCAGCGCACAAACCCACGCCGGCGTGCTGCAGAGCACGCCGGCGCCGGGCAACGGCTGGCACCACGGCCTCTGGCTGCCCGGCCAGCAGTTCGTCCAGGGAGAGAATCTCTGGCTGCAGCTGGCCAGCGCGCTCAACCAGGCGGTAGTGCCACTGCCCGAACCCAACCTCTGCACCTCGCTGGTGGCGCGCTATCCCCTGCAACTCGCCTGAGCGATCAAACTGCGAGGCGGATCACGCAGTACGGCGGCCAAGGCGCACAGTTCGTGGGGAAATGACTGCTTATAATCCCGGATCATCGGTACCAACGTACCTTTCCAGACTGGACGCCCCATGCACGAGCAAGACAGCCTGATCGGCCCGGTCCCCGCCCGCATCGTCGAAGTCGCCCGCTCCACCCTCACGGCCTTCGAGGGCCGCGTGGCGGATTTCAATGTGGCGGCCTGGCTGCACCTGCCGGGCATGACGGAACTGCCGGTGTCCCTGCTGGTCAGCTACCTGGACGGCGAGCAGCGCCGTGAAGTGGCAGTGGACCATGGCAGGCTCAACCCCAAGGGCAAGATACTGCTGGCCGGTGTCGCCCGCCTGCCGTTCAGGCAGAAGATCGAGCAGATGCAGATCCGCATGCGCTGCGCGGTGCCGATCAAGGGACTGCTGGTGGAAGAGCTCTTCGTGCAGGCGGTGGAGCTGGCGGAACCCGCCAAGCGGCAGGTGCGTGCCTGACGCGCCTCAACCCGGCAGGGCCCGGCAAGTCTCCCGCGGCAACTCCTGCCCGACCACGTCCTCCTGCCCCCCTCCCGGCGCCAGGGACTCCGGCCAGTGACGGAATCTCAGCCCGGTAACCCGGTTGAGCCCGTCCAGCGCCCGCTGCGGAGCGCGCTCATGCAGGTGGATCAATCTGTCTTTCGCGGTAGCCATTGCCTTCGTCCCCCGGCCATCGGTTCGACGACCCCTTCCCTGTAGTGCCATAAACGTGCCAAACCTGACCTTCCGATCCCCTTGGGCCCGGAAGCCCGCCCGGCCACTGCGGTCGCACTCGACTGACGAATTTCGTCAGTCGTTCCCCGGCTTGAGCCACTGCGCCAGGCTGCCGCCGAACAGCGCCTGCTGTTCCTGCTGGAGCAGCTGCAAAGCCTCCCGCAGCGGCGGATACCATTCCTCGTCCAGATGCTCAGGCAACTGGTTCAGTCTCGGCATCGGCCAGGGCATGTGGCTGAGCAGCTGATAGAGGCTGTAGCCACTGAGGTCACGGCAGAGTACCCAGGCACCGCCGCTGGCCCTGCAGACCAGGTGCTGGCTCTCCAGCAGTTCGAGCATCTCCAGCCATTCATCCTCCGGCAGGTGCCAGCCGGCGCGCTGCACATCCAGGTGCCGCACCGGCATGCCGCGCATCTGCCGGTCGTGGAATACCCGCAGGATGCCCAGCAGCACCAGCAGGCGCGGCAGCGCGCGGCGACGCCAGTGCCAGGGGGTGGAGAGGTTGCACACCAACTCGGCGCCGAACAGCACGATGACCCAGGACAGGTAGATCCACAGCAGGAACAGCGGCACCGTGGCGAAGGCGCCGTAGATCAACTGGTAACCGGGGAAGAAGCTGACATAGAGGCCGAATAGCGCCTTGGCCGCTTCGAACAGCAGCGCGGTGAAGACGCCCCCCACCACGGCATGGCGCACCGGCACCCGCGCATTGGGCACCGCCGCGTAGATCAGGGTGAACGCGGCGATGCTGGACAGCAATGGCATGACGCCCAGCAGGGTCTTGGCGCCATAGAGCGCATCCGGGCCGGAAATCAGCGACAGCGAAGTGATGTAGGTGCTTACCGCGAAGCCGGCGCCCAGCAGCAACGGGCCGAGACTGAGGATCGCCCAGTAGAGCAGGAAGCTGGATACGCCACGGCGCGGCTGGCGCACCCGCCAGATGGTGTTGAAGGCCTTCTCTATGGTCACCAGCATCATGAAGGCGGTCACCACCAGCAGGCCGACGCCGACCCAGGTCAGGTGCCGTGCCTGCACCGTGAAGCCACGCAGGTATTCCTGCAGGGTCTCGCCGGTGGAGGGTACGAAATTGCGGAAGATGAAGCTCTGGATCTGCTCGCCGGTCCCCTGGAAGGCCGGAATGGCCGAAAGCATGGTGAAGGTCACCGTCATCATCGGTACTACGGCGAACAGGCTGGTGTAGGTCAGGGCTGCGGCGCTGTTGGTGCCACGATCGGCAATGAATCGCTGCAGCAGGAAGCGCCAGAATTCGACGACGTCGGTGAGGCGTTGGCGCATTCCATCTCCTTGATTCGAATCGACCCGGTCCGGCACAGCAGACCGCAATCACAGCGCACGGTTCAGGACGACACCGCGACGCGGTTAGAATAGCCGCCTCGACCAAGCCCATGCGACCCCCGACATGACCGAACTGACCCTCTACCACAACCCGCGTTGCTCCAAGTCCCGCGGAGCCCTGGAACTCCTCGAGGCCCGCGGCCTGGCACCGACCATAGTGCGCTACCTGGAAACCCCGCCCAACGCCGCCGAACTGCGCGATCTGCTGGCCAAGCTGGGCCTGTCCGCCCGCCAGCTGCTGCGTACCGGCGAGGATGAATACAAGGCGCTGAACCTGGACGATGCCGGCCTCTCCGAAGAACAACTCATCGCCGCCATGGTCGCCCACCCCAGGCTGATCGAACGGCCCATCCTGATCGCCGGCGACAAGGCCGTGGTCGGCCGCCCACCGGAGAAGGTGCTGGAGATCCTTCCTTGAGCGCGCCCTACATCCTGGTTCTCTACTACAGCCGCCACGGTGCCACCGCCGAGATGGCCCGGCATATCGCCCGGGGTGTCGAGCTGGCGGGCCTGGAAGCGCGACTGCGCACCGTGCCGGCGGTATCCACCGAGTGCGAGGCGGTGGCCCCGGACATCCCTGCCGACGGCGCCCTCTACGCCACCCTGGACGACCTGCGCCACTGCGCCGGTCTGATCCTGGGCAGCCCGACCCGCTTCGGCAACATGGCCGCGCCACTGAAGTATTTCCTCGACGGCACCAGCAGCCTCTGGCTGACCGGCGAACTGGTGGACAAGCCAGCCGCAGTGTTCACCTCCACGGCCAGCCTGCACGGCGGCCAGGAAACCACCCAGATCTCCATGCTGCTGCCCCTGCTGCACCATGGCATGCTGGCTGTCGGCCTGCCCTACAGCGAGCCGGCACTGCTGGAAACCCGCGGCGGCGGCACGCCCTATGGCGCCAGCCACCATGCCGGCGCCGACGGCAAGCGGCCGCTGGATGAACACGAGATCACCCTTTGCCGCACCCTGGGCAGACGCCTGGCGCAGATCGCGCAACGCCTGGAGACGCCGCGTGGCTAGAAAACCCAAGCAACTTCCTGAACTGGCCTGGCTGGCTCCACGAATGTCCGCCAGCCGCGTGGTCAGCCTGGCGAGCTTCCTCGCCCTGGCCCTGCTGCTGGGCATCAATACCCTGTTCTTCGCCGACCTCCACGGTGCGCGCACCTGGGTGGTGCTGAGCATCCAGCTGGTGCCGCTCGTGCTGCTCGCCCCCGGCATCATCATGGGCAACGCCCGTGCCCACGCCTGGGCCTGCTTCGTGGTCAACCTCTACTTCATCCAGGGCGTGCTCGCCGCCATCGACCCGGCCCGGGCGCTGTTCGGCTGGCTGGAGGCGGGGCTCAGCCTGCTGCTGTTCTGCGCGGCGCTGCTCTATACCCGCTGGCGCTTCCAGTACAACCGCAAGCTGGCCGGGGAATGATTCCCGAGGAGAAACGAAAAAGCCCGGAATTTCCGGGCTTTTTCATTCGGGTAGGGTGGATAGCGCGTTTCTATCCACCACCTGCGCTGACCTGGACGCCAATGGTGGACCGATGAAGCGTGGTCCACCCTACGGATATACCTGCCGCCTGGTTCCGCTCCGCAAGGGCAGCCGTAGTCCAGGCTACCAGCCGAAGATTTCCTTGAGGAAGGGAATGGTCAGCTTGCGCTGGGCCTGCAGCGAAGCCTGGTCGAGGATATCCAGCAGGTCGAACAGCAGGTTCATGCTGCGCGGACCGCGGGTGAGGATGAACCGCGCCACCTCGTCGGTCAGGTGCAGGCCGCGGCGCGAGGCGCGTAGCTGCAGCGCGCGCAGCTTGTCCTCGTCGGACAGCGAATGCAGCTGGAACACCAGCGCCAGGGTCAGGCGCGACTTCAGGTCCGGCAGTTTCACCCCCAGCTCGCGGGGCGACTTGCTGGCCGATAGCAGCAGCTTGCGCCCGGCATCCCGCAGGCGGTTGAACAGGTGGAACAGCCCTTCTTCCCACTCGGGACGTCCGGCCAGGGCATGCAGGTCGTCCAGGCAGACCAGCTCGCATTGCTCCAGGTTGTCGAAGACTTCCGGCCCGTAGTGCACGAGTTCGTCCATCGGCAGGTAGATGGCCTGCTCGTCGCGCTGCTCGAAGCGCAGGCAGGCCGCCTGCAGCAGGTGGCTGCGGCCGACGCCTTCGCCGCCCCAGAGGTAGATCAGGCTTTCGGTCCAGCCGGCATCGGGCTCGCACAGTCGCTCGACATAGCCGAGGGCCGCGGCGTTGGCGCCGGGATAGAAGTTGGCGAAGGTGGCGTCGTCACGCAGACGCACACTCAGGGGGAGCTGGATCGGTGTCATGCCGTACTGGGAGGGTCGTCGGGACCGCTACTCGACTGTCCGTAAAGATCGGAAAGTTTATAGAAATCATGCGCATGGCGCAGCAAAACCATGATGATCGCCGCCACGGGCAGGGCCAGCAGCACGCCGGTGAAGCCGAACAGCTGCCCGCCGGCAAGTATCGCAAAGATCACCGCCACCGGGTGCAGGCCGATACGATCGCCCACCAGCAGCGGGGTCAGCAGCATACCCTCGAGCAACTGGCCGGCGGTGAAGACCGCTACGACACCGATCAGCGGATAGAGTTCGAAACCGCCGAACTGGAACAGCGCGGCCACCAGCGCGGCACCGAATCCGACCACGAAGCCCATATAGGGCACTATGCTGGCCAGCCCCGCCAGGAGCCCGATCAGCAGGCCCAGGTCCAGCCCCACCAGCATCAGGCCGACGGCATAGATCAGGCCAAGGGCCAGCATCACCAGCATCTGGCCACGCAGGAAGGCACCCAGCACCTCATGGCATTCGCCCACCAGACCGACGACGTAGCCCTCGCGGCTGCGCGGCAGCAAGCCACGCAGTTTCGCCACCATCAGATCCCAGTCCCGGAGCAGGTAGAACCCCACCACCGGGATCAGCAGGAAGTTCCCCAACCAGCCCATCAGCGCCAGGCCCGAGGCCGTGACGCTGGCCAGCAGGGTTCCGGCGATATCGGTGGTCTGGCCGAGATGGCCGCCGAGCACCGCCTTGAGCCTGTCCAGGCGCCAGAAATCCCCGGGGAGCCCGAGCCTGGCCTGGATCCAGGGCAATGCGCTCTGCTGCAGCCAGTCGAGCATCTGCGGCGCCACTTCATAGAGGCGCAGCAACTGTCGGCCGAGCATGGGCAGCAATACCAGCAACAGCGCCAGCAGGATCAGTCCGAACAGGCCGAACACCAGGGCCACGCCCCAGGTGCGCGACAACCCCAGGCGCTCCAGGCGGTCCACCAGCGGGTCGCCCAGGTAGGCCAGCAGCATGCCCACCAGGAAGGGCGAGAGCACCGGGTGCAGCTGATAGACCAGCCACCCCAGCAACAGCAAGCCACCCAGCCACAGCCAGCGGCGCGAATCGGTCATGTCAGGCCCTCATCCTTGCGTAGCGGAATTTCCGTCCCCATTCCCAGATGTACTGCACACCACTGCACAGCGTCACCACCAGTACCAGCCAGCTCAGCGGCCAGCGCACCGGGGCCAGTGCCGGCGCCAGGCTCAATTCCAGCAGCAGGCACAGCACCAGGGTCATCTGCAGCAAGGTACTCAGCTTGCCCAGTCGGCTCGGCGCGAACTGCGCCGGACCGGCCAGCATGCGGTACAGCCCGGCACCCAGCAGGATCAGCAGATCCCGCAGAAAGATCACCAGGGCCAGCCAGACCGGCAGCACTTGGGTAATGCTCAGGCAGATGAAGCTGGTCACCAGCAGGAGCTTGTCCGCCAGCGGATCGAAGAGCGAGCCGAAACGGCTGGTCCAGCCATAGCGCCTGGCGAGGAAGCCATCCAGGGCGTCGGAACAGCCCGCCACGACGAACAGCGCCAGGGCCTGGGCGTATAGGTCGGACAGCAGCAGCCCGGCAATGGGCAGGACCAGTGCCAGGCGCAGCAGGGTCAGCAGATTGGGCAACTGGTGCATGGCATCCCCGTCACGGGTAGGCCAGCAGTGTACGCCCGCTACCAGTGGAAGCGCAGCAGGTTGTTGCGCGGCACCACCTGGGGCGCCGGCGTTGCCTGCGGGTCAGCGCCCGGAGCCGGCGCCGCCGGGGCCTCCGGCGGCGACTCCTGCAGACCCACCAGGGCCAGTTGGGCGCGCAGTTGCTCGGGGCTGGCGTTCACGCTGTACTCCAGGCGATCGCCCTCGACCTTGACCAGCCGCGCGCCGAAAGGCTCCAGCAGGCGCGACAACTCGGCGTAACGGGCCAGGTCGGCGCCCTGCACTTCCAGCGCCAGGGTCTGCCCGGTGCCAGGCGCCACCGCGAAGCGTGACGCCAGGCGCTGGCTCACCGAGGTCATCACCGCGTCGGCCAAGGCGGCGCTGTCGGCCGCCTCGAGGGTGCCCTGCTCGCGGCTGTCGCCCATCCAGAGGCTCCACTTGCCCTGCCACTTGCCGCCGGCCTCGCTGGCGTCCACCGCCAGCAGGACGTCCGCGCCATAGCGTTCGGAGGCCTGGGCCAAGGCGCCGGGTGTGGCGGAAGTCAGTTGCTCGGGAGTCGCCAGCAACTGCTCATTGAGGTCAGCCAGCGGCAGCCGCAGCGGCAGCCCATGGTTTTGCGCGGCCTGGCCCAGGGGCGCGGCCGCTTCCTGACCGTCGCCCAGCAGATTGGTACCCTCGGCGGAGCGGTTCAGCCACCAGGCCAGGATGACCGGGCGATTGGCGCTCCACAGGGGTACGCCAGCCTGGCGCAGGGCGCGCTCAGTGGTGACCGGGTCGAAGTCCACCACCAGTTCCTGCCCTTCGTAGCCGTACTGGCTGACGAGTTGCTGCGGGTCCTTGCGCAATGCCTCCAGGGCCGGGCTCTGCGCGGCCTTGGGGTCGCCGGAAAGGCGCTGCACCAGGGTATCCAGGGCGCGCACCAGCGCCTGGTTGCGCTCCTCCGGCTGCTGCGAAGCAACGGGTTCGCGCACCTGGTAAAAGTCGGGGACCGTTTCGGCATGGGCCGGCAGGCCGAGCAACGACAGGCAGAGCAGGAACATGGAAGCGATCAGGCGCATGGTGGAATCTCTGTGGGGCGAACAGGTGCAGCATAGGCCGCAATCGAAGGGCTATACCTTAAACAGCCGTCTGTTCCGGGGCAACGCAAGCGATTTTTTCCAGCGTTTTCACCAGGGCCGACCGCTGCCGATGGCCGCTACCGGGCAAGCCTGATAAAATCGCGCGCCTTCGCAAACCGGCAGCCAGACTTGCCGGTCGATCCTCGAATTTCCCCTATAGGCCTGGATTTATGAGCAAGCAACCCTCCCTGAGCTACAAGGACGCCGGTGTAGACATCGACGCTGGTGAGGCCCTGGTCGAACGCATCAAAGGCGTGGCCAAGCGCACCGCGCGCCCGGAAGTGATGGGCGGCCTGGGCGGCTTCGGCGCCCTCTGCGAGATCCCGGCCGGCTACAAGCAGCCGGTCCTGGTGTCCGGCACCGACGGCGTCGGCACCAAGCTGCGCCTGGCCCTGAACCTGAACAAGCACGACAGCATCGGCCAGGACCTGGTCGCCATGTGCGTGAACGACCTCGTCGTCTGCGGCGCCGAACCGCTGTTCTTCCTCGACTATTACGCCACCGGCAAACTCAACGTCGACGTGGCCGCCACCGTGGTCACCGGCATCGGCGCCGGTTGCGAACTGGCCGGCTGCTCCCTGGTGGGCGGCGAGACCGCCGAGATGCCCGGCATGTACGAAGGCGAGGACTACGACCTGGCCGGCTTCTGCGTCGGCGTGGTGGAAAAGGCCGAGATCATCGACGGCTCCAAGGTGCGCACCGGCGACACCCTGATCGCCCTGCCCTCCTCCGGCCCGCACTCCAACGGCTACTCCCTGATCCGCAAGATCATCGAAGTCAGCGGCGCCGACATCGAGCAGGTGCAACTCGACGGCAAGCCCCTGGCCGACCTGCTGATGGCGCCGACCCGCATCTACGTCAAACCGCTGCTCAAGCTGATCAAGGAAACCGGCGCGGTGAAGGCCATGGCCCACATCACCGGCGGCGGCCTGCTGGACAACATCCCGCGCGTCCTGCCGGACAACGCCCAGGCCGTGATCGACGTGGCCAGCTGGCAGCGCCCGGCGGTGTTCGACTGGCTGCAGGAACAAGGCAACGTCGACGAAACCGAGATGCACCGCGTGCTGAACTGCGGCGTGGGCATGGTCATCTGCGTCGCCCCCGAGCAGGCCGAAGCGGCACTCAAGGTCCTGCGCGAAGCCGGCGAGCAGCCCTGGGTCATCGGTGAAATCGCCGCGGCCGCCGAAGGCGCCCCGCGCGTCGTGCTGAACAACCTGAAGGGCCACTGATGGTCGCACGCTGTGATGTGGTGGTGCTGATCTCCGGCTCCGGCAGCAACCTGCAGGCGCTGATCGACAGCATCACCGGCGACGACCATCCGGCCCGCATCCGCGCGGTGGTTTCCAACCGCGCCGATGCCTACGGCCTGGAACGTGCGAAACGCGCCGGCATCGATACCCGGGTACTCGACCACAAGGCCTACGCCGACCGCGAGGCCTTCGATGCCGCGCTGATCGAAACCATCGACGCCTACCGCCCGCAACTGGTGGTGCTGGCCGGCTTCATGCGCATCCTCACCCCCGGCTTCGTGCGCCACTATCAGGGGCGCCTGCTGAACATTCACCCCTCGCTGTTGCCCAAGTACAAGGGCCTGCACACCCACCAGCGCGCACTGGAAGCCGGCGACACGGAGCACGGCTGCAGCGTGCACTTCGTCACCGAGGAACTCGATGGCGGCCCTCTGGTGGTACAGGCCCTGATCCCGGTAGAGTCGGATGACACGCCGGAAAGCCTGGCCCAGCGGGTTCACGCGCAGGAACACCGCATCTATCCGCTGGCCATGCGCTGGTTTGCCGAAGGCAGACTGCGCCTGGGCCCGAACGGCGCCGAACTGGACGGACAAGCGTTGCCCCCCTCGGGGCAACAACTGCGTAACTAGGAGATTCGCCAATGCGTCGTGCCTTGCTGTTGCTCCTCGCCTGCTTCACCCTGCCCGCCGTGGCGGCCGAGCTGAAACCCTTCGAGGCCAGCTACACCGCCGACTGGAAGCAGCTGCCGGTCAGCGGCACCGCCGGCCGCAGCCTGAAACAGCTGGACAATGGCCGCTGGGAGCTGGACTTCGAAGCGTCCATGCTGGTGGCCAGCCTGAGCGAAGTGAGCACCTTCCGTGTCGAGAACAACGCCTTCCTGCCCCTGACCTACCGCTTCACCCGCAGCGGCCTGGGCAAGAGCAAACAGGTGGAGTTCGACTTCGACTGGGCCCAGAAGCAGATCATCGGCACCGACCGCGGCAACCAGGTGCGCCTGCCCCTGAACCGTGGCCTGCAGGACAAATCCACCTACCAGCTGGTGCTCCAGCATGACGTCGCCGACGGCAAGAAGAGCATGAGCTACCAGGTGATCGACGGCGACGAGATCGAGACCTACGACTTCCGGGTGCTGGGCGAGGAGCGCGTGAGCACCAAGGCCGGCTCGGTAGACGCGATCAAGGTGGAACGTGTACGCGACCCCACCCAGAGCAACCGCAAGACCGTGCTCTGGTTCGCCAAGGACTGGGACTACCTGCTGGTCCGCCTGCACCAGGTGGAGAAGGACGGCAAGGAATACCAGATCATGCTCAAGGACGGCACGGTGGACGGCAAGCCGGTAAAAGGCCTGCCGGAGTGACGCGTCCCCCCCCATGAAGAACCGGGCCCCGCGCCCGGTTTTTTCTGCCCGCGAGAAAGCACAGAACCTTGGTCGGGTCCCATGTTCGCGAAACAGGCGGATACTTGAAGGGAAAACAGCGACGCCGACAGCGCCTATGCTGTTCAACCGGCACGCCGCAGAGGACAACGCCATGACCGACGAATACCTGCCGCTCTCCTGCGACCTCTACGACTATATCGAGATCGCCTGCCTGCACCGTTACCAGTTGCATATCGAACTGGCCGGAGGCGCCCGCCTGGACGCCCGCGCCATGACCACCCTGACCACGCCGGACAAGGAGGAATTCCTCATCGTGCAGAACGAGGGTGGCCAGGAGCGCCTGCGCCTGGACCAGATCACCGCGATCACGCCGCTGACCGAAGGGGCGAGCTTCGGGCGGGTGTTGCTGGGGAATCAGATCTGCTGAAGGTGAGGGCCGGGCTTCGGACATCCTTGTAGGATGGGTGGAGCTTGCGATACCCATCAGCTCTGTCCGCATGGGTATCGCTCCGCTCGCGGAACGCCGCCCGCCCCATCCTACGAGCTCGGCCCGTCCCCGGCGTTCCGCGAAAAAAACCGGGCCAAGGCCCGGTTTCTTCACATCACCACATCAGGTCGTCCGGCACCTTGTAGGCGGCGTACGGATCATCCGCATCCGGCTCTTCGACCTGGGTATTGAGCAGCACCACGCGGCGCGGGTCGCGCTCCTGGATGCGCAGGGCGGCATCGCGCGGGATCACCTCGTAGCCACCCCCGTGGCGGACGATGGCCAGGGAGCCACGGCTCAGCTTGTCACGCATCAGGGCGTTGACGGCGAGGCGCTTGACCTTCTTCTCGTCGACGAAGTTGTAGTAGTCGTCGGTGGTCAGCTTGGGCAGGCGAGTGCCCTCGATCAGTTGCTTGATCTGCGCGGCCCTGGCCTTCTGGTCGGCCTTTTCCTGCTGCTGACGGTTCAGCTCCTGGTCGCGGGCGGCCTTCTCGGCCTGGGCCTGCTGGGCGGCCTGGCGCAGGGAATCGTCCTTCTCGACCTGGTTCTTCTTTTCCAGGCGAGTCTGTTTCTGCTGTTGCTTGGTGGCCTGCTTGACCTGCTTTTCGTTCACCAGCCCGGCTTTCAGCAGCTGGTCGCGGAGGGAAAGGCTCATAAAGGAATTCAGTCTCTCGAGTTGTCAGCTAGCAGCCAAGGCTGAGTTTTTCCTGTTTCTTGGCTTCGCCCCAGAGGGCATCCAGTTCTTCCAGGGTGCAATCTTCAATGGGACGACCCGCCTCGCGCAATGCCTCTTCGATGAAACGGAAGCGTCGCTCGAACTTGCCATTGGCGTTGCGCAGTGCGGTTTCCGGGTCCAGCTTGAGGTGGCGGGCGAGGTTGACCACCACGAACAGCAGGTCGCCCACCTCGTCGGCGATGGCCTGCGGGTCGTTCTCGCTCATGGCCTCCAGCACTTCGTCCAGTTCTTCCCGCAGCTTGTCGATCACCGGCAGCGCCTCGGGCCAATCGAAGCCCACCTGGGCGGCACGCTTCTGCAGCTTGGCGGCGCGGGACAGGGCCGGCAGCGCGGTGGGCACGTCGTCCAGCAGGGACAGCTGTTCGGGAGCGGCGGCCTTCTCGGCGCGCTCCTCGGCCTTGATCTGTTCCCAGCGCTGCTTGATCGCGGCCTCTTCCAGGCGTGCCATGTCCGGCGCACCGTAGAGGTCGCCATCGGGGAACACATGGGGATGGCGGCGCACCAGCTTGCGGGTGATGGCGTCCACCACGCCGGCGAATTCGAAGCGGCCCTCCTCCTTCGCCAGCTGGCTGTAATAGACCACCTGGAACAACAGGTCGCCGAGTTCCCCCGGCAGGTGGGCGAAGTCGCCACGCTCGATGGCGTCGGCCACCTCGTAGGCTTCCTCGATGGTGTGCGGGACTATGCTCGCGTAGTCCTGCTTCAGGTCCCAGGGACAGCCGTGCTGCGGGTCGCGCAGCCGGGCCATCAGGTGCAGCAGGTCGTTGAGTTGGTACATCTTCGTATCCTGTAGGGGCGAATTCATTCGCCAAGCGCCCCGAAGGGGCGCCCTTGATCCGGGTGTCAGGCGGCTCTGTTACGTCGCGCCTCGATGATATTCGGCAACTGCGCGATCCGCGCCAGCAGCCGCCCCAGCGCATCCAGGCCGGGAATCTCGATGGTCAGCATCATGGCGGCAGTGTTGTCTTCCTTGTTGGAGCGGGTATTCACCGCCAGCACGTTGATCCGCTCGTTGAGCAGCACCTGGGACACGTCGCGCAGCAGGCCGGAACGGTCGTAGGCGCGGATGACGATATCCACCGGGTAGGTCTGCACCGGGGCCGGGCCCCAGCTCACCTGGATCATGCGCTCGGGCTCGCGGCCGGCCAGTTGCAGGGCCGAGGGGCAATCCTGGCGGTGGATGCTGACGCCGCGGCCGAGGGTGATGTAGCCGACGATCGGGTCGCCCGGCAGCGGCTGGCAGCAGCCGGCCATCTGCGTCAGCAGGTTGCCCACACCCTGGATCTGCACATCGCCACGCTTGCCCGGCTTGTGATGGGTAACCCGCCGCGGGATCAGCTCCAGCTGCTCGCTATGACCGCGCTCGGGCTCCACCAGAGCCTGGGCGGCGTTGACCACATGGGCCAGGCGCAGGTCGCCGGCGCCCAGGGCCGCATGCATGTCTTCGGCCGAGCGCAGGTTGCACTTCTCGGCGAGCTTCTCGAAGTCCACCGGCGGCAGCGCGAGGCGCGAAAGCTCGCGCTCGAGCATGGTCTTGCCGGCGGCGACGTTCTGGTCGCGGGCCTGCAGCTTGAACCAGTGGACGATCTTCGCCCGTGCGCGCGAGGTGGTGATGTAACCCAGGTTCGGGTTCAGCCAGTCGCGGCTCGGCGCCCCGTGCTTGCCGGTGATGATTTCCACCATTTCGCCGGTCTGCAGGCTGTAGTTCAGCGGCACGATGCGCCCGTTGATCTTGGCGCCGCGGCAGTTGTGGCCGATCTCGGTGTGCACCCGGTAGGCGAAGTCCAGGGGCGTGGCGCCCTTGGGCAGGTCGATGGCGTGACCGTCGGGAGTGAAGACATAGACCCGGTCGGGCTCGATATCCACCCGCAGCTGTTCGGCGAGGCCGCCGATGTCGCCCAGTTCCTCGTGCCATTCGAGCACCTGGCGCAGCCAGGCGATCTTCTCTTCGTAGTGGTCGGAGCTCGACTTGACGTCGGTGCCCTTGTAGCGCCAGTGGGCGCAGACCCCGAGCTCGGCTTCCTCGTGCATGGCGTGGGTGCGGATCTGCACCTCCAGCACCTTGCCGTCCGGGCCGATCACCGCGGTGTGCAGGGAGCGGTAGCCGTTTTCCTTGGGGTTGGCGATGTAGTCGTCGAACTCCTTGGGGATGTGCCGCCAGAGGGTGTGGACGATACCGAGCGCGGTGTAGCAGTCGCGCACCTCGGGCACCAGCACGCGCACGGCGCGCACGTCGTAGATCTGGCTGAACTGCAGGCCCTTGCGCTGCATCTTCCGCCAGATGGAGTAGATGTGCTTGGCGCGGCCGCTGATGTCGGCCTTGATGCCGGTGGCGGCCAGCTCCTCGCGCAGTTGCTTCATCACGTCGGCGATGTACTGCTCGCGGTCCAGGCGACGCTCGTGCAGCAGCTTGGCGATCTGCTTGTACTGGTCCGGCTCCAGGTAGCGGAAGGACAGGTCCTCCAGCTCCCACTTGATATGGCCGATGCCGAGGCGGTGGGCCAGTGGCGCGTAGATATCGAACACCTCGCGGGCGACGCGATGGCGCTTCTCCTCGTCGGCGTTCTTCACTTCACGGATGGCGCAGGTACGCTCGGCCAGCTTGATCAGCGCCACGCGGACGTCGTCGACCATGGCCACCAGCATCTTGCGCAGGTTCTCCACCTGCGCCTGGGTGCCCAGCACCATGGACTGCCGGGGGTTGAGGCTGGCGCTGATGGCGGCCATGCGCAGCACGCCCTCGATCAGCTTGGCCACCACCGGACCGAAGCGCTGCTGCACGGCCTGCAGCTGGATCTTGCCTTCGCGCACGCCGCGGTAGATCACCGCGGCCACCAGGGACTCCTGGTCCAGCTTCAGGTCAGCGAGGATCTCGGCGATCTCCAGACCCGTCTGGAAGCTCGAGGAGCCCTCGGACCAGCGATTCTGGGTCGCTATGGCCTGCTGTTCGGCGTCACGGGCGAACTCGCACGCCTCCTTGAGTACCGCGCGGTCGAGCACCGGGTCGAGGCTGATGACATGGTCCAGCCACGCCTCGAGGTTGATGCTGCCGTCCGTGTTGACCGGCTGTTGCGCTCTCACCTGTACCATCTTGCCTACCTTCCCTACGACGCAAACCCCTCGCGTCGAACTGTCGCCAGCCTCTGTCGTGCCGGTCGGATTACACGGGCTTCCTAACCCGCCTCGAATAACGCCATGGCCTCGACATGGGCCGTCTGAGGAAACATGTCGAGGATCCCGGCCTTCTTCAGCTGGTATCCCTGCTTGACCAGCTCAGCGCTGTCACGCGCCAGGGTCGCTGGGTTGCAGGATACATAGACCACTCTTCGCGCACCGGTTGCAGTTATCTGCCGAACGGTTTCGAAAGCACCGTCGCGCGGTGGATCGAGCAATACGGCATCGAAGCCCTGCCGCGCCCAGGCCGCTTCGGCCAGGGAGCCCGACAGGTCGGCCTGGAAGAAGCTGAGATTCTCCAGGCCATTGGCCGCGGCATTGCCGCGCGCCCGCTCCACCATCGCCTCGACGCCCTCCACCGCCACCACCTCGCGCACCTGGCGCGCCAGCGGCAGGGCGAAATTGCCGAGCCCGCAGAACAGGTCCAGCACCCGGTCGCCCGGCTGCGGCTTCATCCAGTCTAGCGCCTGCGCCACCATCGCCTCATTGACCGCGGCATTGACCTGCACGAAGTCGCCGGGGCGATATTCCAGTTCCAGGTCCCAGCGCTCCAGGCGATACCCCAGGCGTGCATCGGGCTGGTCAGGGCGGGGTTCACCCTCGCCATGCAGCCAGAGCTGCGCCTGGTGCGCCGCGCAGAATTCGCGAAGGCGCCCGAGATCGGCAGCGCCCAGCGGCTGGGTGTGACGCAACAGGAGCGCCGAAGCGGTGCCATGGAAGAGTTCCACATGCCCCACCGCCTGCGGCTTTTCCAGGCCGCGCAGCAGTTCGGGCAGCGCTCTCATCAAGGGCTGCAAGGGCTGTACCAGTACCTGGCAATCCTTGATGCCGACAATCGCCTGGCTGGAAGCGGCGCGGAATCCAACTTCCAGCTGGCGCGCCCTGGCATCCCAGCGCACAGCGATGCGGGCGCGGCGCCGATAACCGAATTCGGTCCCCACAAGTGGGGCCATCCAGACCTCCGGTTGCAGGTCGGCGAAACGCGCCAGTTGCTCAGCCAGGGTGCGCTGTTTCAGGGCGAGCTGTTCGGCGTGGGGCAGGTGTTGCAGGGTGCAGCCACCACAATGACCGGCATGGGCGCACGGCGGCACCAGGCGCAGCGGGCTGGCGTTCAGCACCCGTTCGGCACGGGCTTCCACCACCTGGCTGCGGGCGGCGAGTACCCGGGCTTCCACCTCCTCGTCCGGCAGGGCGCCGGCGACGAACCAGGTGCGCCCTTCGACGAAGGCGATGCCGCGCCCGTCGTGGGCCAGGCGCTCGATGGTCAGGCGCTGCTTCTTGCCCACCGGGACTTGCGTGGTCCGCGCTCCGCCGCTGGGCTGGAAGCGCAGGCCGGTATTACGCCGGGACATGACGAACGCTCTGAAGAGATCGTGACGAGCGGCCCGGGAGCAAGGCGGACGGAGCGCAGCGACGAGACATATCGTTTGGATAGGTGAGGAGCGGGCACCGCCCAACGCAGCTATCGGGACGCGCAATAGATATCTTCACAGCCGTTCTGGGTCTTCATAGATGCCAGTGGAGAGATAACGATCGCCGCGATCGCAGATGATCGCCACCAGGGTGGCGTTTTCCACTTCGCGGGACAGGCGCAGCATGGCCGCCACCGCGCCGCCGGAGGACACGCCGCAGAAGATCCCCTCTTCGCGGGCCAGGCGGCGCATGGTGTGCTCGGCCTCGCTCTGGGCCATGTCGATCACCCGGTCGACGCGGTCGGCCTGGTAGATCTTCGGCAGGTATTCCTGCGGCCAGCGACGGATGCCGGGGATGGCCGAGCCTTCCTGGGGCTGCAGGCCGACGATCTGCACATTCGGGTTCTGCTCCTTGAGGTAGCGCGACACGCCCATGATGGTGCCGGTGGTGCCCATGGAGCTGATGAAATGGGTGATGGTGCCCTGGGTCTGCTGCCAGATTTCCGGACCGGTGCCGACGTAATGGGCTTCCGGGTTGTCGCCGTTGGCGAACTGGTCCAGCACCTTGCCACGGCCACCGCGCTGCAGGCTGTCGGCCAGGTCACGGGCGCCTTCCATGCCCTCTTCGCGGCTCACCAGGATCAGCTCGGCACCGTAGGCGGTCATGGCGGCCTTGCGTTCGGCGCTCATGTTGTCGGGCATGATCAGCATCATCTTGTAGCCCTTGATGGCCGCAGCCATGGCCAGGGCGATGCCGGTGTTGCCGGAGGTGGCCTCGATCAGGGTGTCGCCGGGCTTGATGTCGCCGCGCAACTCGGCGCGGATGATCATCGACAGGGCCGGGCGATCCTTGACCGAACCGGCGGGGTTGTTGCCTTCGAGCTTGACCAGGAGGGTGTTGCTGGTTTCGCCGGCCAGGCGCTGCAAACGCACCAGCGGGGTGTGGCCGATGCAATCGGCGATTGTGGGGTACTGCAGGGTCATGGCGGGTTTCGCAATCCAGACGCAGGGGGTGCCTATGATAGCGGCAAACCGGCCGGCGCCATATCGCACGAGCGCTTCGGCTTATGGCGTGCGGCTATATATATGTGCCGGAATCGAATGACGGACGCAGCCGCAACCGTTTCGGACTCGCCAGGCGGGCCGAGCGGCACATTCGCTGGTTTTACAGGCTGAATGAAAATAAATACTATTCTCTTCCTTCCCAGTCTCTCTCGGTAACCCGCCATGCTTCTGCACATTCCCGGCATTTTCACCACCGACGAAGCCACCCGGATCCGCGAGGCCCTGGAACGCGCCGAATGGCTCGACGGCAAGGCCACGGCGGGTTACCAGTCGGCCAAGGCCAAACACAACGAGCAGCTGGCGGAGGGCGACCCACTGGCGCGCGAGATCAGCACCGCCATGCTGCAACGGCTGTGGAACAACCCGCAGTTCGTCTCCGCCGTGCTGCCGAACAAGGTCTACCCGCCGCTGTTCAATCGCTATAGCGGCGGCGGCACCTTCGGTTATCACATCGACAACGCCGTGCGCGCCATCAAGGGCAGCCCCGAACAGGTGCGCACCGATGTCTCCGCCACCCTGTTCTTCAGCGAGCCGGACAGCTACGACGGCGGCGACCTGGTGATTCAGGACACCTACGGCGAACACCGGGTCAAACTGGCCGCCGGCGATCTGGTGATCTACCCCGCCAGCAGCCTGCACCAGGTCGAACCCGTTACCCGTGGCGCACGCCTGGCTTCCTTCTTCTGGGTGCAGAGCATGGTCCGCGAGGACAGCCAGCGCACCCTGCTGTTCGAGATGGACCAGGCGATCCAGAGCCTCGCCCGCGATGTGCCGGACCACCCTGCGCTGGTCCGGCTCACCGGCAACTACCACAACCTCCTGCGCCGCTGGGCGGAGGTCTAGGGATGGCCTTGACCCTAACCCGCAGCGAAACCCTCAGCAGCGATGAGCTGCGCGAACGCCTGGCCGGCGACCCGCGCCAGGCGGCACGGGCCATTCTCGCGGCGGCCCGCGAGGGCGTCAGCGAAGCGCAGACCCTGCTCGGCCAGATCCTCCTCGACGGCAACGGCATCGAGCGCGACCCGGCCCTGGCGCGCACCTGGTTCGGTATCGCCGCCGCGGGTGGCGACGCCATGGCGCGCAACATGCTCGGCCGCTGCCTGGAGCAGGGCTGGGGCGGGCCGGTGGACCTGGAGGGCGCTGCCGAGCAGTACCGCAAGGCCATCGACGATGGCCTGGACTGGGCGATGTACAACTACGCAGGCCTGCTGGCCAGTGGACGTGGTGTCGAGCGGGACCCGCGTCGCGCCTTCGCCCTCTATCTGCAGGCCGCGGAAATGGGCCACGCCAAGTCGATGAACCTGGTCGGGCGCTACTACGAGGAAGGCATCACGGTCGACCCCGCCCCCGCAATCGCCTTCACCTGGTATCGGCGTTCTGCCGAGGCCGGCGACTTCCGCGGCCAGTTCAGCCATGCCGCGGTGCTGGCCGCCAAGGGGCTGGTGGACGAAGCCATCGGCTGGCTGGAAACGGCCCTGGCCGGTGGCAACCTCAACTTCCTGCGGGTCAGCCGCGCCAGCCTGGCCGAAGCGCCCGAGCCGCGCATCCGCGCCCTTGCCCTCGCCTATCACCAGCGCGCCGCCGAACTGGGCGACGACAGCGATTGCCAGGCGCTGCTGGACTACCAGGCCACCCTGGGGGCCTGAAGCAACTGGCCGACGAAATCAGGCGCTGTTCGCCCAGCAGGGGTCATCCCCGATAGCCAGATACGGGCGAGGGTGCGATGGGAGCCTTGCTTGAAGATGCAGCTGCAGATACGAACCATTACCCAATGCCGCCGGCCATTCTGGCGAAACTGCCAGCAGATTCCCACCCGATGAGTCGCTACACTGCGCTCAAAGCGCATGGGGAGGATGGGCGTGTACAAGGATCTGGGCATCAAGGGCCGCGTGCTCATGCTGACACTGCTGCCCACCAGCCTGCTGGCGCTGGTACTGGGCGGCTATTTCACCTGGGTGCAGCAGGCCGACATGCAGGCCCAGCTGCTGCAGCGCGGCCAGATGATCGCCGAACACCTGGCGCCGCTCGCGGCCCCGGCGCTCATCCGTGGCGACGCGGTGCTGCTGGAGCGCATCGCCGACCACGCCCTGGACCAGGCGGACGTGCGCGCCGTGAGCTTCATCGGTGCAGATCACAAGCGCCTCGCCCATGCCGGGCCGCGCATGCTCAACGAAAGCCCCGATGAGTCGGGAAACAACCTCGCGCGAAAGAGCAACACCGAGGCCACCCGCTTCCTGCAGCCGGTGTTCGAGCGCCACCGCGTGCTCTCCGGCAACAAGGCAGCGCAACACAACGACAAGCTGCTGGGCTGGGTGGAACTGGAAATGTCCCACCAGGGTACCCTGCTGCGCGGCTATCGCAGCCTGCTCGCCAGCCTGCTGCTGATCGCCACCGGCCTGGGCGTCACCGCCCTGCTAGCCCTGCGCATGAGCCGCGCCATCAACGACCCGCTGCGACGCATCAAGCAAGGCGTGGCGCTGCTCAAGGAAGGGCGCCTGGAAACCCGCCTGCCGCCGCTGGGCAGCCATGAGCTGGACGAACTGGCCTCGGGCATCAACCGCATGGCCGAGGCCCTGCAGACCGCCCAGGAAGAGCTGCAGCACAACATCGACCAGGCCACCGAGGACGTTCGCCAGAACCTCGAGACCATCGAGATCCAGAACATCGAACTGGATCTGGCGCGCAAGGAGGCCCTGGAGGCCAGCCGCATCAAGTCCGAGTTCCTCGCCAACATGAGCCACGAGATCCGTACGCCGCTCAACGGCATCCTCGGTTTCACCAATCTGCTGAAGAAAAGCGACCTCACCCCGCGCCAGCAGGACTACCTGGCCACCATCGAGAAATCCGCCGACAACCTGCTGGGGATCATCAACGAAGTACTCGATTTCTCGAAGATCGAGGCCGGCAAGCTGGTGCTGGAAAGTATCCCCTTCAACCTCCGCGACCTGATCCAGGACACCCTCACCATCCTCGCCCCGGCGGCCCATGAGAAACGCCTGGAGCTGGTCAGCCTGGTCTACCGCGACACCCCGCTGCAGTTGATGGGCGACCCCATGCGCCTCAAGCAGGTGCTGACCAACCTGGTGAGCAACGCCATCAAGTTCACCCGCGAAGGCACCATCGCCGTGCGCGCCATGCTCGAGGACGACAGCGACGACGAGCTGGCGCAATTGCGCATCAGCGTCCAGGACACCGGCATCGGCCTGTCCGACGCCGACCTGCGCGCCCTGTTCCAGGCGTTCACCCAGGCCGACAACTCCCTGTCGCGCCAGACCGGCGGCACCGGCCTGGGCCTGGTGATCTCCAAGCGCCTGATCGAACAGATGGGTGGGGAGATCGGCGTCAGCAGCACACCGGGCGTGGGCTCGGAGTTCTGGATCACCCTCAGCCTACCCAAGTCCCTGGACGAAATCGACGATGGCCTCCAACCCGGTCTCGACGGACGCCGGGTGGCGGTTCTCGAACCCCAGGAGCTGACCCGCCAGGCGCTGCACCATCAATTGGAAGACTGCGGCCTGGAGGTGCTGGAGTACCCCAGCATCGACAACCTGGTGGACGAGGTCGCCGCACGCCGCCTCGGCAACCGCCCCATAGGACTGGCGGTGATCGGCGCCGACGTCCAGGCGCTATCGCCGGAACAGCTCAGCCAGCGGGTCTGGGAACTGGAGCAGCTCGGCTGCAAGAGCCTGGTGCTCTGCCCGACCACCGAGCAGGCCCTCTATCATCGCGCGCTGCCCGAGACACACAGCCAGCTGCAGGCCAAACCGGCCTGCACGCGCAAGCTGCAACAGGCCCTGAGCGGACTGGCCAGCCCGCGCCAGCCACGCCTGGAACTGGCGCAACCGAGCAACAGCCGCGCGCCCCGGCTGCTCTGCGTCGACGACAACCCGGCCAACCTTCTGCTGGTGCAGACCCTGCTCACCGACATGGGCGCCGAGGTGCGCGCCGTGGACAGCGGTTTCGCCGCCATCGAGGCGGTGCAACGTGAGCGCTTCGACCTGGTGCTGATGGACGTGCAGATGCCCGGCATGGACGGAACCCAGGCCACCGAGACGATTCGGCGCTGGGAAAGCGAACAGCGCATGGACCCCGTGCCCATAGTCGCCCTCACCGCCCATGCCCTGGCCAATGAGAAGCGCGCCCTGCTCCAGGGCGGCATGGACGACTACCTGACCAAGCCCATCGGCGAGCGACAGCTGGCCCAGGTGGTGCTGAAGTGGACCGGCCTCAGCCTCGGCGCACAGCCAGGCCAGCGCCAGGTCCGGGAGGACCAGGAGCAGGATGCCCTGGACGTGCTGGACCCGGAGGAAGGCCTGCGCCTGGCTGCCGGCAAGGCAGACCTCGCCGCCGACATGCTGTCGATGCTGCTGGCCTCCCTCGACGCCGACCGCGAGGCGATCCGCCAGGCCGCCCGCAATGGCGACCGCACGGCGCTGCTGGAACGGGTCCACCGCCTGCACGGCGCTACCCGCTACTGTGGCGTGCCGCAGCTGCGCGCAGCCTGTCAGCGCAGCGAAACGCTGCTCAAGCAGAACGACCCGACCGCCGAGCAGGCCCTGGATGAACTTGACGCGGCCATCACCCGTCTCGCCGAGGTGGCCAGAATAGAGGCATGATCCCGGACAAGGTGCGATAGCCGAACGCCAGCTATGCTGCTGAACAACCTAGGAGACCCCATGCGCACCATTCTGTTCAGCAGCCAGGCCTATGACCGCGAAAGCTTCCTCGGCGCCAGCCCCAACTTCGAACTGCATTTCCAGCAGGCGCGGCTGACACTGGACACCACCGCCCTGGCCAATGGATTCGACGTCGTCTGCGCCTTCATCAACGACGACCTTTCCGCTGCCGTACTGGAGCGCCTGGCCAGCGGCGGCACGCGACTGATCGCATTGCGCTCGGCCGGCTACAACCATGTGGACCTGACCGCAGCCAGGCGACTGGGCCTGACCGTGGTCCGAGTGCCGGCCTACTCGCCCCATGCCGTGGCCGAGCATGCGGTGGCGCTGATCCTGGCCCTGAACCGCCGCCTGCACCGCGCCTACAACCGAACCCGCGAAGGTGATTTCACCCTCCACGGGCTGACCGGTTTCGACCTGGTGGGCAAGACCGTGGGCGTGGTCGGCACCGGACAGATCGGCGCGACCTTCGCCCGCATCATGGCGGGCTTCGGCTGTGGCCTGCTGGCCTTCGACCCCCAGCGCAACCCGAGCGTCGAAGCACTGGGCGCGGTCTACGTCAGTCTGGAGGAGCTGCTGGCCGACAGCGACATCCTCAGCCTGCACTGCCCGCTCAACGACAGCACCCGACACCTGATCAACGCCGGCAGCCTGGAGCGGATGAAGCCCGGCGCCATGCTGATCAACACCGGGCGCGGCGCCCTGGTGGACACCCCCGCGCTGATCGACGCGCTGAAATCCGGCCAGCTCGGCTACCTTGGCCTGGATGTCTATGAGGAAGAAGCCAACCTGTTCTTCGAAGACCGCTCCGACCTGCCCCTGCAGGACGACGTGCTGGCCCGGTTGCTCACCTTCCCCAATGTGATAGTCACCGCCCACCAGGCCTTCCTCACTCGCGAGGCGCTGGCCGCCATCGCCCGTACCACCCTGGACAACATCACCGCCTGGGCCGCCGGGCGGCCGTGCAATCAGGTGGACTCCTAGGCCATGTTAGGATGCGCGCCCTAGCCGGAGGACCTATGGCCGAACACGATTTCCGCTACACCCTGCTCAACCCCGCCCACACCCTGAACGAATGCCGTGCCCTCTCGCCGGGCCTCTATCAGGTCACCGGAACCGGCGGCTCGATCCAGTCCGGCGACACCCTGCTGGTCACCCTCAAGGGCAGCCGCGACCTCAGCATGCGCCTCCACGTCGACAAGGTGCGCCACCTGATCAATCCGCCCGGCCAGTGGCTGGCGGTGGCCAAGGGCCCGGCCTTCAAGGAGCTGTCCATTCACAACTGGCACGTGGACTGCGACGCCTGCGGCACCCGCCTGGACTTCGAGTTCGCAGTCGACGGCGGCCTCGGCAAAAAGGCCCAGGCCCCCGCCGCCGAAGCACGCATCGCCGAACTGGGCTGGTACAACCAGGCTGGGAAGCACTACTGCCCGAACTGTCGTCAGGAGGACCGCCAATGACCCGGAACACCCTGCTGCTGGCCGCTCTCACCGCCGCCGTCTCCGGCTGCGCCACCGATCGCCCGCAACTGGAAACCGGCACGACCTACCAGGTGGAATGGATCGGCGAACGCCCGCTGATCGACCGCAGCCACCTGACCATCACCCTGGGCGACGACAACCGCGCCTACGGCAACGCCGGCTGCAACCACTGGTTCGCCTCCTACAGCCTGGAAGGCGACAAGCTGACCTTCGGCGCCGCCGGCAGCACCCGCAAGATGTGCGCCCCCGCCCTCATGGAGCAGGAACAGCGCTTCCTCGACACCCTGGGCAAGGTGCAGCGCTGGGACATTTCCCCCATCGACCAGCTGCGCCTGTGGCCGGTCGAGGGCAAGCCGATCCGGCTGTGGCCGGTGGAAGGCTGACGCCGCGCTTCCAGCTCTTGTAGGGGCGAATTCATTCGCCAAGGGCAGCAACGCTGCCCCCTGCGACCTCGAAGAGCAGACCTTCGGCCTGCTTGGCGAATGAATTCGCCCCTACAGGTTTCAAAGCCGCCGGCTAGAACAGCGCCAGCTGCTCGTGGGCGCCGCGCAAGTCCTGCAGCCTCACCCCCACCCCGATCAGACGCACCGGCTTGTCGCCACGGGCGAAGGCCATGCTGAGCAACTGCCGGTAACTGTCCAGGTCGCGGCGGGCGCCGGCCTGTTCGAGAGTGGTCTGGGTGAAGTCGTGGAACTTCAGTTTCACGAAGGGCTTGTCCGGCTTGTAGCTGCTGTCCAGCCGCGCCATGCGGCCACGCAGCTCGTCCAGCAGGGCAGGCAGCTGCGCCAGGCAGGCATCCAGATCCGGCAGGTCATGGTCGTAGGTGTTTTCCACGCTGATGGACTGGCGCCGGCTATCGACCTGCACGCTGCGATCATCCTGGCCACGGGCCAGGTTGTAGAGGCGCTCGCCGAAGCTGCCGAACTCCCGCGCCAGCGCCAGCTTGTTCCACTCCCGCAGATCGGCGCAGGTGCGCACGCCGAGACGCGCCAGCTTCTCCGCGGTCACCTTGCCCACGCCATGCAGCTTGCTCACCGGCAAGGCGGCGACGAACTCGTCCACCTGGTCCGGAGTGACCACGAACAAGCCATCTGGCTTGCGCCAGTCACTGGCGATCTTGGCGATGAACTTGTTCGGCGCCACCCCGGCGGACACCGTGATATGCAACTCCATCGCCACCCGCCGGCGGATCTCCTGGGCGATGCGCGTGGCGCTGCCGTTGAAATGGGGACTGTCGGAGACGTCCAGATAGGCTTCGTCCAGGGACAGCGGCTCGATGATCTCGGTGTAGTCGCGGAAGATCTGGTGGATCTGCCGCGACACGGCCTTGTAGGCGTCCATGCGCGGCCGGACGATGGTCAGGTCCGGGCACAGCTTGACCGCCGTACGCATCGGCATGGCCGAGCGCACCCCATAGGCCCGCGCCTCATAGTTACAGGTCGCCACCACCCCACGCTTGTCCGGCGAGCCACCCACCGCCAGCGGTTTTCCCGCCAGGCCGGGGTCGTCGCGCATCTCGATGGCGGCATAGAAGCAGTCGCAGTCAATGTGGATGATCTTTCGTTGCGGCATGGCAGCTGGGGCGGGCGGGAAAGGAGGGGCAGCGCCGGACGAGGCCGCGGACCGGCACATGATACCGCAGCGGTGGGGGCCTCCGGTCCGGCGCAAGCGCCTCGAACACCCCGTCGGAGAGCTGTGCAGCGCCGTTTACGATCGCTAAATATTTGAGGGAAAAAGATTTTTCCGCAAATATCGTTTGACACGCCTCCGTGGGAATGTAGAATGGCGACCGCGGGATGGAGCAGTCTGGTAGCTCGTCGGGCTCATAACCCGAAGGTCGTTGGTTCAAATCCAGCTCCCGCAACCAACATCAGGAAAAGGCCACTC
>NZ_JBHSOU010000063.1:140413-283799 GCF_042656385.1 Pseudomonas sp. GCM10022186
GTGGCCTTTTTCATTTCCGCCTCTCCCCCTTCCGCCCGTCCAGGCCGCTCCTCGAGCGCCCGTCCAGCCAGGCCCCAGCCTCTATACTTGAAGCGCACCCATCCGGTGGAGATTGGCCATGGCTGCGTACTGCCCCTCCAGCGAGGAAGTCGAGTACCTGAACCGTGCTCTGCGCACCCTGAGCGGCTGCAATCGCGCCCTGCTGCGCGCCGAGGATCCCTGCTTCCTGTTCCAGGAAATCTGTCGGGTGGTGGTGGAGGAAGGTGGCTACCGCATGGCCTGGGTCGGCCGGGCCGAGCATGATGAAGCGCAGACGGTGACGCCCCTGGCCCATGTCGGGCTCGACCGGGCCTATGTGGACTCGCTGAACATCACCTGGGCCGACCGCGAACGCGGACATGGCACCACCGGCACGGCTATCCGCACCGGCGCCCCGACCATCACGCGCAATATCCTTACCGACCCCAGGCTCAGTCCATGGCGGGAAAGCGCCATTACCCACGGCATCGCCTCGGTGCTGTCCCTGCCCTTGCGGGTGGATGGCGAGATCTTCGGTGCCCTGGCCATCTGCGCCAAGGAGCCGGATGCCTTCGGCGAACGGGAGCTGGAACTGCTCAGCGAAGCCGCCGACGACCTGGCCTTCGGCCTCCAGGCCTTGCGCATCAAGGCACGGCGCCGGCAGGCCGAACTCCAGGTGGAAGCCCTCAACCGCGCCCTGTCTACCCGTGTGGCGGTCAACCATGCGGTGATCCATGCCACCAGCGAAACGCCGCTGCTGGCGGAAATCTGCCGGGTGCTGGTGGACGAATGCGGCTATCGCCAGGCCTGGGTCGACTACCGCCAGGACGATCCGGCGAGACCTTACAAGGTGATGGCCTGCAATGCCGCCAACGGCATCTGCCAGGGCTGGGGCGCGGGTGGCCATGACAATAGTTTTCACAGCCAGCTGGAAACGGCCCTGCAGGCCGGCGCCCCGCTGGTGATGCGCGACCTGCTCGACGATCCCGCCGCCCCGCTGCACCAGGAGGCACGTGAATACGGCTTCGCCGCGGCCCTGGCCCTGCCTCTGCGGGTCGAAGAGCGGCTCATCGGCATGCTGGTGATCATGGCCGCCCATGCCGATGCGTTCGACGAGAAGGAAGTGGAGCTGCTGCTGGCCATGGCCAACGACCTCGGATTCGGCATCGCCACCCTGCGCACCCGCGCGCGGGCGGCGGAAGCGGAAGCGACCATCCGGCGCATGGCCTACGAAGACACCCTGACCGGACTGCCCAACCGCGTACGCCTGCGCGAGCTGCTGGACGCCGCCATCGCCACGGCGCGCCAGGAACGCCGCTCGTTCGCCCTGCTGCACCTGGAAATCGCCCGCAACCAGGAAATCAACGAGACCCTCGGCTACCGCGAAGGCGATCGCCTGCAACTGGAAATCGCCACACGCCTGAAGCAGGTGGTGGGCGTGGAGCGCACCGTGGCGCGCATGGGCGAATGCGAGTTCGCCGTGCTGATGCCCAATGGTGGCGCCGAGCAGGCCTCGCTGCTGGCCAAGCAGATCCTGATGGCGCTGTACGACCCGGTGGAATTGTCCGGCCTGTACCTGGAGGCACGGGCGAGCATCGGCATCGCCCTCTACCCCGGCCACGGCACGGCCCCCGAGGCCCTGATCCGCCGCGCCGGCAGCGCCATGGAACAGGCCAAGCGCTCCAATGCCGGCTTCGCCGTATTCCAGGGCGGCCTGGACCAGGAATGCGCCCAGCACCTGACCCTGATGGGCGACCTGCGCCGGGCCATCGATCGCAACGAGCTGCTGCTCTATTACCAACCCAAGGTGGAGATCGCCAGCAACAAGGTCTGCGGCACCGAGGCCCTGGTGCGCTGGCGCCATCCGCAGCACGGCATGCTGCCGCCGGACGAGTTCGTGCGCCTGGCGGAGAACACCGGGCTGATCACCCCGCTGACCCTCTGGGTGCTGGATACCGCCCTGGGCCAACGCTATGCCTGGCACGAGGAGGGCGACGAACGCCCCATCTCGGTCAACCTCTCGGCCCATGACCTGCGCGACCCACGGCTGCTGGAGCGCATCCAGGGCTCCTTCGCCACCTGGGGGGCCAAGCCCCACTGGATCGAGTTCGAGCTGACCGAAAGCGCGCTGATGGAAGACCCGGTGGCCTCCCTGCAGACCCTCTCCGCCCTCAAGGAACTGGATGCCCACCTGACCATCGACGACTTCGGCACCGGTTATTCCTCCCTGGCCTACCTGCAGAAACTGCCGGTGGACTCCCTGAAGATCGACCAGTCCTTCGTCAGCGACATGACCAGCAACGACGGTTCGGCCAAGATCGTCCGCTCCATCATCGAACTGGCCCATAACCTGGACCTGACGGTGGTGGCCGAAGGGGTGGAGGACCAGCTGACCCTCAACCAGCTCGGCCAGTACGGTTGCGATATCGCCCAGGGCTACAAGATCAGCCAGCCGATCCCCGCCGAGCAGTTCCGTGACTGGGAGACCCGCTCGGCCTGGCACTGACCGGCCCCTGCGCAGCCGCGACAAATTGCCGCCCACTCACTTGCCTGCCCGGCCGCTTCTCCAGCCGCCGTCCCCCGCTCGCCTAGACTTGGCGTGACTGCGGCCTTGCCCCGTCCTTCTGGCTGGCGCTGAACCCGCGAAGAAAAAATCGGCCTGACACTTGGAACTTGCTGTCGCCGCCCACACTCAGTGGCGCACATTGCCCAGAGGTGCTCGATGCGCGCCAACAACCCGCAGTTGGAAAATGTGGAAACCCTGACCAACGGCCAAGCCAACGAAGAATCCGCCCCACTTCGCTGGCTCGACAATCTCACTGCTTACCGGCAGTGGATCGTCATTGCATTCACCCTGCTGGTCTTCATTCTCGGTCTGCTGGCCTGCTGGCACCTGTTGCGGGAACTCGACCCCGACGCCCTGCGCGCAGCCATCCATGATGTCCCCGGCAGCCGCCTGCTGCTGGCTCTGGCGGCCACCACCGTCGGTTTCATCGCCTACGTCGGCTACGAATGGTCCGGCTGCCGCTTCGCTGGCGTGCACCTGCCGCTGCCGCGCATGGCGCTGGGCAGCTTCTGCGCCTCCGGCATCGGCAATGCCGTGGGCTTGTCGATGCTCACCGGAGGCTCGGTACGCTTCCGCCTTTACGGGCGCGACAGATTGGCAGCCGGGGACATCGCCCGCATCACCCTGTTCGCCAGCCTGGCGCTGGGCTCGGCGCTGCCGCCGCTGGCAGCGCTCGCCGCACTTAGCGCGCCGGCCGCCGCGTCGCGAGCCCTTGGCCTGCCGGAAAGCCTGGTGATCATCCTGGGCGCGGCCGTGCTGCTGGCCAGCGCCCTGCTGGTCCTGTGGATATCCCGCCAGCGCACGCCGGAAGCCCCGGTGCCGGGCTGCATCGAGATCCGTCTGGGCAACCGCAGTGTGCGCCTGCCCGGCCTGCGCCTCTCGGCGCTGCAATTGCTGATCACGGTGGTGGATGTCTGCGCCGCCGCCTGCGTGCTCTATGTCCTGCTGCCGGAAGCGCCGCCGCTCGGCGCCTTCCTGCTGGTCTACATGCTGGCCCTGGCAGCCGGGGTACTCAGCCATGTTCCCGGCGGCGTCGGGGTGTTCGAAGCCGTACTGCTGGCGGCCTTCGCCGGCCAGTTGGGCGCGGCGCCACTGGCGGCGGCCCTGCTGCTCTATCGCCTGACCTATGTCGGCCTGCCACTGATGCTGGCTTGCCTGCTGCTCCTGGCCAACGAAGCCCGGCGCCTGTTCCCCGCGGGTCGCCAGGCCCTGCGCGCCGCCTCCGGCCTGGCCGCGCCGGTGCTGTCGCTACTGGTATTCCTGTCCGGCGTGGTGCTGCTGTTCTCCGGCGTCACACCGGCGGTGGATACACGCCTGGAGCACCTGAGCTTCCTGATTCCCCACCGCCTGATCGACGCCTCGCACCTCGCCGCCAGCCTGATTGGCGTGCTCTGCCTGCTGCTGGCCCACGGCCTGCGCCATCGCCTGTCGGCCGCCTGGGCGCTGACGGTCGTGCTGCTGCTGTCGGGCGCGGGACTGTCGCTGCTCAAGGGCTTCGACTGGGAGGAAGCCAGCCTGCTGACCATGACCGCCGTGCTGCTGGCCATCTTCCGCGCCGCCTTCTACCGCCCCAGCCGCCTGCTGGAAGTGCCCTTCTCGCCACTCAACCTGGCAGCCAGCGCCTGTGTGCTGGCTGCCACCCTCTGGCTGATGTTCTTCGCCTTCCAGGGCGTCCCCTACAGCCATGAGCTCTGGTGGCAGTTCGAGGTGGATGGCGATGCCCCGCGCGCACTGCGTGCCGCCCTGGCCAGCGGCCTGCTGCTGGCCGGCGTCGCCCTGGCCTGGCTGCTGCGCCCGGTGCCACCGACCATCCACGAACCCACGGCCGAGGAGTTGCAGCACGCCGCCCTGGTGATCCGCAAATCCGACCAGCCGGACGGCGGCCTGGTGCTGACCGGAGACAAGGCCCTGCTCTTCCACCCCCGGGGCGACGCCTTCCTCATGTATGCCCGTCGCGGCCGCAGCCTGGTGGCCCTGTTCGACCCCGTAGGCCCGGCCTCCCGCCGCGCCGAGCTGATCTGGCAGTTTCGCGACCTCTGCGACTTTCACCATGCACGGCCGGTGTTCTACCAGGTGCGCGCGGAGAACCTGCCCTACTACATGGACATCGGGCTGTCCGCCCTGAAGCTGGGCGAGGAGGCGCGGGTCGATCTGCCCCGCTTCGACCTGGATGCCAAGAACAAGGCCATGAAGGACCTGCGCTATACCCTCAGCCGCGGCCAGCGCGACGGGCTCAGCCTGGAGATCTTCGAGGCCGGAACCGCCCCCCTGGACCAGCTCCAGGCCATTTCCGACGCCTGGATGCAAGGCAAGCAGGGGCGCGAGAAAGGTTTCTCCCTCGGCCGCTTCGACCCGGATTACCTGAACCACTTCCGCATCGCCACCATCCAGTTCGAAGGCAGGCCCGTGGCCTTTGCCAACCTCCTGGAAACCGAGGGCAACACCCTGTCCAGCATCGACCTGATGCGCGTCCACCCACAGGCGCCGAAGCTGACCATGGAGTTCCTCATGCTCAACCTGCTGCTGCATTACAAGGAACGTGGGCACGCGCGTTTCAGCCTGGGCATGGTGCCCCTGGCCGGGCTGCAGCCGCGTCGTGGGGCGCCCCTGACCCAACGGCTCGGCGCCCTGGTTTTCCGCCGTGGCGAGCAGTTCTATAACTTCCAAGGATTGCGCCGTTTCAAGGAAAAGTTCCAGCCCGACTGGGAGCCGCGCTACATGGCCGTGCCCGCCGGCCTCGACCCGCTGGTGGCGCTGGCCGATACGGCAGCCCTGATCGCGGGCGGCTTCACCGGCCTGGTCAAACGTTGAGGTGCCCGTGCTCAAGCGCAACTGGCGACGCCTGCTGCTGATCCTGATCCTCGCCCTGGTGGGCGTGGCCCTGCTGGTCTGGAGCCGCCCTGCGCCCCGCGTCGGGCTGGATCACCTGAAACTGGCCGACGGCAGCGCCGCCTCCCTGGCCAACCCCGCCGGCTCGGTACGACACCTTGTGCTGCTGCTGGCCAGCGACGACCAGCGCCTGAGCGATACCGAGCTGCGCGCCCTGGCCCGCAGCGGCAACGCCCGCCTGCTGCAGGTGGAACTACCGGCCGGGGATTGCGCCGCCCAGCAGCAGCGCCTGGCGCAGGCCGGCAAGAGCCTTGGCGGCGCCCCCACCCTGGTGGCCGGCATCGGCCCGGGGGCAGCCTTCGCCTGGCGCTGGCTGGCCGGCCAGGAAGACGACAATGCCCAGGCCCTGTCCGTCGGTTTCAGCCTGGACACTCCGGACTGCTCCGCCACGCTGCCACAGCAGGCCCCCCACGGTCGCTGGCTCGCCGCCTGGAACGACACCCCGGACGATGCCAGCGCCGCGTTCGCCCGCAACCAGGCCAACGCCGAAACCCTGATCGGCGACTACGACACCAGCCTCGTCCAACTGCTCCAGCAACGCCTGCAGAGCCTGCTCCAGGGCCAGGGCGATCCACTGCCGGTGGTGGAGGTTCCCGCCGCCAGCCCCGCCGGCACCGTCACCCTGTTCTACTCCGGCGACGGCGGCTGGCGCGACCTGGACCGCGCGGTGGCCGACGAGATGGCCAAGCGCGACCACCCGGTGGTGGGTATCGACGCCCTGCGCTACTTCTGGCAGCACAAGAGCCCGGACCAGGGCGCCGCCGACCTCAGCCGGCTGATGCGGGACTATCGCGAGAAATGGGGCGCCAAACGCTTCGTGCTGGCGGGCTACTCCTTCGGCGCCGACGTGCTGCCCGCCTTCTACAACCGCCTGCCCAGGACCGACCAGGACCAGGTGGACGCCATTCTGCTGCTGGCCCTGGCCCGCAGTGGCAGCTTCGAGATCGAGGTGCAGGGCTGGCTCGGCAAGGCCGGCAAGGAAGCCGCCACCGGCCCGGAACTGGCCAGACTGCCCGCGGCCAAGGTGCTCTGCGTGTATGGCAAGGAAGAGGCGGAGGAAAGCGGCTGCACCCAGGCCGGCGCAGTGGGGGAGAAGCTGCAACTGCCGGGCGGCCACCATTACGACGAGAATTACCCGGCATTGGCGGAGAAACTGTTGGCAGCGGTGGCGAAACGCCAGGAACTGCCGAGCGAACATTGACCCAGGTTCAGATTCGCTTAAGACAACGCGGTTATCCTGCGCAACCGTTTCGCCAAAACGAGAAAGAGGAACCGTGATGAGTCTCAAGAACGCGCCTTCCCGCTATGGGAGCCTGTCCATCGCCCTGCACTGGCTGATGCTGGTGTTGATCGCAGCGGTGTATGCCTGCATCGAACTCAAGGGCAACTTTCCCAAGGGCAGCGAAATCCGCGAACTGCTCAAGCAATGGCACTTCATGCTCGGCATGGCGGTGTTCTTCCTGGTCTGGCTACGCCTGATCGGCCGCCTGCTCCACCCCGCCCCGGCCATCGAACCGGCTCCGAGCGGCTGGCAGAACGCCCTGGCCAAGCTGATGCACCTGGCGCTCTACGCCCTGATGATCGGCACGCCCCTGGCCGGTTGGCTGATCCTCAGCGCCGCCGGCAAGCCCATTCCCTTCTTCGGCCTGGAACTGCCGGCGCTGATCGGCCCGAACAAGGAATTGGCCGGGCAGATCAAGGAGCTCCATGAACTGGCGGGCACCGCCGGCTACTGGCTGATCGGCCTGCACGCAGTGGCGGCGCTGATCCACCACTATGTGAGCCGGGACAACACCCTGGTGCGGATGCTGCCGGGCAGGAGCTGACTGCCTTGAAGGGGCCTCGCGCCCTCTCCCCCAGCCCCTCTCCCTGAAGGGAGAGGGGAGCGATCCGCGGCCCTTGGTCAGCCATCCTTGCAGGGGCGAATTCATTGGCTATGTCTGCGTTAGCTGTTGCAGGACCGAATAGAAGTCTCTAGTACGGGGCTTTCAGGTTTCCGCACCAGTCTGACACCTCCCTCACCCCCGGCCCCCGCCCTGCGCCCCTGCCTGATCGCTTCGCGCTCAGGCGTTCATCGGCACCGGAAGCGGTGCTTCCGAAAGCGTGCCTCTTCACCCCTGAAGAGGAGAGGGGTGACTCGCGCCGGCGAGGCACAAACAATCCTGAAGCCACCAGCAGCCTGGACCTGTGCAGCAGAGGTGGGGCGGCGCTTCCGCCCCGTCAGGAGGCCGAGCGGAATCGTTGCAGAGGGGGACGAGCGGCATGGATGCCGCGAGAGGCGTGCGGGGCCATGGATGGCCCCTCACGCCGGGCCCCCGGCGCAACGATGGAGCGAGGGGAGTCCGGCGCAGCCGGACCCGGATGCAGGGGCAAGCCTTTTGCTTCCTTTTGGGCGACTGCAAAAGGGAGTCGCCCGGGAGGGCGAAACAGGGACTCGCCGTCCGCTCGATAAGCAGCTTGGCTCAGGACGCTCTAGCAACACTTAACGCAGACATAGTCAATTCATTCGCCAAGCGGACCGCCGGTCCGCCCTTCCAACCCCATTCAAATCTCCACCTGCGTTCCCAGCTCGATCACCCGGTTGAGCGGCAGGTTGAAGTACTTCAGGTTGCTGTTGGCATTCTTCAGCAGGAAGGCGAACAACGCCTCGCGCCAGCGCGCCATGCCGATGCGCTTGGTGGGTATCACCGTTTCGCGGCTGAGGAAGTAGGTGGTGCTCATGGGGCTGAAATCCAGCTCGTTGAGGTGACAGAGCTTCAGCGCCGCGGGCACGTCAGGCTCCTCGATGAAGCCGAAGTGCAGGATCACCCGGAAGAAGCCATCGCCATAGGCATCCACCTCGAAACGCCGGTCCGCCGGCACCCGCGGCGTGTCCTCGCCCACCACCGTCAGTAGCACCACCTGTCCATGCAGCACCTGGTTATGCAGCAGGTTGTGCAGCAGCGCGTGGGGCACGGCGTCCGTCCGGGCCGTGAGGAACACTGCGGTGCCCTGTACACGATGGGGCGGTTGCGAACGTATGCTGCCGATGAACAGCGGCAGCGGCAGCGCGGTTTCGTCCAGGCGCTCCACGACTATCTGCTTGCCGCGCTTCCAGGTGCTCATCAGGACGAACAGCGCGGCGCCGGCGATCACCGGAAAGGCACCGCCCTGCACAATCTTCGGTACGTTGGCGGCGAAGAACAGGCTGTCGACCAACAGGAACCCGACGAGCACCGGCAGCGCCAGCCACCAGGGGGTTTTCCACAGCAACAGCATCACCACCGAAACCAGCAGGGTGGTGATCAGCATGGTTCCGGTCACCGCCACGCCGTAGGCCGAGGCCAGGGCCCCGGACGACTCGAAGCCCAGCACCAGCAGCACCACGCCCACCATCAGCGCCCAGTTCACCGCACCGATATAGATCTGTCCCTGCTCCTGCTGGGAGGTGTGCTGGACGAACATGCGCGGTATGTAACCCAGCTGCATGGCTTGGTGGGTCAGGGAGAAGGCGCCGGAAATCACCGCCTGGGACGCGATCACCGTGGCCAGGGTGGACAGCAGCACCATGGGCAGCAGCGCCCAGCCGGGCGCCAGCAGGTAGAAGGGGTTACGCGCAGCCGCGGCGTCGCTGAGGATGGCCGCGCCCTGGCCGAAGTAGTTCAGCACCAGCCCCGGCAGCACCAGGAAGAACCAGGCGCGGGCGATGGGCTTGCGGCCGAAATGCCCCATGTCGGCGTAGAGCGCTTCGGCGCCGGTCAGGGCCAGAACCACCGCCCCAAGGATGGCAACCCCAATGCCCGGATGAACAATGAAGAAATGTACACACCAGTATGGGTTGAGTGCTTTCAGCACCTCGGGCTGCTGGATGATCCCGTAGACTCCCAGGGCCCCCAGCACGCTGAACCAGAGCACCATGATGGGCCCGAACAGGATGCCGATGCGCGCCGTGCCATGCTTCTGGATCAGGAACAGGCCCACCAGCACGATCAACGACAGGGGCACCACCCAGCGCTCCAGGCCGTCGAAGGCGATCTCCAGCCCCTCGATGGCCGACAGCACCGAAATCGCCGGCGTGATCATGCTGTCTCCATAGAACAGCGCCGTGCCGCAAAGGCCGAGCAGCAGCACAGTCGCCTTCAGCCTCGGCCGGGACCTGGCGGCGCGCTGCGCCAGGGCGGTCAGGGCCATGGCCCCGCCTTCGCCTTCGTTGTCGGCACGCAGGATGAACAGCACGTACTTGATCGAAACCACCCAGATCAGGGACCAGAAGATCAGTGACAGCACCCCCAGGACCCCATCATGGTTGACCTGGACCCCATACTGCTCGGAGAAGACTTCCTTCAGGGTGTACAAGGGGCTGGTGCCGATATCGCCGTAGACCACCCCGGCGGCGGCCACCAGCAGACCGATTCCGGAAGCGGTATGTCCGGCGTGCTGCTCGGCGTGGTGCGTGATGCTTTCGCTCATCCAGACCTTCCTGCTGATGACGGTTGGCGTGCATCGTCTGAGAAGCCTTGCCGGCGCTGAAGGGCATCCCGCCCTTCCTACGCCAGCTTCCTACAGGCTAGCTGCGAAATGACAGCAGATGAGGGTGGAAATGGCTGACGCCTGCCGCTAGAATTGCGCACTTTTTGATCAGAGGCGCCCTTCCGAGCGCCCATCGAGGTTAGCCGCAATGTCCACCGCAACGCCCAAAGTCGGGTTCGTCAGTCTCGGATGCCCGAAAGCGACCGTAGACTCCGAACGCATCCTCACCCAGCTGCGCATGGAAGGCTACGAGATCGTACCGACCTACCAGGATGCCGACGTGGTGGTGGTCAATACCTGCGGTTTCATCGACAGTGCCAAGGCCGAATCCCTGGACGCCATAGGCGAGGCGATCGCCGAGAACGGCAAGGTGATCGTCACCGGCTGCATGGGTGTGTCGGAAGACAGCATCCGCGATGTGCACCCCAGCGTGCTGGCGGTGACCGGCCCGCAGCAGTACGAGCAGGTGGTCAGCGCCGTGCACGAAGTGGTGCCGCCGAAGGCCGACCACGACCCCTTCGTCGACCTGGTGCCGCCGCAGGGCATCAAGCTCACCCCGCGTCACTACGCCTACCTGAAGATTTCCGAAGGCTGCAACCACAGCTGCAGCTTCTGCATCATCCCCTCCATGCGCGGCAAGCTGGTCAGCCGCCCGGTGGGCGACGTGCTGTCCGAGGCCGAGCGCCTGGTCAAGGCTGGCGTGAAGGAGCTGCTGGTGATCTCCCAGGACACCAGCGCCTACGGCGTCGACCTCAAGTACAAGCTGGACTTCTGGAATGGCCAGCCGGTGAAGACCCGCATGCTGGAGCTGTGCGAGGCCCTGTCCGCCATGGGCGTGTGGGTGCGCCTGCACTACGTCTACCCCTACCCCAACGTGGATGACGTGATCCCCCTGATGGCCGAAGGCAAGTTGCTGCCCTACCTGGACATCCCCTTCCAGCACGCCAGCCCGAAGGTGCTCAAGTCCATGAAGCGCCCGGCCTTCGAGGACAAGACCCTGGCCCGCATCAAGAAATGGCGCGAGATCTGCCCGGACCTGACCATCCGCTCCACCTTCATCGTCGGCTTCCCCGGCGAGACCGAGGAAGACTTCCAGTACCTGCTGGGCTGGCTGACCGAAGCCCAGCTCGACCGCGTTGGCTGCTTCCAGTACTCCCCGGTGGAAGGCGCCCCGGCCAACGACCTGGGCCTGGAGCTGGTGCCGGATGACGTGAAACAGGACCGCTGGGAGCGCTTCATGGCCCACCAGCAGGCCATCTCCACCGCCCGCCTGCAGCTGAAGATCGGCCGCGAGATGGACGTGCTGATCGACGAAGTGGACGACGAAGGCGCCGTGGCCCGTTCCTGGGCGGACGCGCCGGAAATCGACGGCAGCGTGTTCATCGAATCCACCAACGTGAAGCCGGGCGACAAGGTGCGCGTGCGTATCGTCGATGCCGACGAGTACGACATGTGGGCCGAGCTGGTCTGAGCCGATAGTTGGATGAAAGAGCCCCGCTGATGCGGGGCCTTTTCTTTTGGGCAAACTCATGCGCCCGCTTAGTCGTAGGATGTGGTTGAGCGCAGCGATACCCATCAACAGAGCCCCACCATGCTCAAGGTCTTCTACGACGGCGCCTGCCCGCGCTGCATCGCCGACCGCCGCTGGTACGAATCCCTCCCCCGCGCTGCCGAAGGTGTGGATTGGATCGACATCACCGGCCGTGACGCCGAGTTGCGCGCCCTGGGCATCGATCCCTACCTCGCCCTGACCGAACTCCACGTCCAGGACGAAGCCGGCCAAATCCATCGCGAACTGGACGCCTACATCCTCCTGCTTGCGCGGGTCCCCAAGATGGCTCCGCTGGCCTGGCTGATCGGGCTGCCGCTGATCAGGCCACTCCTGTCACTGGTCTACCGCCGCTGGGTTCTGCGCCGCTTGAGGCGGGACGGCAGGCTCTAGAGGCTGCGTCTAGACTCGCAGCATCCATGCCCCAAGCGGAATCACAACAATGACCAGCCAGAACCGCCAGGTAACCCTCTACCACTGCCCCTACACCCGCTCCACCGGCGCCCTGACCCTGCTGGAAGAACTCGGTGCCGACTACCAGCTCCACGTGATGAACATGAAGGCCGGCGAGCAACGCAAGCCGGAGTTCCTCGCCATCAACCCCATGGGCAAGGTGCCCACGCTGACCCACGGCAATGCGGTGGTCACCGAACAGGTTTCCGTCTATCTCTACCTCGCCGACCTCTATCCCGAAGCCAGGCTGGCGCCACCCCTGGGCGACCCGCTGCGCGGCCCCTACCTGCGCTGGATGGTGTTCTACGGCTCCTGCTTCGAACCGGCGGTGGTGGACCGCGTGCAGAAGCGCGAACCCATTCCCGAGGCGCGCTCGCCCTACGGTGATTTCGACAGCGTGATGAAGACCCTGGTCAGCCAGTTGCAGCAAGGCCCCTGGCTGCTCGGCGAGCAGTTCACCGCCGCCGACGTGCTCTGGGGCAGCGCACTGAACTGGACCACCCAGTTCGGACTGATCCCGGAGGTTCCGGTGATCAAGGACTACATCGCCCGCTTCATCAAGCGTCCGGCCTATAACCGCGCCCTGGCCAAGGATGCAGAGCTGGCCGCCGCCCAGGCCGCCCCGGCCTGACAATGCGGCAAGCTCAACGGGCGCCTACATGACCGGCAACGTCATCCCCATCGACGGCGGCTTCCATCTTTAGCGCGGCCCTTGCGCGGTGCATGGGCGAGCGCTAGGGTAGCCGCGCCAGTTACCGGATACCCGCCATGCGCCTCGCCCTCTTCAGCCTCCTGCTCGCACTCGCCGCCCCGGCACTTGCCGCGCCCGCTCCCTTCTACCTCTGGCAGAGCAAGCTGGATGGCGGGTTGACCTGTGCCCAGACCAGTCCCGGCGAGGGATGGCTGCGCCTGGGCGGGCCCTTCCGCGATGCCGGCTGCCGCGAGCCCTACTGACATGCAGCACAGTGTTTCCCCGGTCGGCTACCTTCGCTCCTGCTTCAAGGAAAAGTTCGCCATTCCCCGCCAGCCCCATCTCGCGCCCGCCGCCCGCGGCGTGCTGGAACTGCTGCCGCCCTTCGACACGGGCGACGCCGTGGCGGGACTGGAGCAGGTCAGCCATGTCTGGCTGCTATTCCTCTTCCACCAGGCCCTGGAGGACAAGCCGCGACTGAAGGTTCGCCCGCCACGCCTGGGCGGCAACCAGTCCATCGGCGTGTTCGCCAGCCGCTCCACTCACCGCCCCAACGGCATCGGTCAGTCGGTGGTGAAGCTGGACAAGGTGGAAGCCGGTCGTCTATGGCTGTCAGGCATCGACCTGCTGGATGGCACCCCGGTCATCGATATCAAGCCCTATGTACCCTATGCCGATCGCCAGGACGGCGCGCTGAACGCCATCGCCGATGCCGCGCCCGAGCTGATTCCGGTGGAGTGGGAGCCCGCCGCCCTGCTCCAGGCCCGCGAACACGGCCAGCGTCTGGGCGAGCCCCTGGCTGAACTGATCGAGCAATGCCTGGCCCAGGACCCGCGCCCGGCCTACCAGAAACCCGAGCCCGAACGCCGTTATGGCGCACGCCTGTGGGACGTGGACGTGCGCTGGCACTACCCCGAGCCGGGCCGCATCCGAGTGCTGGAGATCGCACTGGGCTGAACTGCGGCAAGGTTTCCGTAGGGTGGATCACGCTTCACCGATCCACCAGTGGCGCTACCCCGTGACGACGTTGGTGGACAAAAAGCGCTGTCCCCCTACATGGCGAGCTAGCGGGCGGCGTTCAGCGCCAGGGAGTCGGCCTCGATGCAGTCCTGCTGAAGAATCAGCGGCTCCACCAGCGGCCGGCTGGCGAGGAAGTGCGGGGTCAGCATGTGCGCCTCGAAAGCCGCTTCGTCGGTGTAGACCTCGTAGAGCCAGACAAGATCGGGATCGCTGCGGTCCCGCAGTACATCGAATACCAGGCAACCCGGTTCGTCACGCACGGAGGCTGCGGCATTGACGCGCATGGCGTCCATGAAGGCGTCCAGGCTACCGGGGCGCAGGCGGGTCTTGAGAAGAAGGCAGTACACTTCGAACTCCATTTTGTCTTATATTTAATGCAAATTGTATACAAAAATGGAGCCCAGAAAATGCCCAGCCGTCCCGGCCGCCTCAACGGCCTGCGCCACATCGCCATCGTCGTACCCAACCTGGAGGAGTGCGAACGCTTCTACGTGGACGTACTGGGCATGGAAGTCCTCAACCGCGCCAACGACGACCTGGTCTACCTCACCTGCGGCAACGACAACCTGTCCCTCGGCCGCGCATTCGCCCCCAGCAGCGGCGTGCAGGCGGTGGACCACTACGGCTTCGTGGTGGACAGCCTGGAAGAACTGGATGCCTGGTATCGGTATCTCAAGGCCAAGGGGGTGACCATGCTCGACCGCCCCTTCGCCCATGGCGACGGCGCCCACAGCTTCCATGTGCTGGACCCGGCCGGGAACAAGATCCAGCCGATCTACCACCCGGCCATTTCCGGACAGCGTTTCAGCTCCCCGGTCTGAATCCCGGAAACGACAAGGCCCACCGATTGGCGGGCCTTGTCTTGTTGCAGCGGACACTTACTTCTCGACGAAGGCGCGCTCGATCAGGTAGTCGCCCGGCTCACGCATGCGCGGGGAGATCTTCAGGCCGAAGCTGTCGAGAACCTCGCTGGTTTCATCGAGCATGCTCGGGCTGCCGCAGATCATGGCGCGGTCGTCCTGCGGGTTGATCGGCGGCAGGCCGATGTCCTCGAACAGCTTGCCGCTGCGCATCAGGTCGGTCAGGCGGCCCTGGTTCTCGAAGGGCTCGCGGGTCACGGTGGGGTAGTAGATCAGCTTGTCCTTGACCGCTTCACCGAAGAATTCATTCTTCGGCAGGTGCTCGGTGATGAACTCGCGGTAGGCCACTTCGTTCACGTAGCGCACGCCGTGGACCAGGATGACCTTCTCGAAGCGCTCATAGGTTTCCGGATCCTGGATCACGCTCATGAAGGGCGCGAGGCCTGTGCCGGTGCTCAGCAGGTAGAGGTGCTTGCCGGGGTTCAGGTCGTCCAGCACCAGGGTCCCGGTGGGCTTCTTGCTGATGATGATCTCGTCGCCTTCCTTCAGGTGCTGCAGCTGGGAGGTCAGCGGGCCATCCGGCACCTTGATGCTGAAGAATTCCAGGTGCTCTTCCCAGTTCGGGCTGGCGATGGAGTAGGCGCGCATCAGCGGGCGGCCGCTTTCCTGCTGCAGGCCGATCATCACGAACTGGCCGTTTTCGAAGCGCAGGCCCGGATCACGGGTGCACTTGAAGCTGAACAGCGTGTCGTTCCAGTGATGAACGCTGAGGATGCGCTCGGAGTTGAGGTTGCTCATTTACGGGGGCTCCGAAAGTTTGGAATTCGCCAGCGCCGAAGGGCGCAATTGCGCGCCATTGTAGTGACAGCCACAATATCTGTTAACTGAATTATCAAGATATAGGTTATCGGTTATATAGATATGCGATTTACTCTCCGTCAGCTCCAGGTATTCGTCGCCGTCGCCCAGCAGGAAAGCGTCTCCCGTGCCGCCGAACAGCTGTCCCTGTCGCAGTCGGCGACCAGCACTTCGCTGACCGAGTTGGAACGCCAGTCCGGCTGCCAGTTGTTCGACCGCGCCGGCAAGCGCCTGAGCCTCAATGCCCTGGCCCGGCAGCTGTTGCCCCAGGCCGTGGCCCTGCTGGACCAGGCCCGCGCAATCGAAGACCTGCTCAATGGCAAGACCGGTTTCGGCTCACTGGACGTCGGCGCCACCCTGACCGTGGGCAACTACCTCGCCACCTTGCTGATCGGCGCCTTCATGCAGCGCCACCCCGAATGCCGGGTGAGCCTGCATGTGCAGAACACGGCGAATATCGTCCAGCAGGTCGCCCTCCACGAACTTGATCTGGGTCTGATCGAAGGCGATTGCCAACATCCGGATATCGAAGTCCTGCCTTGGGTGGAAGACGAGTTGGTGGTGTTCTGCGCGCCCCAGCATCCATTGGCGTCAGTGGGCCAGGCCAGCCTGGAGGAGTTGAGCCGGGAAGCCTGGATCCTCCGGGAACACGGCTCGGGCACCCGGCTGACCTTCGACCAGGCCATGCGCCACCACCCTACCCCGCTGAACATCCGCCTGGAGCTGGAACACACCGAGGCGATCAAGCGCGCGGTGGAGTCGGGCCTGGGCATCGGCTGCATCTCGCGGCTGGCCCTGCGCGACGCCTTCCGGCGCGGCAGCCTGGTGCCGGTAGAAACACCGGGCATCGACCTGCGCCGGCAGTTCTATTTCATCTGGCACCGGCAGAAGTATCAGAGCGCGGCCATGCGCGAGTTCCTCGATCAGTGCCGGGCGCTGACCGCCGGGGTGACGCGCAGCGACGAGATCGTGCTGCCGCCGATTGCCTGAGGCCTTATCCGAGGAGAATGGTGGCCCAGACCGCCGTGATCAGGGTAAGCGCGGTGAACTGCGCCGCGCTGCCCATGTCCTTGGCGTTCTTCGACAGGGGGTGGCGTTCCAGGGAAATGCGGTCGATGGCCGCTTCCACCGCCGAATTCAGCAGCTCGACGATCAGCGCCAGCAGGCAGGCGCCGATCATCAGGGCGCGTTCGCCACGGCTGACGTCGAGGAAGAAGGACAGCGGGATCAGCACCACATTGAGCAGTACCAGTTGGCGGAAGGCGGCTTCGCCGGTGAAGGCGGCGCGCAGGCCGTCGAGGGAATAGCCCGCGGCATTGAGGATGCGTTTGAGGCCGGTCTGGCCTTTGAATGGCGACATAGGAAACGGGGTAGTTGAACGGAGCGCGCAGCCTAGCGCAACGCGCTGCAAATTTGCGTGAAATGACCGTTTTCAGGTCGACGGAATCGATTCCATCTGTTGCAGCAGCAACGCAGCCTGGGTACGGGTACGCACGTTGAGCTTGCGGAAGATCGCAGTCACATGGGCCTTTACCGTGGCCTCGGAGACATGCAGTTCGAAGGCGATCTGCTTGTTCAGCAGTCCCTCGCAGACCATGGTCAGCACGCGGAACTGCTGGGGCGTCAGGCTCGCCAGGCCTTCACTGGCGGCCTTGGCCTCGTCGGACAGGGCCTGGGCCTCTTCCACCTGGGGCGGCCACCAGGTATCGCCATCGAGCACCGCGCGCACCGCGCTCTGGATCACCTCCAGCGGGCTGGACTTGGGAATGAAACCGCTGGCGCCGAATTCGCGGGAGCGGGCGACCACCGCCGCCTCCTCCTGGGCGGAGATCATCACCACCGGGATCTGCGGGTACTGGCCACGCAACAGCACCAGGCCGGAGAAGCCGTAGGCACCCGGCATATTCAGGTCGAGCAGGACCAGGTCCCAGTCGGCACGCTCGGCCAGGCGGGTCTCGAGTTCGGCGATGCTCGCCGCCTCCACCAGCCGCGCATCGGGCCCCAGCCCCAGGGTCAGGGCTTGCTGCAGGGCGCTGCGGAACAGCGGGTGGTCATCGGCGATGAGGATTTCGTATGAGGCCATGGGCATGTCCTTTTTGTAATGGGCCCAGACACGCCTCCCGGGGGTGAGAGAGGCGTTTCGGCACGACGGGGTACGCCGGCCAGGCCCGAAGCTTGATACGGGCAGGCCGTAAAGCGGCGCCCAGCATGCCGAGCCGGGACGGGGTGGTCAAGTCGAACGCTTTGCGGCAAAGTTCTCGGCTTTTCCCGCCGAGAACCTCCATGCGAAGCCAAACACTGCGCGCCGACATCCTGATGCTGATCACCGCCGCCATCTGGGGCGCAGCCTTCGTCGCCCAGCGCCTGGGGATGGATGCGATCGGCCCGTTCCTCTACACCGGCCTGCGCTTCACCCTCGGCGCCCTGATTCTCCTGCCGCTGCTGCTGGTGTTGCCCAGGCCCGCGGTCAGGCACCCGCTCAACCGCGGCATGCTGCTGGGCGGCCTGCTGATGGGCCTGGCCCTTTCGCTGGGGATAAACCTGCAGCAGGTGGGTCTGCTCTTCACCAGCGTCACCAACTCCGGTTTCATCACCGGCCTGTACGTCATCATAGTGCCGCTGCTGGGCCTGCTCCTCGGCCACCGCACCGGCATGGGTACCTGGCTGGGCGCCTGCCTGGCGGTGGTGGGGATGTTCCTGCTCAGCGTCGGCGAAGGCTTCCAGGTGGCCTCCGGCGATTGGCTGCAGTTGGCCGGCGCCTGTGTCTGGGGCGTGCATGTGCTGCTGGTGGGCTTCTTCGCCAGTCGCTACGACCCGATTCGCCTGTCCATCCTCCAGTTCGCGGTCTGCGCGGTGGTCAGCCTGGTCCTGGCGCTGGTCTTCGAAGAAATCAAGGTCGACGCCATACTCCAGGCCGGTCCCGCCATCCTCTACGGTGGGGTGATCGCCGTTGCCATCGGCTACACCCTGCAGGTGGTCGCGCAGCGCCATGCCATCGCCTCCCATGCCGCCATCATCCTGTCGCTGGAAGCGGTGTTCGCAGCCATCGCCGGCGCCCTGCTGCTGGACGAATCCCTCCACACCCGCGGCTACATCGGCTGTGCCCTGATGTTCGCCGGCATGCTGGTAGCCCAGCTCTGGCCGCAGAAGCACGAGCCCCAGGCGGCCCCGGTGAAGGTGCAAGCCTGATCAGAGATAGGCGCTGAGCGCTTGGTGCGCCGGGCTCGTCTCGTCCAGGGGCAGGGCCCGCTTGGCGCCCAGGTAGCGTTCGGTGAAGACATCCAGGTAGGCGTTCAACGCGGCTCCCGCCTGTTCATCGCCAGCCAGCTCCAGGCACAGCGCGCCCACTTCCGCGGTGCACAGATGCTCGTCGTTCCTGGAGCGGCGCAGTTGGTAACGGGAGATCTGCTCCGGAGTCAGGCTGAGTACAGGGAACCGATCCAGGTAGGGGCTCTTGCGAAACATCTTGCGCGCCTCGGTCCAGGTCGCGTCGAGCAGGATGAACAGCGGCCGCTTGCCGTCCTCCGCGCTTACCCGGTCCACCACACGCGCCGGCTCGGCGTATTCGCCGGGGAACACCAGGTAAGGCTGCCATTGCGGGTCCTCCAGCAAGCCGAGCAGCGCGTCATCCACTTCGGTACGAGACCAGCCGAATGCCCAGGTGTCGGGCACCAGGTCGGCGATCAGCCAGCCGGTGTTGCTCGGTTTCATGGGCTCGGAGTAGTACATCAGCAGGCACACGCCCGAGCGCACCGGCACCTTCGGCCGCCAGGTACAGAAGCAGTAATCGAATGCCACCCGACATTCCGGACAGCGCGGCGCCCGCGATCCGCGGGCAACGAAGGGACGGGTGGCGCGCGCGAGGCATTCGGCGCGCAGGCGAAAAACGGCATGGCTCATCGAAGCGGGTTCCAGGACAGCGGCCGGATGCCCCGCGCGGGCCTGGTCGGCGGCGGGCGTCCGTATGAGTGGTGGCGAGCAGGATCGGCCGATTCTAACAGAGACGCCGGGCACCGCCGTCGACCGCCTGGAACGGACTTTTTTCACGCGACAAGCGCGCCCCGCGAACGCACAATTGCGGCGCTGGTCAAACAGCTTCATTTCGTCAGGAGATTCCCATGTTGCGCCTCACCGCCCTCGCCCTCTGCGCGGCCTTGCCAGTCTGTGCCCAGGCCGCTTCGCTGAAGGACTACGAGCTGACCAGGATGCTCGAGAAAGTCGCCAAGGAGAGCAGCGCTGGCACGCCCCGGGCAATCAACGAAGACATCCTCGACCAGGGTTACACGGTGGACGGCAATGAACTGGTCAACCACCTCAGCGTTCGCGAGGGCCACGCCGCGCAAATGCGCGCCAACCCCGACGCGGTGCGCGCACAGCTGGGCGCCAGCGTCTGCCGCAATACCGGCTACCGCCAGTTGCTGGCCCGTGGCGCCGGCCTGCGCTACGAATTCAGCGAATACAAGACCAATCGCCCGGTGACCTCCGAACGTTTCACCGCCCAGGATTGCGGCCTCAAGGCCAGGTCCAACTGATCCCTCCCGCGCCCGGGCTCGAGCGCTCCTTCGCAGGAGCGCGCCTCTGCGTTCCGTGTTCGCGCCCCACGCCGGTACTGTTCCGCACAGCCCGGCGGGTTCCTTTTACCCACAGGCGAGCTGGAAAAGATCCGGCCCCTGCCGCAAGCTGTAGCTGAGCGGCTCGACTGGGTCGCCCGGATTCCGGACATGGCCAGTAGCGCTGCTCTGAGTAGTTGATGAGCAAGGAGAATGCTATGCCCTATGATCCGGACGACTACCTCTCCCGGCATTTCCAGACCAGTGGCATCGACCTCACGCAGAAGGTCGACGAACTGATCAACCTCACCGTCCCCAGCGGCAGTCCGAACCTCGCGCTCTACCGCGAAATGCTGATCACCGTGGTGCGCATGGCCCAGGCCGATCGCAACCGCTGGGACGCCAAGATCATGCTGCAGACCCTGCGCGAAATGGAGCACGCCTTCAGCGTCCTCGAGCAGTTCAAGCGGCGCCGCAAAGTGACGGTATTCGGCTCGGCACGAACCCCGGAAGGCCATCCCATCTACACCCTGGCCCGCCAGTTGGGCGCGGAACTGGCCAAGCGCGACCTGATGGTGATCACCGGTGCCGGCGGCGGCATCATGGCTGCGGCACACGAAGGCGCGGGGCTGGAGAACAGCCTGGGCCTGAACATCACCCTGCCCTTCGAGCAGCACGCCAACACCACGGTGGATGGCACCGAGCACCTGCTGTCGTTCCACTTCTTCTTCGTGCGCAAGCTGTTCTTCGTCAAGGAAGCCGACGCGCTGGTGCTCTGCCCGGGTGGCTTCGGCACCCTGGACGAGGCGCTGGAGGTGCTGACCCTGATCCAGACCGGCAAGAGCCCGGTGGTGCCCGTGGTGCTGCTGGATGAACCCGACGGCAGTTACTGGGAAGACGCTATCGGTTTCCTCCACGAGCAGTTGGAACGCAACCGCTACATCCTGCCCAGCGACATGAACCTGATGCGCCTGGTGCGCAACGCCGACGAGGCGGCCGCGGAGATCGCCCAGTTCTATCGCAATTACCACTCCAGCCGCTGGTTGAAGAACAGCTTCGTGATCCGCATGAACCATCCGCTCAGCGAAAAGTCCCTGGGCCAGGTGCAGGAACAGTTCGCCGACCTCTGCCTGGAGGGCGACTTCAGCCAGCAGGCCTATTCGGAATCGGAGAGAGACGAGCCGGAGTTCAGCGAACTGATCCGTCTGGCGTTTCGTTTCAACGGGCGCGACCACGGCCGCCTGCGCGAACTCATCGACTTCATCAACCTGCCGCAGCACTGGGCCGTCAAGGCCTGATCCGCTTCACTGCGCGCCTTCGTTGCAAAGCAGCCATGCGCATTCGCGCATGGCTCGAGGCTGCCTGATCGGTGAACTCAGTCGTCGAGGTTGCCACGCAGAAGACGGCTGATCATCTCCATGGGATAGCCTCGGTAGGCAAGGAATCGGCCCTGTTGGGCTCGCTCCCGGGCATCGTTGGGCTGACGGCCGCTGAACTTGCGACGCCAGACCTCGCGCAGCTGCTCGCTCCAGTCGATATCGGCATCGCGCAGGGCCTGGTCGATGTCGCCGCGGGGCAAGCCGCGCTGCGCCAGCTCCTCACGGATGCGCTGGGGCCCATAGCCGCCACGGGCACGGCTGGCGATGAAGCTTTCCAGGTAACGGGATTCGCAGAGCAGGCCCTCTTCCGCCAGGCGGTCGAGGGCGCTGTCGATCAACTCGGGGGAGGCGCCGCGCTGACGCAGCTTGCGCGTCAGCTCGACTCGCCCGTGCTCGCGCTGCGCCAGCATATCCATGGCTGCCAGCCGCACGGCGGCTGGGCTATCGAGCACGACGGGCATGGTCGGATCAGAGGTCTACATCGGCCAGGTCATCGACCGAGGCAGTCGACTTGCTGGCGGCGGAATCGACCAGCAGCTTCTCGCGGATGATCTTCTCGATGGCGCTGCCGACTTCGGGATTGTCTTCCAGGTACTTGGCTGCATTCGCCTTGCCCTGGCCGATCTTGTTGCCCTGGTAGCTGTACCAGGCGCCGGACTTCTCGACCAGCCCCAGCTGGACGCCCAGGTCGATGATCTCGCCGGTGCGGTAGATGCCCTTGCCGTACATGATCTGGAATTCGGCCTGACGGAACGGCGGCGCCACCTTGTTCTTCACTACCTTGACGCGGGTTTCGCTGCCCACGACTTCCTCGCCTTCCTTCACCGCGCCGGTACGGCGGATGTCCAGACGCACGGAAGCGTAGAACTTCAGGGCGTTACCGCCGGTGGTGGTTTCCGGGTTGCCGAACATCACGCCGATCTTCATGCGGATCTGGTTGATGAAGATCACCAGGCAGTTGGCGTTCTTGATGTTGCCGGTGATCTTGCGCAGGGCCTGGGACATCAGGCGCGCCTGCAGGCCGACGTGGGAGTCGCCCATCTCGCCTTCGATTTCGGCCTTGGGCACCAGGGCGGCCACGGAGTCGACGATGATCACGTCGACGGCGTTGGAGCGCACCAGCATATCGGTGATTTCCAGGGCCTGCTCACCGGTGTCCGGCTGGGAAACCAGCAGGTCGTCGACGTTCACGCCGAGCTTGCCGGCGTAATCCGGGTCCAGGGCGTGCTCGGCGTCGACGAAGGCGCAAGTGGCGCCCTGCTTCTGGGCTTCGGCGATGACGGAGAGGGTCAGGGTGGTCTTGCCGGAGGACTCGGGACCGTAGATCTCGACGATACGGCCTTTCGGCAGGCCACCGATGCCGAGGGCGATGTCCAGGCCGAGGGAACCGGTGGAGATGGCCGGAATGGCCTGGCGATCGTGGTCGCCCATGCGCATGACCGCGCCTTTGCCGAACTGCTTCTCGATCTGGCCCAGGGCAGCAGCCAAGGCGCGCTTCTTGTTCTCGTCCATTGAAGTCCTCACTAAAATCAAGAGGGCCTGGCGGCCACCAACAACTGTATAAGTAGCCAGTATTATTCCATAGGGCAAGTCGCTCGCCTACCCCTGGCCGGCTTTTTCTCCTGCAGCTAGTCGGATCAGCCCCTTGAGGGCCTCGGCCACCGCTTGCCGGCGAACTGCCAGACGATCGCCCGGGAACTGGCGGCGCACGGCCTTCACTTCGCCGCCGTCGCCCCAGGCCAGCCAGACGGTGCCCACCGGCTTCTCCGGCGAGCCGCCGTCGGGCCCTGCGACACCGCTCACGGCCACGGCGAAGCGTGCACCGCTGCGCCGCTGGGCGCCGCGCACCATGGCCTCGACCACTTCGCGACTCACCGCCCCGACCTGCGGGAACAGTTCGGCCGGCACCGCCAACTGCTCGGTCTTCTGCGCATTGGAGTAGGTGACATAGCCCGCCTCGAACCAGGCCGAGCTGCCAGGAATCCGCGTGATGGCCTCGGCGATACCGCCGCCGGTGCAGGATTCCGCCGTGCTCACCAGTTCGCCACGCGCCTTCAGTTTCTCGCCCAGCCGGGCGGCCAGAACAGTCAGCTCATCTTCGGAAACGGACATGTGCACTCCGGGGTTAAAGCGGGCCAGCGGGATACCGTACACTAGCGCCTTTTGCACGCAAGGCCAGGCAATGAGCGATCTCAGCGAACACACACCCATGATGCAGCAGTACTGGAAGCTGAAGAACCAGCACCCGGACCAGCTGATGTTCTACCGCATGGGCGACTTCTACGAGATCTTCTACGAGGACGCCAAGAAGGCCGCCAAGCTCCTCGACATCACCCTGACCGCACGCGGCCAGTCGGCGGGCAAGTCGATTCCCATGGCCGGCATCCCCTTCCATTCGGTGGAAGGCTACCTGGCCAAGCTGGTGAAACTCGGCGAATCGGTGGTGATCTGCGAGCAGATCGGCGACCCGGCCACCAGCAAGGGCCCGGTGGAGCGCCAGGTGGTGCGCATCATCACCCCCGGCACCATCAGCGACGAAGCGCTGCTGGACGAACGCCGCGACAACCTGCTGGCCGCCGTGCTCGGTGACGAGCGCCTGTTCGGCCTGGCGGTGCTGGACATCACCAGTGGCCGCTTCAGCGTCCAGGAGATCAAGGGCTGGGAAAACCTGCTGGCCGAACTGGAGCGCCTCAATCCGGCCGAGTTGCTGATTCCGGACGACTGGCCCCAGGGCCTTCCCGCGGAAAAGCGCCGAGGCGTGCGTCGCCGCGCGCCATGGGACTTCGACCGCGACTCGGCGAAGAAAAGCCTGTGCCAGCAGTTCGGCGTGCAGGACCTCAAGGGCTTCGGCTGCGAAACCCTGACCCTGGCCATCGGCTCCGCCGGCTGCCTGCTGGCCTACGCCAAGGAAACCCAGCGCACCGCCCTGCCCCACCTGCGCAGCCTGCGCCATGAGCGCATCGACGACACCGTGATCCTGGATGCCGCCAGCCGCCGTAACCTGGAACTGGACGTCAACCTCTCCGGCGGCCGGGACAACACCCTGCAGTCGGTGATCGACCGCTGCCAGACCGCCATGGGCAGCCGCCTGCTGAGTCGCTGGCTGAACCGCCCGCTGCGCGACCGCTCCGTCCTGGAAGCGCGCCAGGACGCCATCGACTGCCTGCTGGATCGCTATCGCTTCGAAACCCTGCAGCCGCAGCTGAAGGAAATCGGCGACGTGGAGCGCATCCTCGCCCGAATCGGCCTGCGTAATGCGCGGCCGCGGGACCTGGCGCGCCTGCGCGACGCCCTCGCCGCCCTGCCGCAACTGCAAGGCGCGATGACCGCGCTGGAAGCACCTCACCTGCAGACCCTGGCCAGCAGCATCCGCACCTATCCGGAACTGGCCGACCTGCTGGCCCGCGCCATCATCGACAACCCACCGGCGGTGATCCGCGATGGCGGTGTGATCAAGACCGGCTACGACGCCGAGCTCGACGAACTGCAGGCCCTGAGCGAGAACGCCGGCCAGTACCTGATGGACCTGGAGACCCGCGAGAAAGCTCGCACCGGCCTGCCCAACCTCAAGGTCGGCTACAACCGTATCCACGGCTACTACATCGAGCTGCCGCGGGTACAGGCCGAGCAGGCGCCGGCGGACTACATCCGCCGCCAGACCCTGAAGGGTGCCGAACGTTTCATCACCCCGGAGCTGAAGGCCTTCGAGGACAAGGCGCTGTCCGCCAAGAGCCGTGCCCTGGCCCGGGAGAAGATGCTCTACGAGGAATTGCTGGAACTGCTGATCGAGCAACTGGCGCCGCTGCAGGACACCGCCGCCGCCCTCGCCGAGCTGGATGTGCTGAGCAACTTCGCCGAGCGCGCCCTGAACCTCGACCTGAATCGACCGCGCTTCGTCGACGAGCCCTGCATGCGCATCAACCAGGGCCGCCACCCGGTGGTGGAGCAGGTGCTGGACACACCCTTCGTGGCCAACGACCTGGACCTCGACGACGCCACGCGGATGCTGATCATCACCGGCCCGAACATGGGCGGTAAGTCGACCTACATGCGCCAGACCGCCTTGATCGTGCTGCTCGCCCATATCGGCTGCTTCGTGCCCGCGGCCAGTTGCGAGCTGTCACTGGTGGACCGCATCTTCACCCGCATCGGCTCCAGCGACGACCTGGCCGGTGGCCGCTCAACCTTCATGGTGGAGATGAGCGAGACCGCCAACATCCTGCACAACGCCAGCGCCAGCAGCCTGGTACTGATGGACGAAGTGGGCCGCGGCACCAGCACCTTCGACGGCCTGTCGCTGGCCTGGGCGGCTGCCGAGCACCTGGCGCGGCTGCGCGCCTTCACCCTCTTCGCCACCCACTATTTCGAGCTGACCGTACTGCCGGAAAGCGAACCGGTGGTGGCCAACGTGCACCTGAACGCCACCGAGCACAACGAGCGCATCGTGTTCCTGCACCATGTGCTGCCCGGCCCGGCCAGCCAGAGCTACGGCCTGGCGGTGGCGCAACTGGCAGGGGTTCCCGGCGGAGTTATCCAGCGCGCCCGCGAACACCTGGCGCGCCTGGAAACCACCAGCCTGCCCCATGAAAGTCCGCGCCATGATCCCGGCCAGCCGAGCGCGCCCATGCAAAGCGATCTCTTCGCCAGCCTGCCGCACCCGGTGCTGGACGAATTGGCGAAGATCAAACCGGATGATCTAACCCCCCGGCAGGCGCTGGAGCTGTTATATACATTGAAGTCACGCATCTAACCCTTGGACCGCACAAGCTGCTAGAATCCCGCGCGCTCTGGAATACCTCGGGGAAACAGCCTGCCCCGATGCCGTGAGTTCCCGAGCCGAGAAGCCCGATGCAGAGGGCTTCCGAGCCGCCGCTTGAGGAGAAGAATAGAAATGACCTTCGTCGTCACCGACAACTGCATCAAATGCAAATACACCGACTGTGTGGAAGTCTGTCCGGTGGACTGCTTCTACGAAGGCCCGAACTTCCTGGTCATTCACCCGGACGAGTGCATCGACTGCGCGCTCTGCGAGCCTGAATGCCCGGCACAAGCCATCTTCTCCGAGGATGAGGTGCCTGAAGACATGCAGGAGTTCATCGAGCTGAACCGTGATCTGGCCGAAGTCTGGCCGAACATCACCGAGAAGAAGGACTCCCTGCCCGACGCCGAGGAATGGGATGGCGTCAAAGGCAAGCTGGAACACCTGGAGCGCTGATCCAACTCAGCAGCCCAGACGCAACAAGGCCCGCATACGCATATGCGGGCCTTTTGCTTTCCTGTGGACGAAAAAAGGGGCGGGGGGTACCCGCCCACTCTTTTGTCCCTATTCCCTGTAGTCCTTGCTCATCATCCTGATGAATCGCATCCGGCGATGTCCTGGTCGATTTCCTTATCAACCCGCATACATCCTGTACGCAGGTGTGATATTAGCGATCCGGAGGCCCGGAGCAAGTTGCCAAAATCGTAGTCCACGGGATGAAAGGCACTTCAGCATAAAAATAATTCTTTAAATATCAATAAGTTAAAAAATACCTCTATTGAATCAGGCTGTTCACCAGCAACAACTTCCAGCAATCACGTACGCTCTTTGTAAGCAATCACTTACATGGCCAAGCACAAAAAAGCCCGGCCGAAGCCGGGCTTTTGCAAATCACCAAAGCACTACTGGAACAATGCGTCACTGGACAGGCCATTCTTCTCCAGGATTTCCCGCAGGCGCTTGAGCGCCTCGACCTGGATCTGCCGCACCCGCTCGCGGGTCAGGCCGATTTCCTGGCCCACTTCCTCCAGCGTGCAGCTTTCGTGGCCACGCAGACCAAAGCGCCGCACCACCACTTCACGCTGCTTGTCGGTCAGCTCGGATAGCCACTGGTCGATGCTCTGCGAGAGGTCGTCGTCCTGCAGCAGTTCGCAAGGGTCGGTCGGACGCTCGTCGGTCAGGGTATCCAGCAGGGTCTTGTCGGAATCCGGTCCGAGGGAAACGTCCACGGAAGTCACCCGCTCGTTGAGCCCAAGCATCCGCTTGACCTCGTCAACCGGCTTTTCCAGCAAGTTGGCGATCTCTTCCGGCGACGGTTCGTGGTCCAGCTTGTGAGTCAACTCACGCGCAGCCCGCAGGTAGACGTTGAGTTCCTTGACCACATGGATGGGCAGGCGGATGGTCCGCGTCTGATTCATGATGGCCCGTTCGATGGTCTGACGGATCCACCAGGTCGCATAGGTCGAGAAGCGGAAGCCCCGCTCCGGATCGAACTTCTCCACCGCCCGGATCAGCCCGAGGTTGCCCTCTTCGATCAGGTCGAGCAGCGACAGGCCACGGTTGACGTAGCGTCGCGCGATCTTGACCACGAGGCGGAGGTTGCTTTCGATCATGCGCTTGCGCCCGGCAGGATCTCCGCGCTGTGCGAGGCGCGCGAAGTGCACTTCTTCTTCCGGGGTAAGCAGGGGGGAGAAACCGATTTCGTTGAGGTACAACTGGGTCGCGTCGAGCGCGCGGGTGTAGTCGATGTACTTGTGCTGCTTGGGTGAGGTTGAGTGTCGGGATTTGGCGGTAGGCAGAGGCGCGTCGTTCTCCTCGCTCAACGCATCATCCAAAATGACCCCCGGCTCCAGAAGGAGCAGTTCGTCATCGACGTCAAACTCCGGCGCTTCTTTATTGAGTGCCATTGTTGTTGTCCCTTGCTGAGTTCGACAACAAGCCCCGGCGAAGCCTTCTATCCCTGGCGCCGCCTGAGCCCGTCCTTACCACGTGGTGGAACGGGCTGAATAACGGATCAACGACGTGGCAGGTATTGCAGGGGATCTACAGGCTTACCTTGACGGCGAATCTCAAAATGAAGCTTCACCCGGTCAGTCCCCGTTGAGCCCATCTCGGCAATTGTCTGCCCGACCTTGACCTGCTGTCCCTCCCGCACTAGCAACCTGCGGTTATGACCATAGGCGCTTACGTAGGTATCGCTGTGCTTGATGATGACCAGTTCGCCGTAGCCCCGTAATCCACTTCCGGCGTATACAACAGAACCATCTGACGCAGCCAAGACAGGCTGGCCTAATTCCCCAGCGATATCAATCCCTTTATTCAAACTGCCGTTTGACGAAAAACGCCCGATCAGAGGGCCGCTCGCAGGCCACACCCAACCCGCCGCAGAGCCCGTGCCAGACGCTTTCGGCGCAGTCGCCGGGGCCGTTGCCACAGGCTGCTGCACGGGGGGTTGCGGACGGACAGCCGGCTGTTGGGGCTGCACAGGCGGCCGCTTGGAAACACCGCTTCCCGTCTTGGGATTGGCAACCACAGGTGCCGTCGCAACGGCCGCAGGTCGTGCCTGGCCGGGTTGGACGTCGAAGCGAATGATCTGGCCAGGGCGAATCACGTAAGGGGCCGGAATGCCGTTGCGCGCGGCCAGGGCCTTCCAGTCCCAGCCGAAGCGGAAAGCGATCGAGTAGAGAGTATCGCCGCGCTGGACCCGGTACTGGCCGCTGGTGACGGGTTTGCGCTGCGGAGCGGCGGACGCCCCCGAGTGGTTGCGGTCCACGACGCTGACACCGTCCTTTTGGGTACTGGAGCAGCCGGCCAGCAAGATGCCAACGGCCATAGCGGGCAACCAGGTGAGCCCTTTCCCCATGCTGATCCTCTGCCGAATGGCCATCAGGCTCACTCTTGTCCCCTTTCCCAACGTTCCTAGGTGTTAGTTATTGTGCCGGAAATATCCGGGTGAGCCAGCCGCCTGCGGCACAATGTGCAGCAGGCGAGCGGCTTGCGATGCATCAGAAAGTTGCCCGCGACGCAGGTTCCCTCGGTGCGGACTCAGGCCAGGGGGCCGTTGAGCAGCGGCACGAAGCGCACCGCATCGAGCACATGACGAGCGAACCCCTGCTCCTCACGGATGATCAGCATCAACTGCTGGACGTCGCCAGCGCCTACCGGAATCACCAGGCGCCCGCCCGGGGCCAGTTGATCGAGCAATGCCTGCGGCACCTCGGCCGCGGCGGCGGTCACTATGATGCCGTTGTACGGCGCCAGCGCGGACCAGCCTTCCCAGCCATCACCCCAGCGGAACACCACGTTGCGCAGGTTGAGCACCGCGAGCCGCTCCTTGGCCTTGTCCTGCAGTACCTGGATACGCTCCACGGAGAACACGCGCTCCACCAGCTGCGCGAGGATCGCCGTCTGATACCCGGAACCGGTACCTATCTCCAGCACCTTGTCCAGCGGGCCGGCGGCGAGCAACAACTCGGTCATCCGGGCAACCATGTAGGGCTGGGAGATGGTCTGGTTGTGACCGATGGGCAGCGCCGTATCCTCGTAGGCGCGATGGGCCAGGGCTTCATCGACGAACAGGTGACGCGGCGTCCGGCGAATGGCCTCGAGCACGCGGGCGTTCGACAGTCCTTCCTCGTACAACCGCTGGATAAGGCGCTCGCGGGTACGCTGGGAGGTCATGCCGATCCCGCGGCGCATCAGGTCGTCCTGTTCCCGGGACATCAGAGCAGGCCCTCCAACCAGCTGTCGAGACCATTGAAGGCCTCGTTGAAAGTCCGATCGAGCTGCAAGGGCGTGATGGATACGTAGCCCTGCATCACCGCATGGAAATCCGTGCCCGGCCCGCCGTCTTCGGCATCGCCGGCCGCGGATATCCAGTATCCCTCTTTCCCCCGTGGGTTGACCACTTTCACCGGTGCCGCAGCGCGCGCCCGATGCCCGAGCCGGGTCAGCTGGATACCACGGATGCGCTCCAGCGGCAGGTTGGGGATGTTCACATTGAGCACGGTGCGCGGCGGCAGGTCGAGCCGGTCATGGGCCGCCACCAGCCGGCGGGCGACATGGGCGGCGGTGGGCAGGTTGTCCACCTGGCGCGACAGCAGGGAAAAGGCGAACGCGGGCAAGGCCAGGAAGCGCCCTTCGAGGGCGGCCGCCACGGTACCGGAATAGAGCACGTCGTCGCCCAGGTTGGCGCCGAGGTTGATGCCCGATACCACCATGTCCGGCAACTGCTCGAGCATGCCGTTCAGCCCCAGATGCACGCAGTCGGTCGGCGTGCCATTGAGGCTGATGAAACCGTTCTCCAGCTCGCTGGGATGCAGCGGGCGGTCCAGGGTCAGGGAACTGCTGGCACCGCTCTTGTCCTGGTCAGGTGCGATGACTACGCAGTCGGCGTAATCCTTGAGCGCACCATGCAGAGCGGCGAGACCGGGGGCATTCACCCCGTCGTCGTTGGAAATCAGAATGCGCATGGGTTTTCCATCTGTCCTGCCGGCAGCAGATCGACAAGTTCACGCACCACTGCGGTGGCGAAGCATCCAGCCGGCAGGACGAATTCCAGTTGCAGAACGTCAGGCTCGGGATAATGCCATGTCAGACCGCCGATGGGGAGGCGGAGGATGCGCCGTTCGTGCGCCAGTCCCGCTTCGCCGAGCCAATGGCAAAGTGCCTCCTCAGCCCTCGCCACGCCTTGCTCCAGGGCCTGGGTGCCTCCCGCTGCGGGGGACGGACCGGCGCCCCAGAGCGGGCCGGTCGGGTGCAGGTCGAGTAGCGCCAGGCGCGGGTCGACACATTCAGCCTCGCCGGCCGCGAAAAAGCTGCGGCTGTCGGTGAACGCCAGCAGATCGCCGACCTGGGCCTGGTTCCAGGTGCCGGCGGCGACCCGCTCGGCCAACACCCGGTTGAACAGGAAACTGCGTCCCGCCGAGAGGAGCCGCGAACGCAGGTTGCGCTGCACGGGCAGCTCCTTGCGTTCGGCGAAGGCGCGGGCATCGACGACGTTACCGCCACCATGGCCGAAGCGCTGCAGGCCGAAGTAATTGGGCACGCCGGCTTCCGCGAGGCGCTCAAGGCGCAGGTCCAGCGCCTGGCGATCGGCCGCCAGGCGGGTCAGGCGCAGGGTGAATCCGTTGGCCGAATGGGCGCCGCGTTGCAGCTTGCGCTTGTGGCGTTCGCTTCTGAGGATGCGCAGGTTGGCGTTCTCGGCGGCAGACAGATCCGGATCGGCCTTGCCCGGCAAATGCAGGCTGAACCACTGGCGAGTCAGGGCCTGGCGGTCCTTGAGCCCGGCATAGCTGACCACCCGCAGCGGCACACCGGCCGCGCGGGCGATACGCCGCGCCGCTTCCTCGGTATTCAGTTCGCGCTTTTCCACCCAGAGCCAGAGGTGCTCGCCTTCGCCGGCCAGGGGGATGTCCAGTACCTCATCGACCTGGAAATCCTCCGCCGTCGCCTTCAACTGCGCCTGCCCCAGGGGCTCGCCATGGGCACGCGGGCCCAGCAGTTCGAGCTCGGTCATGCCGGCAGCAACAGGGCCACCGCATGCACGGCGATGCCCTCCTCGCGACCGGCGAAGCCGAGCTTCTCGGTAGTGGTGGCCTTGACGTTGACCTGGTCCAGCTCGACTTCCAGGTCGGCGGCGATGTTGGCGCGCATGGCCTCGATGTGCGGAGCCATCTTCGGTGCCTGGGCGACTATGGTCCCGTCGACATTGCCGACCTTCCAGCCCTTGGCCTTCACCAGGGCCAGCACATGGCGCAGCAGCGCACGGCTGTCCGCGCCCTTGAACTGCGGATCGGTATCCGGGAAGTGCTTGCCGATGTCGCCCAGCGCGGCTGCACCCAGCAGCGCATCGCTGAGGGCGTGCAGCAGCACGTCGCCATCGGAATGGGCGATGAGCCCGAACTTGTGGGGAATGCGCACACCGCCCAAGGTGATGAAATCACCCTCGCCGAAGCGGTGTACGTCGTAACCGTGGCCAATTCGCATAGTCAGAAATACGCCCTGAAAAGTCAGGGCGCGATTCTACCCGCTTTGACGGCACTTAGCCCTTAAGGGCCTCGGCGTGATGCCGCAAGTGGTCGTCGATGAAGCTGGCGATGAAGTAGTAGCTGTGGTCGTAGCCGGGTTGCAGGCGCAGGGTCAGCGGATGGCCCGCGGCCTTGGCCGCGGCTTGCAGCGCCTCGGGCTTGAGCTGGTTGACGAGGAAATCGTCGCGGTCGCCCTGGTCGACCAGGATCGGCAGGCGTTCCTCCGCTTCGGCCAGCAGCCCGCTGGCATCCCATTCGCGCCAGCGGGCACGGTCTTCGCCCAGGTAGCGACTGAAGGCTTTCTCGCCCCAGGGGCAGGCCATGGGGTTGCTGATGGGGGCGAAGGCCGACAGCGATTGGTAGCGCCCCGGATTGCGCAGGGCGCAGACCAGTGCGCCGTGGCCGCCCATGGAGTGGCCGCTGATACCGCGCTTCCCGGATACCGGGAAGTTGGCCTCGATCAGCGCCGGCAGCTCGTGCACCACGTAGTCGTGCATGCGGTAGTGCCGGGCATAGGGTTCCTGGGTCGCGTTCAGGTAGAAGCCGGCGCCCAGGCCGAAGTCCCAGGCGCCGTCCGGGTCGCCCGGTACGTCCGCCCCGCGCGGGCTGGTGTCCGGGGCGACGATGATCAGCCCCAGTTCGGCTGCCAGGCGCTGCGCGCCGGCCTTCTGCATGAAGTTCTCGTCGGTGCAGGTCAGCCCCGACAGCCAGTAGAGCACCGGCAGCTTCGCGCCCTGCTCGGCCTGGGGCGGCAGGTAGACGGCGAACACCATGTCGCAGTTGAGGCTGCTGGAGCGATGGCGATAACGCTTGTGCCAACCGCCGAAGCTCTTGTTGCTGGAAACGATTTCGAGGGTCATGGAGCAGTCTCCGTCCAGGCCATGAACCAGAAGCTGGAAGCCAGGAGCACGGGCTCCCGAGAACTTCCAGCTTCGAGCTTCAGGCTTCTCGCTTCATTAGTAGTGAATGACCGAACGGATGCTCTTGCCTTCGTGCATCAGGTCGAAGGCCTTGTTGATCTCATCCAGGCCCATGGTGTGGGTGATGAAGGTATCCAGCGGGATTTCGCCCTTCTGTGCCTTGTCCACATAGCTCGGCAGCTCGCTGCGCCCCTTGACGCCACCGAAGGCCGAGCCGCGCCAGACGCGGCCGGTCACCAGTTGGAACGGACGGGTGCTGATCTCCTGGCCGGCACCGGCCACGCCGATGATCACCGACTCGCCCCAGCCCTTGTGGGCACATTCCAGGGCGGCGCGCATCAACTGGACATTGCCGACGCACTCGAAGGAATAGTCCACGCCGCCATCGGTCAGCTCGACTATGACCTCCTGGATCGGCTTGCTGTGCTCCTTGGGATTGACGAAGTCGGTGGCGCCAAGCTGTTTGGCGATGTCGAACTTGGCCGGGTTGATGTCGATGGCGATGATGCGGCTGGCCTTGGCCATCTTCGCGCCGATGATCGCCGCCAGGCCGATGCCGCCGAGACCGAAGATGGCGACTGTGGCGCCCTCCTCCACCTTGGCGGTGTTGAGTACCGCACCGATGCCGGTGGTCACGCCGCAGCCCAGCAGGCAGACCTTCTCCAGCGGCGCCTCCTTGGGCACCTTGGCCAGGGAGATTTCCGGCAGCACGGTGTACTCGGAGAAGGTCGAGGTGCCCATGTAGTGGTAGATCGGCTGGCCCTGGTAGGAGAAGCGGGTGGTGCCGTCGGGCATCAGGCCCTTGCCCTGGGTAGCGCGGATCTTCTGGCAGAGGTTGGTCTTGCCGGACTTGCAGAACTTGCACTCGCCGCATTCCGGGGTATAGAGCGGGATCACGTGGTCACCCACCGCCACCGAGGTGACGCCCTCGCCCACCGCTTCGACGATGCCGCCGCCTTCATGGCCGAGGATGCAGGGGAACACGCCTTCGGAGTCGGCTCCGGAGAGGGTGTAGGCATCGGTATGGCAGACGCCGGTGGCCACGATCCGCACCAGGACTTCGCCGGCCTTGGGCGGCGCTACATCCACTTCGACGATCTGCAGCGGCTGGTTGGGCGCGAAGGCCACGGCGGCACGGGACTTGATCATGGTGAGTCTCCAGCTGATTGAAATGGCCAAGGAGTGTAGTTGAGCGTCTGATGGTAAATAATCCACCTCAATGAAAAACATTATTGCCGCTGAGGGATAATCCATGAGTCGCTGGGAAGGCCTGGACGAGTTCGTCGCCGTCGCCGAGTCAGGCCAGTTCACCGCCGCCGCCGATCGCCTGGGGGTTTCTTCCTCCCATGTCAGCCGGCAGATCGCCCGCCTGGAAGAGCGCCTGCAGACCCGCCTGTTCTACCGCAGCACCCGCAAGGTGGCCCTGACCGAAGCCGGCCAGACCTTCCTGCAGCACTGCCAACGCCTGCTGGACGCGCGTGAGGAAGCACTACGCGCGGTGAGCGACCTCACCAGCGAACCCAAGGGCCTGCTACGCATGACCTGCGCAGTGGCCTACGGCGAGCGCTTCATCGTGCCGCTGGTCAACGAATTCATGGCGCGCCACCCGCAGCTGCGGGTGGATATCGAGCTGAGCAACCGCACCCTGGACCTGGTGCATGAAGGACTGGACCTGGCGATCCGCCTGGGCCGCCTGCAGGACTCGAGACTGGTGGCAACCCGCCTGGCCCCCAGGGTCATGTACCTGTGCGCGGCCCCGTCCTACCTGGAACGCTATGGCCGTCCCCACAGCCTGTCGGAACTGGCGCGGCACAACTGCCTGATCGGCAGTACCGACCACTGGGACTTTCTCCAGCAGGGGCGCGAGCATGCCATCCGGGTCCAGGGCAACTGGCGCTGCAACAGCGGGCAGGCGGTGCTGGACGCGGCCCTGCGGGGTTTCGGCCTGTGCCAATTGCCGGACTACTACGTGCTGGAGCATCTGCGCAGCGGTGCCCTGGTCTCCCTGCTGGAACAGCACCGGCCACCGAACACCGCGGTCTGGGCGCTTTATCCACAGCAGCGGCACCTTTCACCCAAGGTGCGGCAACTGGTGAACCTGTTGAAGGAGGGGCTGGCCGGGCGGCCGGAGTACGCCGAGGGTCAGCCGCGCATCGACCAGCGCTGACGTAGCCAGTCGAGGTCCTCGGGACGGGTGACCTTGAGGTTATCGGCGCGCCCTTCCACCAGCTTCGGTGCGTATCCCGCCCACTCCATGGCCGAGGCTTCGTCGGTGATGGCGACTCCAGCCACCAGGGCGTCGGCGAGGGCACGGTGCAAGGCACCGAAACGGAACATCTGCGGCGTGTAGGCCTGCCAGATCAGGCTGCGATCGACGGTTTCCGCCACCCGCCCATCGGCACCGACACGCTTGAGGGTGTCCCGGGCCGGCACCGCGAGCAGGCCGCCCACAGGGTCATCGGCCAGCTCGGCGAGCAGCTGGTCAAGGTCGAAACGCGACAGGTTCGGCCGTGCCGCATCGTGCACCAGCACCCAGTCGTGGGGCCGGGCACCGTGTTCGGCCAGGCGCAGCAGTGCGCTCAGCACCGAGTCGGCGCGCTCCTTGCCACCGTCGGCACGGATGATGCGGTCGTCGCCGGCGCAGGGCAGTGCCGGCCAGTAAGGGTCGTCCACCGACAGGCTGATGACCAGCCGCTTGAGCTGCGGGTGGTCGAGGAAGCAGTCGAGGCTGTGCTCGAGGATGGTGCGCCCGGCGAGTTCCAGGTATTGCTTGGGACGGTCGGCGCGCATGCGGGCACCGACGCCGGCGGCGGGAATCACCGCCCAGAAGAAGGGAGTATCGGACTGGCTCATTCGGCAATCTGGTAGAGGGTTTCGCCGTCCTTGACCATGCCCAGCTCATGGCGGGCACGTTCTTCGACGGTTTCCATGCCCTTCTTCAGCTCCAGCACTTCCGCCTCGAGGATGCGGTTGCGCTCCAGCAGGCGTTCGTTCTCGCCTTTCTGCTCGGCGATCTGCTGCTGCAGTTCCTCGACCTGCGCCAGGCTGCCGTCGCCCACCCAGAGGCGATACTGCAGGCCAGACAGCAGCAGGATCAGGACGACGAACAGCCAGTAAGTGTTAGGGCGAGTCATTTTGCCAGGGAGTATCCATGCGAAAAGGGCAGCTTGCGCTGCCCTTTTACCATTCCTCAACCGGTTGCGTCGCTGCCGTGCGGCGGGAGACGACCGGTCAGGTGAAATCAGGTGAAGGTGCGAAGTTTACATGAAGTAAAGATGCATTCAGCGCCTGATTTCAACATGGACCGACCGAGACTTGTTCACGATCGCGCGAGCTGGAGAAGAACAAGGCGAGAATGGCTGAGGGTGCGTAGTTTACGAGCTGTAAATGAGCAAACCCGAAGCCATTCTCAACGCAGTTATTCCGACGCGCAGCCGATCGTGGCCAGTCTCTTAGCCGCGGAACTCGGCACGGCCGCGGTACGGAGCCTTGTCGCCCAGTTGCTCTTCGATGCGCAGCAGCTGGTTGTACTTGGACACGCGGTCGGAACGGCACAGGGAGCCGGTCTTGATCTGGCCGGCGGCGGTGCCTACGGCCAGGTCGGCGATGGTGCTGTCCTCGGTTTCACCGGAACGGTGGGAGATCACCGCGGTGTAGCCGGCGGCCTTGGCCATCTGGATGGCTTCCAGGGTCTCGGTCAGGGAACCGATCTGGTTGAACTTGATCAGGATCGAGTTGGCGATGCTCTTCTCGATGCCTTCCTTGAGGATCTTGGTGTTGGTCACGAACAGGTCGTCGCCCACCAGTTGCACCTTGGCGCCGATCTTCTCGGTCAGGCCTTTCCAGCCGGCCCAGTCGGACTCGTCCATGCCGTCCTCGATGGAGATGATCGGGTAGCGCTGGGTCAGGCCGGCCAGGTAGTCGGCGAAGCCGGCGGCATCGAAGGTCTTGCCTTCGCCGGACAGGTCGTACTTGCCGTCCTTGAAGAATTCGCTGGAAGCGCAGTCCAGGGCCAGGGTCACGTCGGTGCCCAGCTTGTAGCCGGCATTGGCGACGGCTTCGGCGATGGCGGCCAGGGCGTCTTCGTTGGAAGCCAGGTTCGGCGCGAAGCCACCTTCGTCACCCACGGCGGTGTTCAGGCCACGGGCCTTCAGCACGGCTTTCAGGTGATGGAAGATCTCGGCGCCCATGCGCAGGGCGTCGGCGAAGTTCTTGGCGCCGACCGGCTGCACCATGAACTCCTGGATGTCGACGTTGTTATCGGCGTGCTCGCCGCCGTTGATGATGTTCATCATCGGTACCGGCATGGAGTACTGGCCGGGAGTGCCGTTCAGTTCGGCAATGTGGGCATAGAGCGGAATGCCCTTGGCCTGGGCAGCGGCCTTGGCGGCAGCCAGGGACACGGCGAGGATGGCGTTGGCGCCAAGCTTGGCCTTGTTCTCGGTACCGTCCAGTTCGATCATGGCGCGGTCCAGGGCTTGCTGGTCGGCAGCGTCCTTGCCCAGCAGCAGGTCGCGGATCGGGCCGTTGATGTTGGCCACGGCCTTCAGCACGCCCTTGCCCAGGTAACGGCTCTTGTCGCCATCACGCAGTTCCAGTGCCTCGCGGGAACCGGTGGACGCACCGGACGGCGCGCAAGCGCTGCCGACGATGCCGTTCTCGAGGATCACATCGGCTTCCACGGTGGGGTTGCCACGGGAGTCCAGAACCTCGCGGCCCTTGATGTCGACGATCTTTGCCATTGTTGTTAGCACTCCAAAAGTTGACGAAAACGCTCAGCAGAAGGTGAGGCGAATCACCGGGCCTCAGGGTCGGCCGACCCGGCGAAGGTTCTGACCGATCGGTCAGATTGTGCCCACGCGGCACTTTACCGGAGAACGGCCGGTTCAGGCAGTCTCGATCGGCGGAAAACCCTTGACCAGGTCGTCCAGCTGCTTGAGCTGGGACAGGAAGGGCTCGAGTTTGTTCAGACGCAGGGCGCAGGGGCCGTCGCACTTGGCGTTGTCCGGGTCCGGATGGGCCTCGAGGAACAGGCCCGCCAAGCCCTGGCTCATGCCGGCCTTGGCCAGGTCGGTGACCTGGGCGCGGCGGCCACCGGCGGAGTCGGCACGCCCGCCCGGCATCTGCAGGGCGTGGGTGACGTCGAAGAACACCGGGTACTCGAACTGCTTCATGATGGCGAAGCCGAGCATGTCCACCACCAGGTTGTTGTAACCGAAGGAGGAGCCACGTTCGCAGAGGATCAGGCGATCGTTGCCGGCCTCCTCGCACTTGGCGAGGATGTGCTTCATCTCCTGGGGAGCCAGGAACTGCGCCTTCTTGATGTTGATCACCGCGCCGGTCTTGGCCATGGCGACCACGAGGTCGGTCTGGCGGGAGAGGAAGGCCGGCAGCTGGATGATGTCGCACACCTCGGCCACCGGAGCCGCCTGGTGGGGCTCGTGGACGTCGGTGATCACCGGCACGCCGAAGGTCTTCTTCACGTCCTCGAAGATCTTCATGCCCTCCTCCAGGCCCGGGCCACGGAAGGAGTTGATCGAGGAGCGGTTGGCCTTGTCGAAGCTGGCCTTGAACACGTAGGGGATGCCGAGCTTCTCGGTCACCCGCACGTACTCTTCGCAGACTTTCAGGGCGAGGTCGCGGGACTCCAGCACGTTCATGCCGCCGAACAGCACGAAGGGCTTGTCGTTGGCGATCTCGATGCTGCCGACGCGGACGATCTTCTGCACCATGGGTCAGGCCTTCCCGGCGAATTTCAGGGCGGCGGTGACGAAGCCGCTGAACAGCGGGTGGCCGTCACGCGGAGTGGAGGTGAACTCCGGGTGGAACTGGCAGGCGACGAACCAGGGATGCTCCGGTGCCTCAACCACTTCAACCAGGGCGCCGTCGCCGGAGCGGCCGGTGACCTTCAGGCCGGCTTCCTGCAGCTGCGGCAGCAGGTTGTTGTTCACTTCGTAGCGATGACGGTGACGCTCGACGATCTCATCCTTGCCGTAGCAGGCGCGGACCTGGGAACCGGCTTCGAGCTGGCACGCCTGGGCACCCAGGCGCATGGTGCCGCCCAGGTCGGAAGCTTCGGTACGGATTTCGGTAGCGCCGGTGGCGTCCTGCCACTCGGTGATCAGGCCCACGACCGGGTGGCCGCTGGACTTGTCGAATTCGGTGGAGTTGGCGTCGGACCAGCCCAGTACGTTACGGGCGTACTCGATCACCGCCACCTGCATGCCGAGGCAGATACCGAGGTAAGGGATCTTGTTCTCGCGGGCATAGCGCACGGTGGTGATCTTGCCTTCCACGCCGCGCAGGCCGAAGCCGCCGGGAACCAGGATGGCGTCGACGCCTTCCAGCAGGCCGGTGCCCTGGGTCTCGATGTCTTCGGAGTCGATGTAGCGCAGGTTGACCTTGGTGCGGTTCTGGATGCCGGCGTGGCTCATCGCTTCGATCAGCGACTTGTAGGCGTCCAGCAGCTCCATGTACTTGCCGACCATGGCGATGGTGACTTCCTTTTCCGGGTTCAGCTTGGCATCCACCACGCGGTCCCATTCGGAGAGGTCGGCACCGTTGCACTGCAGGCCGAAGCGCTCGACGACGAAGTCGTCCAGGCCCTGGGCATGCAGCACGGAGGGAATCCTGTAGATGGTGTCGACGTCCTGCAGGGCGATGACCGCGCGCTCTTCCACGTTGGTGAAGAGGGCGATCTTGCGGCGCGAGGACAGGTCGACTTCGTGGTCGGAACGGCAGATCAGCACGTCGGGCTGCAGGCCGATGGAGCGCAGTTCCTTCACCGAGTGCTGGGTCGGCTTGGTCTTGGTCTCGCCGGCGGTGGCGATGTAGGGGACCAGGGTCAGGTGCATCAGCATGGCGCGCTTGGCGCCCACTTCCACGCGCAGCTGGCGGATGGCTTCGAGGAAAGGCTGGGACTCGATGTCGCCGACGGTGCCGCCGATTTCCACCAGGGCCACGTCCGCGCCGGCAGCGCCCTTGATGATGCGGTGCTTGATCTCGTCGGTGATGTGCGGGATCACCTGGATGGTCGCGCCCAGGTAGTCACCACGGCGCTCCTTGCGCAGCACGTCGGCATAGACGCGGCCGGTGGTGAAGTTGTTGTTCTGGGTCATGGTGGTGCGCACGAAGCGCTCGTAGTGGCCCAGGTCGAGGTCGGTCTCGGCGCCGTCCTCGGTCACGAAGACTTCACCGTGCTGGAAGGGACTCATGGTGCCCGGATCGACGTTGATGTACGGATCGAGCTTGAGCATGGTGACCTTCAGTCCCCGCGCTTCCAGAATGGCGGCCAAGGATGCCGAGGCGATGCCTTTCCCCAAAGAAGAAACAACACCGCCCGTGACGAAGATGTAGCGCGTCATGAAAAACCCTAGAAGTCTGCGTTTAGGCGGAAAGCCGCCGGGGAAAGCGATGAAGGGCAAAGGCCTTCAACCATGGAGCGCCAATGGGCGCTGCTTCAAAAGCAACAACCGCCGATTCCGAAGGAATCAGCGGAAGCTATGTAAGACGGGAGCGTAGTCTACCGGAAAGACCCTACCAGCTCAAACCTTGGTCATTCGTCGGTGGCGTCCAGCGCAGCTGCCAGCCGCCCCGCCGCGAGCCGTCGAGGTCAGGCAGATTGGCAACGCCGAGCAGCTCCCCATCCGCCATCAGCAGCGGCAATCGGCCACGGACGAAGGCCGGCAGCCGCGACTCGTTGAGCAGGCGCTTGAGGTCGCGACGTCCCCGCCCCGGTAGCTGCAACACTTCCCCGCCCTGCCGATAGCGCACTTCCAGCCTGCCGGCGGGAGGCGTGCCGAGCAGTTCGACCCGGCCATTGCCGGGCAACTCCAGCGGCCGGCCCGGATCGATCCAGTCCAGGCCCGACAGCGGCGAGGCGAGCCACTCCCCCGCAAGCCACCACAACCGCCCGTCGGCGCGATGCAGCTCCCCCGTCGCCAGGCGCCAGACCGGCCTGGCGTCAGCGGCCGCATCCCTCAGGTCCGCCCAGCCGGCCCAGTGGTCGCTGTCCGGCAACGGCGTCAACGGCGCCAGCCAGTGGCGCAAGGCATTGCGCTGCCGGGCGGGCGTCAGTGCCGCCAGCGACTGCAGATCGAGGGACGGCAACGGCAGCCAGGGGAAGTCGCAATTGCCCTTGGCGTCCTGGAGATCGGTCCTGGCCAACTCGCCCAGCAGGGCCTCGGCCTCGCTCATATGCGCGGCGCTGCGCGCGAGGTTTTCCACCACGCCCGGCCAGCGGCTCCGCAAGGCCGGAAGGATGTCGTGGCGGAGGAAGTTGCGGGCAAGGTTCGTATCCGCGTTGCTCGGGTCCTCCACCCAGCGGAGGCCCTCGGCGTGGGCATAGGCTTCCAGCTCGGCGCGGGACACTCGCAACAGCGGCCGCACCAGCGTCCCCCGCCCCAACGGCCGGCATTCCGGCATGCCTGCAAGGCCGCGCACCCCCGCCCCTCGCAACAGGCGGAACAACAGGGTCTCGGCCTGGTCATCCCGATGCTGGGCGCTGAACAGTACCTCTCCCCCCCCCAACTCGCCGACGAACGCTGCGTAGCGGGCATCCCGCGCGGCACGCTCCAGGCTGGGCCCGTTGTCCACGTTCACCCGCAGGACGCTGAGCGGCACGCCAAGCGTTTCACAGACTCGCCGGCAATGCGCAGGCCAGGCGTCGGCCGCAGCCTGCAGGCCGTGGTGGACATGGATGGCGGAAAGCGGCGGCAAGGCTTCGCACTGGGCAAGGCGCACCAACAAGTGCAGGAGCACTGTGGAATCGAGCCCGCCGGAAAAAGCGACGCGCCAAGCCGGCGCCTGGCGCCAAGGGGCCAGGGCGGACAGCAGGCGGGATTCGAGGGACATTGGGCGGCCCGGAAACGAAATCGGGTCCCAAGCATAAAGCCGGGACCCGATCTTTACAGCCCTGGGCCCGGATCAGGCTACGCCGTAGCTCATCAGGCGCTCGTAGCGACGCGCCAGCAGATCGTCGGTGCCGAGCTTCTGCAGGCTCTTCAGCTGCTCGGACAGCTCCTTGCGGATGGACTCGGCAGCGGTGGCCGGGTCGCGGTGGGCACCGCCCAGGGGTTCGGCGATCACCTTGTCGACGATACCCAGGCCCTTCAGGCGCTCGGCGGTGATGCCCATGGCCTCGGCCGCATCCGGCGCCTTCTCGGCGGTTTTCCACAGGATGGAGGCGCAGCCTTCCGGCGAGATCACCGAGTAGGTGGAATACTGCAGCATGTTCAGGCGGTCGCAGACGCCGATGGCCAGCGCGCCGCCGGAACCGCCTTCGCCGATCACGGTGGCGATGATCGGGGTCTTCAGGCGTGCCATCACGCGCAGGTTCCAGGCGATGGCTTCGCTCTGGCCACGCTCCTCGGCATCGATGCCCGGGTAAGCGCCGGGGGTGTCGATGAAGGTCAGGATCGGCATCTTGAAGCGCTCGGCCATCTCCATCAGGCGGCAGGCCTTGCGATAGCCCTCGGGGCGCGGCATGCCGAAGTTGCGGCGGACCTTCTCGCGTACCTCACGGCCCTTCTGGTGGCCGATGACCATGACCGGGGCATCGTTCAGACGGGCGACACCGCCGACGATGGCGGCATCGTCGGAGAAGTGGCGGTCGCCATGCAGTTCGTCGAACTCGGTGAAGATGTGCTCGATGTAGTCGAGGGTGTAGGGACGGCGCGGGTGCCGCGCCAGCTGGGCGATCTGCCAGCTGGAGAGGTTGCCGAAGATGCTCTCGGTCAGCGCGCTGCTCTTGTCCTGCAGACGCGAGATCTCGTCGGTGATGTTCAGGGCGTTGTCGTTACCGACCAGACGCAGCTCCTCGATCTTGGCTTGCAGATCGGCGATGGGCTGTTCGAAATCCAGAAAGTTCGGGTTCATAGGCTTCCGTCGTGCGCTTGGGGCCAGGCGGCTGGTTCCATTTGGCGCCCTACCTTAAGGGATCGGGCGCGTTCGGGTCGAGATCAAATCGAAATCGGGCCGAGGCGGGCGTGTTGCCACGTTCGCATCAGCGGTAGTGCAGAAAGACGTTGTCGCGGCCGAACTGGTCACGCAATGCCTGAATCAATGCATCGGCCGGGGCGATTCGCCAGTCATCGCCGAACTGCAGCAATGCCTTGGCGTCACTGCCGCTGTAGTCCAGGGTCAGCGGGCAAGAGCCGCGATGGCGGCCGCAGAGCTCGGCGAGCCAGCGCAGCCGATCGCCCTGCAGAGCGCTGAAGTCCACCTTCATGCGCAGGCTTTCCGCCAGGCCGGTACGGGCCTCTTCCAGGCTCAGCACCCGCTTGGCGCGCAGGCGCAGGCCGCCGGAGAAGTCGTCGTGGCTGACCTCGCCTTCCACCACCACCAGGGCGTCGGTCTGCAGCAGGCCGCTGGCGGCGTTGAAGGCATCGGCGAAGAGCGAGGCCTCGATGCGCCCGGAGCGGTCGTCGAGGGTGATGAAGCCCATCTTGTCGCCCTTCTTGTTCTTCATCACCCGCAGGTTGACGATCAGGCCGGCGATGATCTGGGTATCCCGCGCCGGCTTGAGCTCGACGATGCGCTGGCGGGCGAAGCGGCGGATCTCACCTTCGTATTCGTCTATGGGATGGCCGGTCAGGTACAGCCCCAGGGTGTCCTTCTCGCCCTTCAGGCGCTCCTTGAGGGAGAGTTCCTTGGCGTTGCGGTGGTTGGCGTACATGTCCGCCTCGGGCTCGGCGAACAGGCCGCCGAAGAGGTCCATGTGGCCGCTGTCATGGCTGCGTGCGGTCTGTTCGGCGGCCTGGATGGCTTCCTCCATGGCCGCCAGCAGCACCGCGCGGTTGCGATCGACGCCGGCCTGGTAGGCCTTGGGCTCGTTGCTGAAAAACGGCCCCAGGCGATCCAGGGCGCCGCCGCGGATCAGCGCTTCCAGGGTGCGCTTGTTGATGCGCTTGAGGTCGACGCGGTTGCAGAAGTCGAACAGGTCCTTGAAGGGCCCGCCCTCGGCACGGCATTCGGTGATGGCTTCCACCGGTCCCTCACCGACGCCCTTGATCGCGCCCAGGCCGTAGACGATCTGGCCGTCGTTATCAACGGTGAAGCGGTACTCGGAGTTGTTCACATCCGGTGCGACGATGCGCAGCTTCATGTGCCGGCATTCTTCGATCAGCGTCACCACCTTGTCGGTGTTGTGCATATCCGCGGTGAGTACCGCAGCCATGAAGGGTGCCGGGAAGTGCGCCTTGAGCCAGGCGGTCTGGTAGGAGACCCAGCCGTAGGCGGCCGAGTGGGACTTGTTGAAGCCGTAGCCGGCGAACTTTTCCACCAGGTCGAAGATGTTGCCCGACAGTTCGGGATCGATGCCGTTGGCGGAGCAGCCTTCGATGAAGCCACCGCGCTGCTTGGCCATCTCCTCGGGCTTCTTCTTGCCCATGGCGCGGCGCAGCATGTCCGCGCCGCCGAGGGTGTAACCCGCCATCACCTGGGCGATCTGCATCACCTGTTCCTGGTACAGGATGATGCCGTAGGTGGGCTTGAGCACCGGCTCCAGGCCGGCGTACTGGTAGTCCGGGTGCGGGTAGGACAGCTCGGCGCGACCGTGCTTGCGGTTGATGAAGTCGTCCACCATGCCCGACTGCAGCGGGCCCGGACGGAACAGCGCCACGAGGGCGATCATGTCCTCCAGGCAGTCCGGCTTGAGCTTCTTGATCAGCTCCTTCATGCCGCGCGATTCGAGCTGGAAGACCGCGGTGGTCTCCGCCTTCTGCAGCATGTCGTAGGTTTTCTTGTCGTCCAGCGGGATGCGGTCGATATCTACCGGCGGCAGGCCCTTCTTCTCCTGCTCGCGATTGATCATCTCCATGGCCCACTTGATGATCGTCAGGGTGCGCAGGCCGAGGAAGTCGAACTTCACCAGGCCGGCGGCTTCCACGTCGTCCTTGTCGTACTGGGTCACCAGGCCGGCACCTTCCTCATCACAGGCGATGGGGGCGAAGTCGGTGAGCTTGGTGGGGGCGATCACCACGCCACCGGCGTGCTTGCCGGTACCGCGGGTGATGCCTTCCAGCTTCAGCGCCATGTCCCAGATTTCCTGGGCTTCCTCGTCGGCCTTGAGGAAGTCGCGCAGTACCTCTTCCTGGTTGTAGGCGGCCTCGAGGGTCATGCCCACTTCGAAGGGGATCATCTTCGACAGGCGGTCGGCCAGGCCGTAGGACTTGCCCTGTACCCGCGCCACGTCGCGCACCACCGCCTTGGCCGCCATGGAACCGAAGGTGATGATCTGGCTCACCGCGTTGCGGCCGTATTTGTCGGCCACGTAGTCGATCACCCGGTCGCGGCCGTCCATGCAGAAGTCCACGTCGAAGTCGGGCATGGAGACCCGCTCGGGGTTGAGGAAGCGCTCGAACAGCAGGTCGTAGGCCAGCGGATCGAGGTCGGTGATCTTCAGCACGTAGGCGACCAGCGAGCCGGCACCCGAACCCCGGCCCGGGCCCACCGGCACGCCGTTGTTCTTCGCCCACTGGATGAAGTCGGCAACGATCAGGAAGTAGCCGGGGAAGCCCATCTGGATGATGGTGCCCAGCTCGAATTCCAGGCGGTCGATATAGAGCTGGCGCTTCTCTTCGTAGTCGGGAGTGGTGTCCTTCGGCCAGAGCACCGCCAGGCGTTCTTCCAGGCCTTCGTAGGAGGCATGGCGCAGGTAGTCGTCGATACCCATGCCGTTGGGCGTGGGGAAATCGGGCAGGAAGTGCTTGCCCAGCTGGACCTCGATGTTGCAGCGCTTGGCGATCTCGACGGTGTTCTCCAGCGCCTCGGGAATGTCGGCGAACAGCTCGGCCATTTCCTCGGGAGACTTGAGGTACTGCTGGTCGGAAAAGTTGCGCGGCCGGCGCGGGTCGTCGAGGACGCGCCCCTCACCGATGCAGACTCGGGTCTCGTGGGCCTCGAAGTCGTCCGGCTTGATGAAGCGCACGTCGTTGGTCGCCACCAGCGGCGCACCACAGCGGCCAGCCAGGGCGACGGCGGCGTGCACATGTTCTTCGTCGTTGACCCGCGCGGTACGCTGCAGCTCCAGGTAGAAGCGGTCGGGGAACACGGCCTGCCACTCGGCCAGCAGCGCCTCGGCACTGGCCTGATCGCCGTTCAGCAGGGCCATGCCGATCTCCCCTTCCTTGGCACCGGACAGGGCGATCAGACCTTCGGCAGCCTCCTTCACCCAGTCACGCTGGATGATCACCAGGCCGTTGCTCTGGCCATCGGACCAGCCACGGGAAACCAGTTCGGTGAGATTGCGATAGCCCTTGGCATTCATCACCAGCAGGGTCATGCGGCTCAGGGGGCCGTCTTCGTCCCGACTGGCCAGCCAGATGTCCGCGCCACAGATAGGCTTGATACCGCCGCCCATGGCGGTCTTGTAGAACTTCACCAGGGAGCACATGTTGCTCTGGTCGGTGATCGCCACCGCCGGCATGCCCGCCCCCGCCACGGCCTTGACCAGCGGCTTGACCCGCACCAGGCCGTCGACCAGGGAATACTCGGAGTGCAGACGCAGATGGACGAAGGAAGCGGTCATGGACGGGCCTTGCTGGAGAAAACGACGGGTCGCGGATTGTAGCAGCAACCGGAGGCTGGAGGCTGGAGGCTGGAGGCTGGAGGCTGGAGGCTGGAGGCTGGAGGCTGGAGGCTGGAGGCTGGAGGCTGGACAGCCTTCGCTCGGCACGGCGCCATGTCAAGTTCGTAGGATGGGTTGAGGCACGAAACCCATGCGGACCATGGCTGATGGGTTTCGCAAGCTCTACCCATCCTTGGTCTACGGACCACATCGAGCTTTTTCGTTCAGCCTTCAGCCTTCAGCGCTTTTCTCCGCCTTCGGCTTCGAGCAGGGCGCGCACCGGACCGAAGGAGCGACGGTGGATCGGCGTCGGTCCCAGGCGGCGCAGGGCTTCGAGGTGGACGGCGGTGGGGTAGCCCTTGTGGCCGGCAATGCCGTAGCCGGGATAGAGAGCATCGAGTTCGACCATCTCCCGGTCGCGGCTGACCTTGGCCAGGATGGACGCTGCAGCGATGGCCGGCACCTGGCTGTCGCCCTTGACCACGGGAGCGCAGGGCACCTTGAGTTTCGGGCAGCGGTTGCCATCGATCAGTGCCAGCTTCGGCGTCACACTGAGTCCTTCGACGGCACGCTGCATGGCCAGCATGGTGGCATGCAGGATGTTCAGCTGATCGATCTCCTCCACCTCGGCGCGGGCGATGCACCAGGCCAGGGCCTTTTCACGGATCTCGTCGAACAACGCATCACGCCGCGCTTCGGAGAGCTTCTTCGAGTCATTCAGGCCAAGGATGGGGCGGGCCGGGTCGAGGATTACCGCGGCGGTGACCACCGCGCCACAAAGCGGGCCGCGGCCGACTTCGTCGACGCCGGCCACCAGTTGTTCCACCAGGCTGAAATCCAGTCCGAGTTGCATCAGGGGGCTCCGATCAGGTTCAGGATGGCGTCAGCCGCCTGGCGCGACGCATCCTGGCGCAGGGCGCGATGGATGACGTCGAATCCGTGGGTCTGCACCTCGCCGTCGTCCAGCAGCGGCACCACGGCCTGGGCGAGGGCATCGGCGGTGGCGGCGTCCTGCAGCAACTCGGGCACCAGCAGGCGCTGGGCCAGGAGATTGGGCAGGGACACGTAGGGGCTCTTCACCAGACGCTTGAGAATTCGGTAAGTGAGCGGCGCCACCTTGTAGGCCACGACCATGGGGCGCTTGTAGAGCAGCGCTTCCAGCGTGGCGGTACCGGAGGCGATCAGCACCGCGTCGCAGGCGGCGAGGGCCTCGTGGGAACGCCCATCGAGCAGTCTCAGCGACAGATCACGCCCCGCCAGCATGGCTTCCAGCTGCACCCTCCGCTCGGGACTGGCACAAGGCAGCACGAACTGGATGCCCGGGCGGACCGAACGCATGCGTTCGGCGGCGTCGAGGAACAGGGCACCGAGCTTGCCGACCTCGCCCCCCCGGCTACCCGGCAGCAGGGCCACTACCGGTACGTTGTCCGGCAGATCCAGTGCCGCGCGCGCAGCCGCGCGATCGGCCTCGAGCGGGATGGCATCGGCAAGCGGATGGCCGACGAAGCGGACCGCAACTCCATGCTCTTCGTAGAAGCGCGCCTCGAAGGGGAAGAGCGTGAGCATCAGGTCGCAGCCTTCGCGGATCTTCAGCACCCGCTTCTGCCGCCAGGCCCAGACCGAGGGACTGACGTAGTGCACGGTCTTGATCCCGGCACGGCGCAGCTTGAGTTCGACGCCCAGGTTGAAGTCGGGCGCATCGATGCCGATGAAAACGTCGGGACGCTCGTCGATGAGGGACTGGATCAGCCGTTTGCGCCGACGCAGCAGCTCGGGGAGACGCCCCAGCACTTCCACCAGCCCCATGACCGCCAGGCGCTCCATGGGAAAATAGGATTCCAGGCCCTCTGCCTGCATACGCGGACCGCCAACACCAATGAAACGGGCATCGGGGTGGCGCGCCTTGAGCGCCTGCATCAGGGTGGAACCGAGGATGTCGCCGGACGCCTCGCCGGCAACCAGCGCGATGCGCAAGGGACGATTCATGGGTTCAGCGGGTTATGCCACGGGTCGAGGACTGGATGGAATCGCGGAACACGGCGACTTCCGGGAACTGGGCGGAAGCTTCGGCCAGCTCGGCCAGCGCCTGCTCCACGGTCAGCCCCTGGCGGTACACCACTTTGTAGGCGCGGCGCAGGGCGGCGATGGCATCGGCACTGAATCCACGGCGGCGCATGCCCTCGAAGTTCATGCTGCGCGCCTCGGCCGGATTGCCGAAAACAGTGACGTAGGCCGGCACGTCCTTGCCGATGGCGGTGCCCATGCCGGAGAAGCTGTGTGCACCGATGCGGCAGAACTGGTGCACCAGGGTGTAGCCGGACAGGATCGCCCAATCGTCGACGTGCACGTGGCCGGCCAGTGCGGTGTTGTTCACCAGGATGCAATGATTGGCGATCACGCTGTCATGACCGATATGCACATAGGCCATCAGCAGGTTGTGGTCGCCGATGGTGGTCTCGGACCTGTCCTGGACCGTACCGCGGTGGATGGTCACGCCCTCGCGGATCACATTGTGGTCGCCGATCACCAGGCGGGTGGGTTCACCCTTGTACTTCAGGTCGGGCGTATCCTCGCCGACCGAAGAGAACTGGTAGATACGGTTGTGCTTGCCAATGCGGGTCGGTCCCTTGACCACCACATGAGGTCCGACCACCGTCCCCTCGCCGATTTCCACATCGGGTCCAATGATCGACCAGGGGCCGACCTGAACGCCATCCGCCAGCTTCGCCGACGGATCGATAATGGCGCGAGGGTCAATCAAACTCATAGTTTGCGTTCCGCACAGATGATCTCGGCCGAGCAGACTTCCTTGCCATCGACGGTGGCCTGGCAGTCGAACTTCCAGATGCCGCGTTTGACGCTGATGAACTGCGCATTGAGGATCAACTGGTCGCCCGGCAGCACCGGCTGGCGGAAGCGCAGCTTGTCGGAACCCACGAAGTAGTAGAGGGTGCCGTCAGCGGGTTTGACGTCGAGCATCTTGAAACCGAGGATGCCGGCCGCCTGGGCCATGGCCTCGATGATCAGCACGCCCGGCATGATCGGATGCTGCGGGAAATGGCCGTTGAAGAATGGCTCGTTGATGCTGACATTCTTGTAGGCGCGAATGCGCTTGCCTTCAACATCCAGCTCCACCACCCGATCCACCAGGAGGAAGGGGTAGCGGTGCGGCAGATATTCGCGAATCTCGTTGATGTCCATCATGTTCCTGGAGCCTTCTGAAAGGATTGGGGATGCACGGCGCAGCGTGGATCACGCATCTGATGAAGCATCCCCGCCCGGGGTCACTGCCGCCAGGCGTTTTTCCAGCTGCTGCAGACGACGCGCCATGTCGTCCAGCTGGCGGATCCGGGCAGCGCTCTTCTTCCATTCCGCGGCGGTCTGCATCGCGGTACCGGAAGAATAGGCGCCCGGTTCGGTGATATTGCGCGTCACCATGGTCATGCCGGTGACGAACACGTTGTCGCACACTTCGATATGGCCGACCATGCCCACGCCGCCGGCGATCATGCAGTTACGGCCGATCCTGGTGCTGCCGGAGATCCCGACGCAGCCGGCCATGGCGGTGTTGTCACCGACCTGCACGTTGTGGGCGATCATGATCTGGTTATCCAGCTTCACGCCGTTGCCGATCAGGGTGTCGGACAGGGCGCCGCGGTCGATGGTGGTGTTGGCCCCCACTTCCACGTCATCGCCCAGGGTGACACCGCCGATCTGCGCGATCTTCTGCCACACGCCCTTCTCATTGGCGAAGCCGAAGCCCTCGCCACCGATGACGGCACCGGACTGGATCACCACCCGCTTGCCGATCTTCACGTCGTGATAGAGGGTCACGCGGGGCGCCAGCCAGCCGCCCTCGCCTATCGAGGTTCGGGCACCGACCACGCAATGGGCCCCCAGGGTCACGCCGGCGCCGATCTGCGCGCCGGACTCGATCACCACATAGGCACCGACGCTGGCGCTCGGATCGACCTTGGCGTCGGCCGCCACCACGGCAGTCGGGTGGATGCCGGGCTCGGCCTTGGGCTTGAGATCGAACAGATGGGAGAGTTCGGCGTAGGCCAGGTAGGGGTTGGCCACCACCAGCGCATCGCCGGCGTAGCCTTCGGCATCGGCCGCGGTCAGCAGTACGGCGGCCGCCTTGGTGTCGACGAGGTACTTGCGGTATTGCGGATTGGCCAGGAAGCTGAGATGGCCGGGACCGGCCTCCTGCAGGGTGGCCAGACCACTGATCGCCTTGTCCTCGGAGCCACGTACGGTGGCGCCGAGGCGTTCGGCCAGTTGGCCGAGGGTGAAGACCGGGGCTGTCATCATCAGCGCTGCTGGTTCATGCGCTCGATGACCTGACGGGTGATGTCGTACTGCGGCTTGACGTCGACCACCGCACCACGCTCCAGCACCAGGTCATAGCTGCCTTTCTTCAGGACTTCCTCGACCGCCTTGTCCAGCTTCGGCTTGAGCTGCTTGAGCATGTCGCGGTCGGCGACGGCCTTGGCTTCGTTCAGCTCCTTGGACTGGAACTGGAAGTCACGGGCCTTCTGCTTGAATTCGAGTTCCAGGCGCTCACGCTCGGCCTGCTGCATCTTCTCGCCATCCTTCACCAGGCGGTCCTGGATGCGCTTGGCGTCGCTTTCCAGGGTCTTCAGCTTGTTCAGCTGGGGGCCGAACTTCTTCTCGGCGTCGACGGCGTATTTCTTGGCGGCGTCGGATTCCAGCAGCGCCATCTGGTAGTTCAGTACAGCGATCTTCATTTCGGCGAAGGCCGGTGTCGCCATCAAGGCAGCGGCAACCAGAACGAATTGAGTCAACTTACGCACGATGCAACTCCTGCAACAAATACTGTTGTCTTGATGAAACACTTAGAAAGTCTGGCCCAGGGAGAACTGGAACACCTGGGTATCCGCATTGTCCGGCTTCTTGACCGGCATGCCCAGACTGAAGCTCAACGGACCCAGTGCGGTGATCCAGGTCAGGCCAACACCCACGGAACTGGCCAGCTCGCCCGCGTTGATGCTGCTGCAGTTGGTCGCGGTGGACGAGCAGCTGGTGTCGAATACGTTACCCACGTCCCAGAACAGCACGGTGCGGAGTTGACGCTGGTCCTTGACGAAGGGCAGCGGGAACAGGAGCTCGACACCGCCCTGGATCAGCACGTTGCCACCGAAGGGCAGCGGATCCTGGTCCGGGTCGGCTGCGGTGCCGGCGTTCCCGGTAACCGCCTCGCCGCGGCTCGGCGTACTGCGTGGGCCGAGGCTGCTGTCTTCGAAGCCGCGAACGGAGTTGAAGCCGCCCGCGAAGTAGTGCTCGTAGAACGGCAGCTCGGAGGTGGAGCCGTAGCTGTCGCCGTAGCCCAGTTCGGTGTGGAAACGCAGCGCGGTGCTCTGGGTCAGCGGAGTGAACAGCTGGCCGCGGTAGTCGAGCTTGTAGAACGACAGGTCGCTACCCGGGATGGTGCTTTCCAGCACCAGGCTCTGGGAATGGCCGCGGGTGGCCAGCACGCCCTTGTTCAGGGTGGATTCGGACCAGCCGACCGAGCCCTTGAAGTTCAGGTAGCTATCGCCTTCCTGCTTGATGAAGTCGAAGATCTCGTCGACGGTATAGATGCCGGTGTTGATTTCGTCCTGCTGCACGGTCAGGCCGTAGGTCAGGCGCGAGGTCTCGCTGATCGGGTAGCCGATGCTGACGCCGGCGCCGTAGCTGTCCACCGCGTAGCTGGACACGTCGACGTCGAGGTCGTCGTAGTCGGTACTGCGGTAGAAGGCGTTGTAGCCCAGGCTCACGCCATCCGGAGTCCAGTAGGGGTCGACGAAGCCGAAGTTGTAGCGGGTCTGGTACTCGGAACGGGTCAGGCCGATGCTGACCTTGTTACCGGTACCGAGGAAGTTGTTCTGGCTGATGGAGCCGCCGAGGATCAGGCCGGCGCTCTGGGCGAAGCCGACGCTGGCGGTGATGGAGCCGGAGGGCTGCTCTTCCACGCTGTAGTTGACGTCCACCTGGTCGTCGGTGCCGGGCACCTGCGGGGTTTCGACGTTCACTTCCTTGAAGAAGCCGAGGCGCTCCAGGCGGGTCTTGGACTGGTCGATCAGGTAGGTCGAGGCCCAGCCGCCTTCCATCTGGCGCATTTCGCGGCGCAGCACTTCGTCTTCGGTCTTGGTGTTGCCGCGGAAGTTGATGCGATTCACGTAGGCGCGCTTGCCCGGGTCCACCACGAAGGTGATGGAAACGGTGTTGTCCTCGTCGTGGGGTTCCGGCACGCCGTTGACGTTGGCGAAGGTGTAGCCCTCGTTGCCCAGGCGGCGGGTGATCAGCTCGGAAGTCGTGGTCATCACCTTGCGCGAGAAGACCTGGCCCTTCTGCACCAGCAGCAGGGACTTCACTTCTTCTTCCGGCACCTTGAGGTCACCGGAGAGTTTCACTTCGCGGACGGTGTACTTCTCGCCCTCATCGACGTTCACGGTGATGTAGACGTGCTTCTTGTCCGGCGTGATGGATACCTGGGTGGAAGAGATATCCATGTTGATGTAGCCGCGGTCCAGGTAATAGGAACGCAGGCGCTCCAGGTCACCGGAGAGTTTCTCGCGGGCGTACTTGTCGTCGTTCTTGAAGAAGGACAGCCAGTTGCTGGTCTTCAGCTCGAACAGGTCGATCAGGTCTTCATCGGGGAAGACGGTGTTGCCGACGATGTTGATGTGCTGGATGGCCGCGACCGAGCCTTCATTGATCTTGATTTTCAGCGCCACGCGGTTGCGCGGCTGCGGAATCACTTCGGCCTCGATCTCGGCGGAGTAGCGGCCCTGGGCCACGTACTGGCGTTGCAGCTCGTTACGCACACCTTCGAGGGTGGCGCGCTGGAAGATTTCGCCTTCGGCCAGACCAGACTGCTTGAGGCCCTTGAGCAGGTCTTCGGTGCTGATGGCCTTGTTGCCTTCGATCTCGATGCTGGAAATCGACGGGCGCTCAACTACGGTGATAACCAGCACGTCGCCGTCGCGGCCGAGCTGGATGTCCTGGAAGAAACCGGTCTTGAACAGGGCGCGGGTGGCCTCGACCAGGCGGCGGTCATCCGCCATTTCGCCGACGTTGAGCGGCAGGGCGCCGAACACGCTGCCGGCGGATACCCGTTGCAGGCCGTTGACGCGGATGTCGGAGATGGTGAAGGACTCGGCGTGAACCTCGGCGATCATGAGTGCGGCAAGCACCGCAGGTAGCAGCAGGCGTTTCATGAAGTCCTTTTTTATTCCAACCGGTAATAAAGAATCTGCCGCGCAAGGCGGCAGACTCGGCATTCAGTGACTCGTTACAGACGGCTCAGATCGTTTACCAGGGCGAGCAACATGACCCCCACGACCAGACTGATACCGATCTGCACCCCCCAAGCCTGTACCCGATCCGACAACGGGCGACCCCGCGCCAGTTCGATCAGGTAGAACAGCAGGTGCCCCCCGTCCAGGACAGGGATTGGCAACAGATTGAGAACCCCCAGGCTTATGCTCAGATAGGCGAGGAAGTTAAGGAAATCCCCCACCCCGGACTGGGCCGAAGCGCCCGCCACTTTAGCAATGGTTATCGGCCCGCTCAAGTTTTTTACCGAGAGCTCACCGAGCACCATTTTCTTTAAGGAATCCAGAGTTAGCAGGCTCATGGACCATGTCCGGGCAGCCGCCTCACCCACCGCCGCGACCGGGCCGAAGCTCACTTCCCGGAGCATTTCCGCCGGCCACTCGACCGCCTTGACCCCTGCTCCGAGGTAGCCACTGCGGGCATCATCCTCTCCGCGAGCGGCCAGGGTCAGGACGACCTGACGCACCTGACCCTCGGTCTCGACGCTGAGGGTGATGCGTTCGGCCGGACGCTTGCGCACCTGATCCACCAGTTGCTGCCAGTCATCCAGGGCCTGGCCGTCAAGGGCCAACAAGCGGTCGCCGACCTTGAGGCCGGCAGCCTGGGCCGGGCCCTTCGGGTCCAGCTCGGCGATGATCGGCGCAATGGCCGGGCGCCATGGCGTGATGCCCAGGGAGCCGATGGGATCAGGCTCATCGACCCCCTTGAGCCAGGCGTTCAGGTGCAGCTCACGGGACTGTTCGGTAGTGGCCCCCTCGTCGCGCACCCCCACCAGCAGCGTGCCGCTCTCACCGAGGCGACGCACCAGCTGCAGGTTGACCTGGGACCAGCCGCTGACCGCCTCGCCATCGACCGACACAATCTCCTGCCCGGTCTCCAGGCCCGCGAGGGCGGCGATGCTGTCCGGCGCGACACTGCCGATGACCGGCCGCACCTGCTGACTGCCGAGCATGGCCAGAGCCCAGAAGAACAGCAGGGCCAGGAGGAAGTTGGCGATCGGCCCGGCGGCCACTATGGCGATGCGCTGGCCGACCGGCTTGCGATTGAAGGACTGCCCGAGCAGCTCCGCCGGAACGTCGCCCTCGCGCTCGTCGAGCATCTTCACGTAACCGCCGAGGGGAATGGCGGCCACGACGAACTCGGTACCATGGCGATCATGCCAGCGCAGCAGCGGCGTACCGAAACCCACGGAGAAACGCAGGACCTTGACCCCGCAACGGCGGGCCACCCAGAAATGGCCGAATTCGTGGAAAGTGACCAGAACCCCGAGAGCCACCAGGGTGCCGACAATCATGTATAGCGCGCTCATCGGTTTCCTCCGGGGCTAACGCCCCTGACGGACCAGCCACTGCTGCGCCGTCGCCCGGGCACGGGCATCGGCATGCAGCACGGCGTCCAGCGTTTCGACCGCTGCGGCGGCCTCGCGGTTCAGCACTTCATCGATGATACTCGCGATCTCGGTGAAGCGGATGCGCCTGTCGAGGAAGGCCGCCACGGCCACCTCGTTCGCGGCATTGAGCATGGCCGGCGCGCTGCCGCCCTCCTCCGCCGCCAGGCGCGCCAGGCGCAGACAGGGAAAGCGCTCCTCGTCGGGAGCCTGGAAGTCCAGGCGCGCCACGGCGAAGAGGTTCAGGGGGGACACACCGGAATCGATCCGCTCCGGCCAGGCCAGGGCATATGCGATGGGCGTGCGCATGTCGGGATTGCCGAGCTGGGCCAGCACCGAGCCATCCACGTAATCCACCAGGGAATGGATCACGCTCTGCGGATGAATCACCACTTCCACCTGGGCGGGCTGTGCATCGAACAGCCAGCAGGCCTCGATCAGCTCCAACCCCTTGTTCATCATGCTCGCCGAGTCGACGGAAATCTTGCGCCCCATGGACCAGTTGGGATGGGCACAGGCCTGCTCCGGCGAAACATCCGCCAACTGCTCCAGCGGCATCTCGCGGAAGGGACCGCCAGAGGCGGTCAGCAAGATGCGGCGCACGCCTACAGGAGCAAGACCCCGAGCGTAGTCCTGGGGCAGGCACTGGAAGATCGCGTTATGTTCGCTGTCGATGGGCAGCAGTACGGCACCGCTCTTGCGCACCGCCTGCATGAACAGGGCGCCGGACATCACCAGCGCCTCCTTGTTGGCCAGCAGCACCCGCTTGCCGGCCTCCACCGCCGCCAGCGTGGGCTTGAGGCCCGCGGCGCCGACGATAGCCGCCATCACCGCATCCGCCCGGGGATGCGCAGCGACCTCGCACAGCCCCTGCTCCCCCACCAGTACGCGGGTCTGCAGACCGGCGGCCAGCAGCCCACCCTGCAGATGGCGCGCAGACTCGGCATCGGGCACCACGGCGAATTCGGGGCGATGGCGCAGGCACAGCGCCTCCAGCTCGCTCAGGCGACTGAAGCCGCTGAGGGCGAAAGCGGTGTAGCGGTCCGGGTGACGAGCGATCACGTCCAGTGTGCTGAGGCCGATGGAACCGGTGGCCCCGAGCACGGTAATTCGTTGCGGTCGGCTCACAGGACACCCCAGCCGGCAGCCCAGAGCAGCGCCGCGAACAGCGGGATCGCAGCGGTCAGGCTATCGATACGGTCGAGTACGCCACCATGGCCGGGCAGCAGGTTGCTGCTGTCCTTGATGCCGGACTGGCGCTTGAACATGCTCTCGGTCAGGTCACCCACCACCGAGACCAACACCACCAGGGCCGCTCCCGCCAGCGCCAGGAAGAGTTCACTACCTACCCAGCCGCGGTACAGCCCGACGCCCAGGGTGATCAGCAGGCTCGCCAGCAGGCCGCCCACCAGGCCCTCCCAGCTCTTGCCGGGACTGACCTGCGGCGCCAGTTTGCGCTTGCCGAAGGCCTTGCCGGAGAAATAGGCACCGATATCGGCCGCCCAGACCAGCACCATCACGGCCAGGATCAGCCAGTTGGCCAGCGGCCATTGCTTGAACAGCACCAGGCCCTGCCAGGCCGGCAGCAGGATGAGCAGGCCGATCACCAGCTTGCCGGGCATGCCGCCCCAATAGCGGCTGGTCTCGGGGTAGCCGAGCACCAGGACGGTCGCCGCCCCCCACCAGAGCACTCCCAGGACCAGCACCAGCGGCGCCAGCGTGGGCACGAGGTAGAGCCCGTAGATCAGCGCCGCCACCAGCAGCCCGTAGGCGATACGCTTCGGCTGCCCGGAAAGACCCGCCAGGCGAGCCCACTCCCAGCCGCCGAGGCTCACCACGGCACCGATGAACAGGGCGAAGGCGCCACCGTCCAGCAGGAAAAAGCCCGCAAGGGCGATGGGCAGCAACACCAGCGCGGTGATGACGCGTTGTTTCAGCATTTGGCTCGGGCCTCGGCTTCTAGCTGCTCGCTGGTCTTGCCGAAGCGGCGCTGGCGCTTGGCGAAGTCGGCCAGCGCCTTGCGCATGGCTTCATGCTTGAAGTCAGGCCAGAAGAGATCGGAGAAGTACAGCTCGGCATAAGCCAGCTGCCACAGGAGGAAGTTGCTGATGCGGTGCTCGCCGCCGGTGCGGATGCACAGGTCGGGCAACGGCAGGTCGCCGGTGACCAGACAGCCCTGCAGCAATTGCGGGGTGATGTCTTCGGCCTGCAGGTGACCGGCCTGCACCTCGCGCGCCAGGCGCTGGGCGGCCTGGGTGATGTCCCACTGGCCACCGTAGTTGGCGGCGACCTGGAGGATGAATTTCTTGTGGCCGACGGTCAGTTGCTCGGCCTCGCGCATCGCGGCCTGCAACTCCGGGTGGAAACGGGAACGGTCGCCGATGATGCGCAGGCGAATGTCGTTCTGGTGCAGACGCCGGACCTCGCGGCGCAGCGCTGCCAGAAAGAGCTCCATCAGCGCACTGACCTCATCGGCCGGGCGCTGCCAGTTCTCGCTGGAGAAGGCGAACAGGGTGAGCACCTCGACACCGGCGTCGGCGCACACCTCTATCACCGCCCTGACCGCGTCCACGCCGGCCTTGTGGCCGGCGACGCCAGGCAGCAGGCGTTTCTTCGCCCAACGGTTGTTACCGTCCATGATGATCGCCACATGCCGTGGCACCGCAGGGTTGACGCCTTGCTGGGACTTTTCCATGACGATACCTGAGGTCAGACCGCCATCAGGTCTTTTTCTTTGGTTTCCAGAGCCTTGTCGACTTCACCAACGAACTTGTCGGTCAGCTTCTGGACGTCATCAGCGGCACGACGCTCCTCGTCTTCGCTGATTTCCTTCTCCTTGACCAGGTCCTTCAACTGAGCCAGGGCATCGCGACGGATGTTGCGCACGGCGACACGGGCGTTTTCGGCCTCGGCACGCGCCTGCTTGGTGAAGCCCTTGCGGGTTTCCTCGGTCAGGGCGGGCATCGGCACACGGATGGTGGTGCCGGCGGTAGCCGGGTTCAGGCCCAGGTCGGAGGTCATGATGGCCTTTTCCACAGCCTGGATCATGCTCTTGTCGAACACGGTCAGGGCCAGGGTACGGGAGTCCTCGGCGATGACGTTGGCGACCTGGCGCAGCGGAGTGTCGGCGCCGTAGTAGGACACCATCACGCTGTCCAGGATGCTCGGATGCGCACGCCCGGTGCGGATCTTGGCGAAAGCATGATCCAGCGATTCCAGGGTTTTCTTCATGCGCTCCTGCGCTTCTTGCTTGATCTCGTTGATCACTGTTCACCCTCCTCGATCAGAGTCCCTTCGGCGCCGCCGACCACGATGTTCAGCAAGGCACCCGGTTTATTCATATTGAAGACCCGCAACGGCATCTTCTGGTCACGGCACAGACAAATGGCCGTGAGATCCATGACGCCAAGCTTGCGATCCAGCACCTCGTCATAGGTCAGGTGCTCGAACTTCTCGGCGTTCGGATCCTTGAACGGGTCGGCAGTGTACACGCCGTCGACCTTGGTGGCTTTCAGTACCACATCCGCATCCACCTCGATGGCGCGCAGGCAGGCGGCCGAGTCGGTGGTGAAGAAGGGGTTGCCGGTACCGGCGGAGAAGATCACCACTTCGCCCGAGCTCAGGTGGCGCATGGCCTTGCGGCGGTCGTAGTGATCGGTCACGCCGACCATGGAAATGGCCGACATCACGATGGCGGGGATGTTGGAGCGCTCCAGCGCGTCGCGCATGGCCAGGGCGTTCATCACGGTGGCCAGCATACCCATGTGGTCGCCGGTCACCCGATCCATGCCGGCGGCGCTCAGTGCCGCACCGCGGAACAGGTTGCCACCGCCGATCACCAGGCCGACCTGGACGCCGATCCCGACCAGTTGGCCGATTTCCAGCGCCATGCGATCGAGGACCTTCGGATCGATGCCGAACTCCTCGGAGCCCATCAGGGCCTCACCGCTGAGTTTGAGCAGAATGCGTTTGTAGCGAGGTTGGCGGCCACTCACCTGCTGAGCCATTGCGTATCTCTCCTGCGGCGCTATTCGAATTCGTGGGCCTTGCAGCCCGATGTACTGGCGAGTCCTGAGACTGCGCAAACGGCAGTTGGTGCCCGGCTGCCGGGCCTGCCGCGGAAACCGCCCCGAATCGGTTCCCCAGTTTGACGAAGAGGCCGCGCGCGTGAGCGGGCAGCCTCTTGCGGGGCGACAGCCGAGGCCGTCTTACTGCTTGGTAGCGGCGACTTGGGCAGCTACTTCGGCAGCGAAGTCCACTTCGGCCTTCTCGATGCCTTCGCCTACTTCGTAACGAACGAAGGAAACGATCTCGGCACCGGCTTTCTTGGCCAGGTCACCGACCTTGACTTCCGGATCCTTGACGAACGCTTGCTCGACCAGGCTGGCTTCGGCGAGGAACTTGGCGATACGGCCCTTGACCATGTTCTCGACGATGTTTTCCGGCTTGCCGGCGATCTTGTCGGCGTTCAGGGCCAGGAAGATTTCCTTTTCCTTGGCGATGGCTTCTTCGGAAACCTGGGAAGCGTTCAGGAACTGCGGGTTGCTGGCAGCCACGTGCATGGCGATGTCCTTGGCCAGTTCGGCGTTGCCGCCGTTCAGGCAGACAACCACACCGATGCGGTGGCCGTGCAGGTAGGCGCCAACCACGTCGCCTTCCACGCGGGTCAGGCGGCGGATGTTGACGTTTTCACCGGTCTTGGCGACCAGGGCCAGACGGGCTTCTTCGCGGGACTCGACCAGCGGAGCGGCATCGGTCAGCTTCTCGTTGAAAGCCTGCTCCAGGGAAGCGGCCACGAAGCCTTTGAAGTCGTCCTGCAGGGCCAGGAAGTCGGTCTGGGAGTTGACTTCGATGATGACGGCGGCCTTGTTGTCGGCGGCAACCTTGACAGCGATGGCACCTTCGGCGGCGATGTTGCCGGCCTTCTTGGCAGCCTTGATGGCACCAGCGGCACGCATGTCGTCGATGGCCTTCTCGATGTCGCCATCGGCGGCGGTCAGGGCCTTCTTGCAATCCATCATGCCGAGGCCGGTACGCTCGCGCAGTTCTTTAACCAGGGCTGCAGTAATCTCTGCCATGTCGCAATCCTCTTGAATAGGTTTTCAACCATTCAGCCCGGCATTCCGGGCATTCACGATTCGGAGGTGGCAAAAAGGGGGCCTAGCCCCCTTCTTGCGCACCGGGTAACGCTAGATGGCTGTAACTCAGCCTTCTGCGGCCTCGGAAGCAGCTTCTTCGACGAACTCGTCAGGGCCACCAACGGCATTCTGACGGCCGCGGATTACAGCATCAGCAACGCTGGCCAGGTACAGCTGAACGGCGCGGATGGCGTCGTCGTTGCCCGGGATGACGTAGTCAACGCCTTCGGGGCTGCTGTTGGTATCGACAACGCCGATGACCGGGATGCCCAGCTTGTTGGCTTCGCTGATGGCGATGCGCTCGTGGTCGACGTCGATCACGAACAGAGCGTCCGGCAGGCCGCCCATGTCCTTGATGCCGCCCAGGCTGCGCTCGAGCTTCTCGAGGTCGCGGGTGCGCATCAGGGCTTCTTTCTTGGTCAGCTTGGCGAAAGTGCCGTCCTGGGACTGGGTTTCCAGCTCGCGCAGGCGCTTGATGGACTGACGGATGGTCTTGTAGTTGGTCAGCATGCCGCCCAGCCAGCGGTGATCGACGTACGGGGAGCCGCAACGAGCAGCTTCTTCGCGAACGATCTTGCCAGCGGAACGCTTGGTGCCTACGAACAGGACCTTGTTCTTGCCTGCAGCCAGTTTCTCAACGAAGCTCAGGGCGTCGTTGAACATCGGCAGGGTCTTTTCCAGGTTGATGATGTGGATCTTGTTGCGCGCGCCGAAAATGTACTTGCCCATTTTCGGGTTCCAGTAACGGGTCTGGTGGCCGAAGTGCACACCGGCCTTCAGCATATCGCGCATGTTGACTTGGGACATTTCTATTCCTCGATAAGTCGGGTTAGGCCTCCACGCATCCCAATATCCAACCCTTGCGGGCACCCAGGATATCGTGTCGATACGTGTGTGGGTTTGAGCCTTGCGGACACCACGTCCGTAAAGCGGCGCGTTTTATAGCACAAAAAACAGCTTGAAGCTATAAGCTGGAAGCCTGAAGCGCGGCGTCCCGCGCCTGCTTCCAGCTTCAAGCTTCCGCCCTCCAGCTGTTACCATTGCCTCCTTTATTCAGATACGCCTGAGAGCCCCCATGACCGTCACCATCAAGACGCCCGCGGAAATCGAGAAAATGCGCGTTGCCGGCCGCCTGGCCGCCGAAGTGCTGGAGATGATCGGCGAGCATGTCAAACCCGGCGTGACCACGGAGGAACTGGACCGCATCTGCCACGACTACATCGTCAACGTGCAGCAGGCCATCCCCGCGCCACTCAATTACAAGGGTTTCCCCAAGTCCATCTGCACCTCGATCAACCACGTGGTGTGTCACGGCATCCCCAACGAGAAGCCGCTCAAGGATGGCGACATCCTCAACATCGACATCACCGTGATCAAGGACGGCTACCACGGCGACACCAGCAAGATGTTCATGGTGGGCAAGGCGCCGGAATGGGCCGAGAAGCTCTGCCGCGTGACCCAGGAGTGCATGTACAAGGGCATCCAGCTGGTCCGCCCGGGCGCGCGCCTGGGGGACATCGGCGAAGTGATCCAGAAGCACGCGGAGAAGCTGGGCTATTCGGTGGTCCGCGAATACTGCGGCCATGGCATCGGCGCCGTGTTCCACGAAGAGCCCCAGGTCCTGCACTACGGCCGCGCCGGCACCGGCATGGAACTCAAGGAAGGCATGACCTTCACCATCGAGCCGATGATCAACCAGGGCCGCCCGGAAACCCGCCTGCTCGGCGACGGCTGGACCGCCATCACCAAGGACCGCAAGCTCTCCGCGCAATGGGAGCACACCATCCTGGTGACTGCCGACGGCTACGAGATCCTTACCCTGCGCAGCGACGACACCCTGCCGCGCACCTCGTCCTGATCACAGACCCATATAAGGAAAGGCGCCCCATGCCGCAGGTGGATCCCGAGTTGTTCGACCGCGGGCAGTTCCAGGCGGAACTGGCCTTGAAGTCCAGCCCCATCGCTGCCTTCAAGAAGGCCATTCGCCAGGCCCGCGACGTGCTCGACAACCGTTTCGCCAACGGTCGCGACATCCGTCGCCTGGTGGAAGACCGCGCCTGGTTCGTCGACCAGGTCCTGCGGGCGGCCTGGGAGCGCTTCGACTGGAGCGAGGACGCCGACATCGCCCTGCTGGCGGTGGGCGGTTACGGACGTGGCGAACTGCACCCCTACTCCGATATCGACCTGCTGATCCTGCTGGACAACGCCGACCACGAAGTCTTCCGCGAGCCCATCGAGGGCTTTCTTACCCTGCTCTGGGACATCGGCCTGGAAGTCGGCCAGAGCGTGCGCTCGGTGGCCGAATGCGCCGAGGAGGCCCGCGCCGACCTGACGGTGGTCACCAACCTGATGGAAAGCCGCACCATCGCCGGCCCCGAGCACCTGCGCCAGCGCATGCTGGAGGTCACCAGCCCGGAACAGATGTGGCCGAGCAAGCACTTCTTCCTCGCCAAGCGCCAGGAGCAGAAGGCCCGCCACGCCAAGTACAACGACACCGAATACAACCTGGAGCCCAATGTGAAGGGCTCCCCCGGCGGCCTGCGCGATATCCAGACCATCCTCTGGGTCGCCCGCCGCCAGTTCGGCAGCCTCAACCTGCATGGCCTGGTCCAGCAGGGCTTCCTGGTGGAAAGCGAGTGCAGCATGTTGGCCTCCAGCCAGGAGTTCCTCTGGAAGGTTCGCTACGCCCTGCACATGCTCGCCGGCCGCGCCGAAGACCGCCTGCTGTTCGACCATCAGCGCAAGATCGCCGCCCTCCTCGGTTTCGAGGACGGTGACGGCAAGCTCGGCATCGAGCGCTTCATGCAGAAGTACTACCGGGTGGTGATGGGGGTTTCCGAGCTCAGCGACCTGATCAACCAGCATTTCGAGGAGGTCATCCTGCGCGCCGGCGAAACCGGCCAGGCGCAGCCGCTGAACAGCCGCTTCCAGTTGCGCGACGGCTACATCGAGGTGACCCATCCCAACGTCTTCAAGCGCACTCCCTTCGCCATGCTGGAAATCTTCGTGCTGATGGCCCAGCACCCGGATATCAAGGGCGTGCGCGCCGATACCATCCGCCTGCTGCGGGACAGCCGCCACCTGATCGACGACGACTTCCGCAAGGATATCCGCAATACCAGCCTGTTCATCGAACTGTTCAAGTCGAGCCAGGGCATCCACCGCAACCTGCGGCGGATGAATCGCTACGGCATCCTCGGCCTCTACCTGCCGGAGTTCGGCCAGATCATCGGGCAGATGCAGCACGACCTGTTCCACATCTATACGGTGGACGCCCACACCCTCAACCTGATCAAGCACCTGCGCAAGCTGAAGTGGCCGGAACTGGCGGAGAAATTCCCCCTTGCCAGCAAGCTCATCGACAAGCTGCCCAAGCCGGAGCTGATCTACATCGCCGGCCTCTACCACGACATCGGCAAGGGCCGCGGTGGCGACCATTCCGAACTGGGCGCGGTGGATGCCGAGGCCTTCTGCGCCCGGCACCAGTTGCCGGTGTGGGACTCGCGCCTGGTGGCCTGGCTGGTGCAGCACCATTTGGTGATGTCCACCACCGCCCAGCGCAAGGACCTCTCGGACCCGCAGGTGATCTATGACTTCGCCCGCCTGGTGGGCGACCAGACCCGCCTGGACTATCTCTATGTGCTCACCGTGGCCGACATCAATGCCACCAACCCGAGCCTGTGGAACTCCTGGCGTGCCAGCCTGCTGCGCCAGCTCTACACCGAGACCAAGCGCGCCCTGCGCCGCGGCCTGGAAAACCCGCTGGACCGCGAGGAGCAGATCCGCCAGACCCAGTCCGCCGCCATCGATATCCTGGTGCGCAACGGCATCGACCAGGACGAGGCAGAGCAACTCTGGTCGCAACTGGGCGACGACTACTTCCTGCGCCACACCGCCAGCGACGTGGCCTGGCACACCGAGGCCATCCTCCAGCACCCGGCCGGCAACGACCCGCTGGTGCTGATCAAGGAAACCGCCCAGCGCGAATTCGAAGGCGCCACCCAGATCTTCATCTACGCGCCGGACCAGCACGATTTCTTCGCCGTGACCGTGGCCGCCATGAGCCAGCTCAACCTGAACATCCACGATGCGCGGATCATCACCTCCACCAGCCAGTTCACCCTCGACACCTACATCGTGCTCGACGCCGACGGCGGGCGGATCGGCGAGAACCCGGCACGCATCCGCGAGATCCGCGAAGGCCTGATCGACGCCCTGAAGAACCCGGACGAGTACCCGGCCATCATCCAGCGCCGCGTCCCGCGCCAGCTCAAGCACTTCGCCTTCCCGCCGCAGGTGACCATCTCCAACGATGCCCAGCGCCCGGTGACCATTCTCGAGCTGACCGCCCCCGACCGCCCCGGCCTGCTGGCGCGCATCGGACGCATCTTCCTGGAGTTCGACCTGTCGCTGCAGAACGCCAAGATCGCCACCCTGGGCGAACGCGTGGAAGACGTGTTCTTCGTCACCGACGCCAACAACCAGCCGCTTTCCGACCCCGAGCTCTGCCAACGCCTGCAGGAAGCCATAGTCTCCCAGCTGTCCCAGGCCAACGGACAGGCCCCGGACCCGACACGGATACGCATCTGAACCCGTAGGGTGCAGTAAGGCCGCAGGCCGGATTGCACCGTTCCACCCACGACCTCCCTGTTGACGCCCTACAGCCATGAACGAAGCCCTGAACCACCTGCAGCCCTACCCCTTCGAGAAACTCCGCGTCCTGCTGGCCGGCGCCCAGCCGCCGGCGGCGAAAAAGGCCATCGCCCTGTCCATTGGCGAACCCAAGCACCGCTCCCCGGCCTTCGTCGCCGAGGCCCTGTCGGCCAGTCTCGGGCAGTTGGCGGTCTACCCCACCACCCTGGGCCTCCCGGCCCTGCGCGAAGCCATCGCGCAGTGGTGCGAGCGCCGCTTCAAGGTACCGGCCGGCTGGCTCGACGCCGCCCGCCACGTGCTGCCGGTGAACGGCACCCGCGAGGCCCTGTTCGCCTTCACCCAGGCGGTGGTCAACCGCGCCGACAACGGCCTGGTGGTCAGCCCCAACCCCTTCTATCAGATCTACGAAGGCGCGGCCCTGCTGGCCGGCGCCCAGCCCCACTACCTGCCGTGCCTGGCGGAGAACGGCTTCAACCCCGACTTCGACGCCGTGCCGGCCGAGGTCTGGCAGCGTTGCCAGATCCTCTTCCTCTGCTCTCCGGGCAACCCCACCGGCGCCCTTATCCCGCTGGATACCCTGAAGAAGCTGATCGCCCTGGCCGACGAGCACGACTTTGTGATCGCCGCCGACGAGTGCTACAGCGAACTCTACTTCGACGAGCAGAACCCGCCGGCCGGCCTGCTCACCGCCTGCGCCGAACTGGGCCGGTCCGATTTCAAGCGCTGCGTGGTGTTCCACAGCCTGTCCAAGCGCTCCAACCTGCCGGGCCTGCGCTCCGGCTTCGTCGCCGGTGACGCCGACATCCTCAAGGGCTTCCTGCTGTACCGCACCTACCATGGCTGCGCCATGCCGGTGCAGACCCAGCTGGCCAGTGTCGCCGCCTGGAACGACGAGGTGCACGTGCGCGCCAACCGCGCCCTGTACCGCGAGAAGTTCGACGCCCTTCTGGATATCCTTGGTCCGGTACTGGACGTGCAGCGCCCCGATGGCGGTTTCTACCTCTGGCCGAAGACCCCGGTGGACGACGAGACCTTCACCCGTGAACTGTTCGCCCGCGAGCACGTCACCGTGGTCCCCGGCTCCTACCTGTCGCGCGCCGTCGACGGCTTCAACCCCGGCGCCGGCCGCGTGCGCATGGCCCTGGTGGCACCGCTGGCCGAATGCGTCGAAGCCGGCGAACGCATCCGCGACTTCATCAAGGGACTCTGAGTTTCAAAGGACACGCGAAGATGAGCATCACCCTTTACGGCATCAAGGCCTGCGACACCATGAAGAAGGCCCGCACCTGGCTCGAAGAGCAGGGCGTGAGCTACAGCTTCCATGACTACAAGGCCTCGGCCATCGACCGCGCCAGCCTGGAGAAATGGTGCGCCGAGCACGGCTGGGAAACCGTCCTGAACCGCGCCGGCACCACCTTCCGCAAGCTGGACGACGCGCAGAAGGCCGACCTGGACCAGGACAAGGCCATCGCCCTGATGCTGGCCCAGCCCTCGATGATCAAGCGTCCGGTGCTGGACCTGGGCGACCGCACCCTGGTCGGCTTCAAGCCGGACCTCTACGCGGCGGCGTTCAGCTAATCCCGATCAACGACCAGGCGCGCGGCGCCTGACCACCCCCCTTCAGCAAGAGGAATCCCCATGTCCAACGCTCTCTTCAGCATCGCCTTCGGCGTCGGCACCCAGAACCGCCAGGGCAACTGGCTGGAAGTCTTCTACGCCCAGCCCCTGCTCAAGCCCTCCGAGCAACTGGTAGCCGCAGTCGCGCCCGTCGTCGGCTACAGCGCCGGCAACCAGGCCATCGCCCTCAGCAACGCCCAGGCCGCCCAGCTGGCCACCGCGCTCAAGGACATCGACGCCACCCAGGCCGCCCTGCTGACCCGCCTGGCCGAGAGCCAGAAGCCCCTGGTGGTCACCCTGCTGGCCGAAGACGCCGCGCTGACCTCCACCCCCGAGGCCTACCTCAAGCTGCACCTGCTGTCCCACCGCCTGGCCAAGCCCCACGGCCTGAACCTGACCGGCATCTTCCCGCTGCTGCCGAACGTGGCCTGGACCAGCCAGGGTGCCATCGACCTGGGCGAACTGCCCGAGCGCCAGCTGGAAGCCCGCCTCAAGGGTGAATTGCTGGAAGTCTTCTCCGTGGACAAGTTCCCGAAAATGACCGACTACGTGGTGCCGGCCGGCGTGCGCATCGCCGATACCGCCCGCGTCCGCCTGGGCGCCTACGTGGGTGAAGGCACCACCGTGATGCACGAAGGCTTCATCAACTTCAACGCCGGCACCGAAGGCCCGGGCATGATCGAAGGTCGCGTCTCCGCGGGCGTCTTCGTCAGCAAGGGCTCGGACCTGGGCGGCGGCTGCTCCACCATGGGCACCCTGTCCGGTGGCGGCAATATCGTCATCTCCGTGGGCGAAGGCTGCCTGATCGGCGCCAACGCCGGCATCGGCATCCCGCTGGGCGACCGCAACATAGTCGAAGCCGGCCTCTACATCACCGCGGGCACCAAGGTGGCCCTGCTGGACGATAAGAACCAGCTGGTGAAAGTGGTCAAGGCACGCGACCTGGCCGGCCAGCCGGACCTGCTGTTTCGCCGCAATTCGCAGAACGGCGCGGTGGAGTGCAAGACCAACAAGACCGCGATCGAGCTGAACGAAGCCCTGCACGCGCACAACTAAGCTGAAAGCTGAAAGCTGGGAGCCGGAGGCTGGAAGCGTCCACCTCCGGCTTTTCACTTCCAGCGTCCAGCTTCAGGCTCAGAGCTATGCTTTCTTCTCCCTGGCGTTCCGACTTCCCCGCCCTTTCGGCCCTCGCCGCCGAGGGGCAGACCTACCTGGACAGCGCTGCCACTTCGCAGAAGCCCCAGGCGGTGCTGGACGCCCTGCTCGGCTACTATGCCAGCGGCGCGGCCAACGTCCATCGTGCCCAACATCTGCCCGGCGAGCGCGCCACCCGCGCCTTCGAAGGCACCCGTACCCAGGCGGCGCACTGGTTGAATGCCGCCAGCCCGGCGGAAATCCTCTTCACCCGCGGCACCACCGAGGCCATCAACCTGCTGGCCTATGGCCTGGAGCACCTGTTCCAGGCCGGTGACGAAATCGTCATCAGCGCCCTGGAACACCACGCCAACCTGCTGCCCTGGCAACAGCTGGCCCTGCGCAAGCAGCTCAAGCTGGTGGTGCTGCCGCTGGACGACCGCGGCCTGATCGACCTGGAACAGGCACGCCGGCTGATCGGCCCACGCACCCGCCTCATGGCACTGAGTCAGTTGTCCAACGTCCTCGGCCGCTGGCAGCCCCTCACCGAGCTGCTGCCCCTGGCCCGAGCCCAGGGCGCCCTGACGGTGGTGGACGGCGCCCAGGGCGTGGTGCATGGCCGCCATGACGTGCGGGCCATGGACTGCGACTTCTACGCCTTCTCCAGCCACAAGCTCTACGGCCCGGACGGCATCGGCGTGCTCTATGGCCGGGCCGAGGCCCTGGCACGACTCCGACACTGGCAATTCGGCGGCGAGATGGTGCATAGCGCCGCCTACCAGACGGCCGATTTCCATGGTGCCCCCCTGGGCTTCGAGGCCGGCACCCCGGCCATCGCCTCGGTGATCGGCCTGGGCGCGGCGCTGGATTACCTCGCTGGCCTGGACGCCGCCGCCGTGGCCGGCCACGAGGCCGCGCTCCACGTCAAGCTTCTGGCCGGGCTGGCCGCGAGGGACGGCGTGCGCCTGCTCGGCGAACCCGAACTGGCCCTGGCCAGCTTCACGGTCGAGGGTGTGCATAACGCTGACCTCGCCCACCTGCTCACCGAGCAGGGCATCGCCGTGCGCGCCGGTCATCACTGTGCCATGCCGCTGATGCAGACCCTCGGCCTGCAGGGCGCCATCCGCGTATCCCTGGGCCTCTATAACGACGGCGACGATCTGCAACGCTTCTTCGGCGCCCTGGACAAGGCCCTGGAGCTCTTGCGATGAGCCTGCCGAGCAAGGCGCAGGACGCCCTGGACGCCTTCGCTGCCGCCGGCGGTTGGGAACAGCGCGCGCGCCTGCTGATGCAGTGGGGTGAACGGCTGGAAGCCCTGGATGACGCCGAACGCAGCGATGCCAACCGGGTGCACGGCTGCGAAAGCCAGGTCTGGCTGGTGGGTGCACGCCAGGGCGAGCACTGGCATTTCCGCGCCGCCAGCGACGCCCGGCTGATCCGCGGCCTGCTGGCCGTGCTGCTGGCGCGGGTCGACGGCCTGGCTGGCGAAGAACTGGCCGGAATCGACCTGGCCGACTGGTTCAACCAGCTGGGCCTGGGACGGCAGTTGTCGCCGTCACGCAGCAATGGCCTGAATGCCGTATTGAAGAAAATGCGCGAGATGACGGGCGATTGACCCTGTAGGTGCCAATTCATCGGCTATGTCGGCGTTGGGCTTCGTCCCTCAGCGGAACGCCGCCCGGCCCAACCGACGATCTCGCCCCAGGCGTAGGGTGGATGTCGCTTTTCACATCCACCTGCGGAGCCCGGCCCGTCACCGCTGGTGGGTCGATGAAGCGTGACCCACCCTACAAGAGCATCCGGCCCTAGGCGGGCACCCGCTCCGACGGCCGCCGCGCCCCGGCCACCAGCTTGTCCACGATGCGCGCCGCCGCCACCATGCCGAAGGTGGCGGTGACCATCATCACCGCGCCGAAGCCGCCGGCGCAGTCCAGTTTCACCCCCTCGCCGACGAAGCTCTTCTGCTGGCACACCGAACCGTCCGGCTTGGGATAGCGCAACTGCTCGGTGGAAAACACGCAGGGCACGCTGTAGGTGCGTCCCGGCGTGCGGGAGAAGTTGTAGTCGCGGCGAAGCGTCGAGCGCACCTTGGCCGCCAGCGGGTCGTTGAAGGTCTTGTTCAGGTCGGCCACCTGGATCTGCGCCGGGTCCACCTGGCCGCCGGCGCCACCGGTGGTGACGATCTGGATCTTGCGTCGCTTGCACCAGGCGATCAGCGCCGCCTTGGCCGCCACGCTGTCGATGCAGTCGATCACGGCATCCAGCTCGGGGGTGATGTACTCGGCCATGGTCTCGCGGGTGACGAAATCGGCCACGGCGTGGACCACGCAGGCCGGGTTGATGGCGCGGATGCGCTCGGCCATCACCGCCACCTTGGCCTTGCCCACGGCGCCCTCAATGGCATGCACCTGGCGGTTGGTATTGGTGATGCAGACATCGTCCAGGTCGAACAGGGAAATCTCGCCCACGCCGGAGCGCGCCAGGGCCTCGGCCGCCCAGGAGCCGACTCCGCCGATGCCGACCACCGCCACATGGGCCGCCTGCAACCGCGCCAGTCCGTCCAGGCCGTAAAGCCGGGCGATGCCGCCGAAACGTTCGTCTGTACTCATGCCACTCACTCCCATCGCCAACCTTCGGGCGGGCGCGCATTATAGGAAGCGCTATCCCCCGGCCCAAGTCCATCGCCGCTGAATGGTGGCCCATAGATCCGGGCGCGGTTCGCCGAGGCTATAGTCGGCCGATAACGACAAGGGAGCCGGTCATGCGCAATTTCACCTTCTACAACCCCACCCGCATCCATTTCGGCGAGGGCCAGATCAGCAAGCTGGCACGGGATATTCCCACGGGCAGCCGGGTGTTGGTGACCCATGGCGGCGGCAGCATCTTCCAGAATGGCGTCTGGCAGCAGGTGGAAGAAGCCCTGGCGGACCATCAGCTGACCCGCTTCGGCGGTATCGAGGCCAATCCGCAGTTCGACACCCTGGTCAAGGCCGCCCAGGTCGCCAAGACCGAGCAATGCGACTTTATCCTCGCCGTTGGCGGCGGTTCGGTGATAGATGGCAGCAAGTTCATCGCCGCAGCCGCCTGCTACGACGGCGCCCCCCTGGACCTGCTCAGCGGCACGCGCATCACCGCCGCTCTCCCGCTGGGCTGCGTACTGACCCTGGCCGCCACCGGTTCCGAGAGCAATCCCCATGGCGTCGTCACCCATGTCGCCCGCCAGGAGAAGTTGCCCTTCTCCAGTGCCCTGCTCTATCCGCGCTTCGCCATCCTCGACCCGAGCACCACCTTCAGCCTGCCGCCCAGGCAGATCGGCAACGGCGTGGTGGACGCCTTCGTCCACACCATCGAGCAATACCTGACCTACCCGGCCGATGCGCCGCTGCAGGACCGCTACGCCGAAGGCCTGCTGCTGACCCTGATAGAAGAAGGCCCGAAAGCGCTGGCCGACCCCGAGGACTACGCGGTGCGCGCCAACCTCATGTGGTGCGCCACCCAGGCGCTGAACGGCCTGCTCGGCTGCGGCGTGCCCCAGGACTGGTCGACCCACATGATCGGCCACGAACTGACCGCCCTCTACCACATCGACCACGCCCAGACCCTGGCCGTGGTGCTGCCGGCGCTGCTGGCCGAGCGGCGCCAGGTCAAGCGCGAGAAGCTGCTGCAATACGCCGCGCGCGTCTGGGGCCTGAAGGACGGGGACGAAGAGCAGCGCATCGACGCAGCCATCCAGGCCACCCGCAACTTCTTCAAGCGCATGGGCGTGCCCACCCGCCTGTCCGAACACGGTCTGGACGCGGACGTGATTCCCCAGGTGCTGGCCCAGCTGGAGCGTCACGGCATGACCGCCCTGAGCGAACGCCGCGACATGGACCTGGAGGTGAGCGAACGCATTCTGTTACGGGCACTCTGAGGCCGCCCCGGGTCGATCCGAAGCGGCTTTTTGCCACAGAGGCAGAACTTCTGCCGTCTCTGGCAAACAAACAATCTGGCGGGAATGGCCATCCAGCCGTCCCTGCTGGTTGCAATCTATACAGCTGTTGGGCGCCGGGGTAGGATTCGCGCCGACCAGCATGCCGCTGGCCCTACCCTAGTTCCATGCTTCGGAACCCTTGACCTCTATGCCATCGCGTAAATTTGGACTCAACCTGGTGGTCTTCGTGGCAGTCGCCGCGTTGTTCACCGGTATCTGGGCGCTTTACAACCGCCCGGTCACCGCGCCGGACTGGCCGGAACAGATCTCCGGTTATTCCTTCTCGCCGTTCCGCGCGGACCAGAACCCCCAGCAGAACCGCTATCCCACCGACGAGCAGATGCGCCAGGACCTCGAGCTGCTGAGCAAGCAGACCGACAGCATCCGCACCTACTCGGTGGACGGCACCCTGGCCGACATCCCGCGCCTGGCCGAGGAGTTCGGCCTGCGGGTAACCCTGGGCGTGTGGATCAGCCCGGACGAAGAGCGCAACGAGCGCGAGATCGCCAAGGCCATCGAGATCGCCAATGCCTCGCGCAGCGTGGTTCGCGTGGTGGTGGGCAACGAAGCCCTGTTCCGCCGTGAAATCAGCCGCAAGGACCTGATGGTCTACCTGGACCGCGTCCGGGCCGCGGTGAAGGTACCGGTGACCACCTCCGAACAGTGGCACATCTGGCTGAAATACCCGGAACTGGCCAAGCACGTCGACCTGGTGGCCGCCCACGTGCTGCCCTACTGGGAATTCGTGCCGATGGAGGACTCCACCGAGTTCGTCCTGGAGCGCGCCAAGGATCTGAAGAAGGCCTTCCCGAAGAAGCCCCTGCTGCTCTCCGAGGTGGGCTGGCCGAGCAACGGCCGCATGCGCGGCGGCGCCGACGCCTCCCAGGCGGACCAGGCCATCTACCTGCGCACCCTGGTCAACGCCCTCAACGCCAAGGGCTACAACTATTTCGTGATCGAAGCCTTCGACCAGCCGTGGAAGGCCAGTGACGAGGGTTCGGTGGGGGCCTACTGGGGCGTCTACAACCTCGAACGCCAGCCCAAGTTCGCCTTCGAAGGCCCGGTGATCGCCATTCCCCAGTGGCGCATGCTCGCCGTGGCCTCGGTGGTCATGGCCCTGCTCGCCCTGGCCCTGATGCTGATCGACGGTAGCGCCCTGCGCCAGCGCGGCCGCACCTTCCTGACCTTCGTCGCCTTCGCCGGCGGCTCGGTGCTGGTGTGGATCGCCTACGACTACAGCCAGCAGTACAGCACCTGGTTCAGCCTGACCGTCGGCCTGCTCCTCGGTGTAGGTGCCCTCGGCGTGTTCATCGTGCTGCTCACCGAGGCCCATGAACTGGCCGAAGCGGTCTGGGTGCGCAATCGCCGCCGCCCCTTCCTGCCCGTGCTGGCCGACGCGGCGTACCGGCCCAAGGTGTCGGTTCACGTGCCCTGTTACAACGAGCCGCCGGAGATGGTCAAACAGACCCTCGACGCCTTGGCCAACCTCGATTATCCGGACTACGAGGTCCTGATCATCGACAACAACACCAAGGACCCGGCCGTCTGGGAACCGGTGCGCGAATACTGCGAACAGCTGGGTCCGCGCTTCAAGTTCTTCCACGTCGCCCCGCTGGAAGGCTTCAAGGGTGGCGCGCTGAACTACATCCTGCCCTACACCGCGCCGGACGCTGAAGTGGTGGCGGTGATCGACTCCGACTACTGCGTCGACCGCAACTGGCTGAAATACATGGTTCCGCACTTCGCCGATCCGGAAATCGCCGTGGTGCAGTCGCCCCAGGATTACCGCGACGGCAACGAGAACACCTTCAAGAAGCTCTGCTACGCGGAGTACAAGGGCTTCTTCCATATCGGCATGGTCACCCGCAACGACCGCAACGCCATCATCCAGCACGGCACCATGACCATGATCCGCCGCAGCGTGATGGACGAGCTGAAGTGGGCCGACTGGACCATCTGCGAAGACGCCGAGCTGGGTCTGCGCGTGTTCAAGAGCGGCTATGCAGCGGCCTACGCCCACGAGAGCTTTGGCCGCGGGCTGATGCCGGACACCTTCATCGACTACAAGAAGCAGCGCTTCCGCTGGGCCTATGGCGCCATCCAGATCATGAAGGGCCATGCCCGCAGCCTGTTCCTGGGCAAGGAGTCCAAGCTCAAGCGCGGCCAGCGTTACCACTTCATCGCCGGCTGGCTACCCTGGGTCGCCGATGGCCTGAACATCTTCTTCACCATTGGCGCCCTGCTCTGGTCGGCGGCGATGATCATCGTGCCGCAGCGGGTCGATCCGCCGCTGCTGATCTTCGCCATCCCGCCGCTGGCGCTGTTCTTCTTCAAGGTGGGCAAGATCGTGTTCCTCTACCAGCGCGCGGTGGGGGTCAACCTGAAGGACGCCTTCTGCGCCGCGGTGGCGGGGCTCGCGCTTTCGCACACCATCGCCAAGGCAGTGCTCTACGGCTTCTTCACCAAGAGCATTCCCTTCTTCCGCACGCCGAAGATGCGCAGCAACCACGGCCTGATGATGGCCCTGGCCGAGGCCCGCGAAGAAGTCTTCGTGATGCTTCTGCTGTGGGGCGCGGCCATCGGCATCGCGGTGGTCCAGGGCATGCCCAGCCCGGACGTGAAGTTCTGGGTGGCCATGCTGCTGGTGCAGTCGCTGCCTTACCTCGCGGCGTTGATCATGGCCCTGCTCTCCTCCCTGCCCAAGGGCCAGGAAGCGGAGCAGGAGGAAGTCGCCACCGCCTGACGGCGAGCGAAACCCTCAAACGGCGGCCATTGGCCGCCGTTCTTGTTTTAAGATATCGGCCTTTCATTCCTTGCGTTTCCGCGCTGCCTTCCGGAGCCCTGCATGTCTTCCCTCTCCCCCACCCTCGAACTCGCCTGCGACCTCATCCGTCGTCCCTCGGTCACCCCGGTGGATGAAGGTTGCCAGGACCTGATGATGCGCCGGCTGGAAGCCGCGGGCTTTCGCATCGAGCGCATGCGCATCGAGGAGGTGGAGAATTTCTGGGCCATTCGCGGCGGCGAAGGTCCGGTGCTCTGCTTCGCCGGCCATACCGACGTGGTCCCCACCGGCCCGGTGCAGGCCTGGCAGCACCAGCCATTCGAAGCCCTGATCGACGAGCAGGGCATGCTCTGTGGCCGTGGCGCGGCGGACATGAAAGGCAGCCTGGCGGCCATGGTGGTGGCGGTGGAACGCTTCGTCGCCGAACACCCGCAGCACAAGGGCGCCATCGCCTTCCTCATCACCAGTGACGAAGAAGGTCCGGCCCATCACGGCACCAAGGCCGTGGTCGAGCGCCTGGCCGCCCGTGGCGAGCGCCTGGACTGGTGCATAGTCGGCGAACCCTCGAGCACCTCCCTGGTGGGCGACGTGGTCAAGAACGGTCGCCGCGGCTCCCTCGGCTGCAAGCTCACCGTACGTGGCGTACAGGGCCACGTGGCCTATCCGCACCTGGCCAGGAACCCCATCCACCTGGCCGCACCGGCCCTGGCGGAACTCGCCGCCGAGCACTGGGACAATGGCAACGCCTTCTTCCCGCCCACCAGTTTCCAGGTGTCCAACCTCAACGCGGGCACCGGCGCCACCAACGTCATCCCGGGCGAACTGGTCGCGGTATTCAACTTCCGCTTCTCCACCGAATCGACGGTGGAAGGCCTGCAGCGCCGGGTCGAAGCCATCCTCGACAAGCACGGCCTGGACTATCACCTGGAATGGGCCCTGTCGGGCCTGCCCTTCCTCACCCAGCCGGGCGAGCTGCTGGACGCCGTTTCCGCGAGCATCAAGGCCATCACCGGCCGCGACACCACTCCGTCCACCAGCGGTGGCACCTCCGACGGCCGCTTCATCGCCACCATGGGCACCCAGGTGGTCGAGCTCGGCCCGGTGAACGCCACCATCCACCAGGTGAACGAGCGCGTTCTGGCCAGCGACCTCGACCTGTTGACCGACATCTACCAGCAGACCCTGGTCCGCCTGCTCGCCCAATGAAACTCATCTGCCCCCTCTGCCAAGGCGCGCTCCGCGCCCGCGACCTGGGCCTGGTCTGCCCGGCCAACCACAGCTTCGACCGCGCGCGCCAGGGCTATTACAACCTGCTGCCGGTGCAGCACAAGAAGAGCCGCGACCCCGGCGACAACGCCACCATGGTCGAGGCCCGCCGGCGCTTCCTCGACGGCGGACATTACGCCCCGCTCGCCGCGCGCCTGGCCGCCCTCGCCGCCGAGCGCGACCCCGAGCGCTGGCTGGATATCGGCTGCGGCGAAGGCTACTACACCGGCCAGTTGGCCATGGCATTGCCGGCTACCGATGGCTATGCCCTGGATATCTCCCGCGAGGCGGTGAAGCGCGCCTGCCGCCGCGCCCCTCAGCTCCATTGGCTGGTGGCGAGCATGGCGCGGGTGCCCCTGGCCGACGCCAGCTGCGATCTGCTGGCCAGCGTCTTCAGCCCCCTGGACTGGCAGGAAGCCCTGCGCCTGCTGACACCCGGCGGCGGCCTGCTGCGCATGGGGCCGACCCGCGAACACCTGCTGGAACTGCGCGAAAAGCTCTATGACGAAGTCCGCGACTACGACGACCAGAAGCACCTGGCGCAGATCCCGGCCGGCATGCGCCTGGCCCACAGCGAGACCCTGAGCTACCGCCTGCAGCTAGCCGAGGCCGAGGCCCGCGCCGACCTCCTGGCCATGACCCCGCACGGCTGGCGCGCCAACGCCGAGCGTCGCGCGGCCGTGGTCGCCGAAGCCTTCGAAGTGACGGTGTCCATTCGCTACGATTGGATCGAGAAAATCTAGAGAGCCCTGACCATGCGCCAACCCGATATCGAGATCTACCTCAAGGACGCCGACCAGGAAGCGGTCACAGCCTGGCTCAACGAGGCGCTGGGTCCCTGCACACCCTGGCAGCAGAAGGGCCAGACCCTCAAGTGCCTGGCCGGTGACATTCCCGTCACCTGGCTGCCCAGGGCCGTGGGCAAGTGGCACAGCCTCTACCTGGAGAGTGACGCCACGCCCTGGGAGGATGATCTGGGTTGTGCCCGCGCGGCCTTTGCAGCCCTCGGGGTGGAAATCCGCTGCGCGCCGGGTGGCTGGCAGGAAGCGCAGGGCGAAGAGGACGCCGACCGCTGGATCAAGCTGAACGCGGAAGGCGAGCAGGAAATCATCTGGCGCACGGACTGAAGGGCCTGCGCCCCTCGCGGCGATCGCACGGATGCGGGAACCGCAGAAAGCAAAAGGCCCGTCACTGACGGGCCTCTTGTTTTTGAGTCTCAGACCTTGGCGACGTCTTCCGCCTGCAGGCCTTTCTGGCCCTGGATCACGGAAAACTCCACTTTCTGGCCTTCCAGCAGAGAGCGGTGCCCCTCGCCGCGGATAGCGCGGTAGTGAACGAATACATCAGGACCGCTTTCGCGCTGAATGAAACCATAGCCCTTGGCGTCATTGAACCACTTGACGGTTCCGACCTCACGATCAGCCATTACTGCTCTCTCCAACTCGCAATTTTGTTGTTTGCCCCCTTTTTCCGGGGGTTTCGACGGTGCGGTAAAGACGTTCTTCTTGTTATATCCAACCCCGGCCGATGCAAGCTTGGAGCGGGTATTTCGAATGGCGTTCTTTTTATGACCGCGACCGGAGTATACGACAAGCGTTCGTGCTGAAAAGCACTTTTTTATGACAGTGCGCAATGGCCGCGCCACGCGGGCTGGACGCCCTTTTCTGGTTCTTTGGAAGTACGAAATCGGGCATAAGGATAGGCGGGAATCGACTGGTCTTTGTCCGATATCCCGCCTTCCTGCAACAACTTGCGCTACTTCCCGGCCAGCACATCCTCGAGTTTCCTGGCCAGCGCCTGATACTGGAACGGCTCGAGCCGATAGGCCCAGTCCAGCTTGCCCGGCACCAGATCGTCGGCGAGCCGGTCCTTGCCCTTGAGTACCAGCCAGGGCTGTCCACCCTGCTCGTAGACCTCACCGCGCAACTCGCCGCCGTCGAAGGTGGAGAGGCTGAAGCTCAGCATCGGCCTGCCCTTGAACTGCACCTGGGCCAGGGGCGCATTGTCGACGAAGGTCAGCGCCGCAAACAGGGTCGCCATGCCGTTGGCGGCGGCCTCGTAGGCCAAGCGGCGCCCCTTGGGCAGCTGCTTGAGCTTGAGGTTGGGCTCCTCCGCCGAGTCCCGGTAGACGGTCAACTGGCTGCCATTGGGGTAGGCCACCTCCACCTGGCGAACGCTGGCGAAGGGGATCTCGGCGACCCGGCGATCCAGCCAGTTCAACTCGGTGGCGGGCAGCGGCAGCGCCTGATCCACCAGCCAGACCTGGTTGTCCCCGTAGAGGCGCACCAGTTGGCCCTTGCCCTGCTGGGCCGGCTTGCCCACCAGCAGCTCCAGGGGTGGTTCGCCGCCGCGCTCCAGCTTGATGCGTGTGCCCTGCTCCTCGTCATTGCCCTTGTCGGCCAGGCCGACACGGCCGTGCAGCTCCGGGTTGGCGGTCTTGGCCTCCACCTTGTGCGCCTCGGCCAGCGCACGCAGCAGAGTCGCCACCGGCTGGCCGGCGGCGGGATAGTCGGCCTTGGCCGGCAACACCCAGAGCTCGCCCTTGCGTTCCAGGCGCAGCTCCGGCTGGCCGGGGCGCCGTACGTCCAGGGCGGTGACGCTGGCCAGCCTGCCTTGCAGGCCGGGCAGCAGCGGCTCGCGGACGACTGCGGAGGGTTGCGGCCGCGAATCGCCTTGCTGGATGTAGTAGGCCACGCCCAGCCCGAGTGCGAGCAAGGCAAGGATGATCAGACCTTTGCGTCCCATGGTCGCCTCCTCAGGCCTGGCGCCGGCGGCGCCAGAGCCACAGGGCCAGTACGCCCAGTGTCAGCACCAGCGGCACCAGGGCGATATTGACGAATTTCAGGGTGCGGCCCAGGTCTTCGATGCTGGCATTGAGCTGGAAGCGCACGTCGCGCAGTTCCTTGCGGATGCGCAGCTTCTCCTGGATGAACTGCTGCAGCGCGGCCTGCTGTTCCGGCGTCAGTTCCAGGGCCTTGGCCGGGTCCTGGCCCTGCTGCAGCGCTGCCAGCTTCTGCTCGGTATCGGTCAGGCGTTGCTGGAGTTCCTGCTCCTGCTCGCGGAACTTCACCTCGGCGTCGCGCTGGAGCTTCTCCACCACCTCGAAGGGGCGGCTGAAACGGCCACGGGAGCGGACACTGATCAGGGCATCGGAGCCGGCCAGGTTGTCCAGGGCGTTGATGGCGAAACCGGCGTTGTCGGCCCAGGGCTGCGGCACACGCTGGCCGAAGAAGTCCTGCACCTGCACCCACATGCGGTCGCTCAGCATGTCGGTGTCGGCGACGGCTATCACGTTGATGTTCTCCGCCGACTTCAGACCATCCTTGCGGCCCTCGATGCCATCGGGAAAGGCCGATTGCACCGGGCCACTGATGCGCGCGGCGACCGCATAGCGCTCACCGGTGGGCTTGAGCTCGCGAATCAGCTCCTCGGGGTCGGCGAGCATGCCGAAACGCTGCACGTCGAAGGGCATGGCGTACTCGGAGCTCTGGATCAGCGGCACGAAGTGGGTCCTGGCACCTGCCAGCGGCTTGAGGATACCCGCGGTAGCCACCGTGATGTTCTCCAGGCCGGCGGTGCTGACATCGTCCTGGTCGAGGCTGTGCCCGGGCAGGTTGAGCCAGGCCGCGTGGCGCGCCGGCGGCTTTTCCGCGCCCATGCTCACCGACATGGCATTGGCGCCATCGCCCAGCACCTTGCCCGGCAGCAGCTGCAGGCCCCAGGCCTTGAACAGCTCGTCCAGTTCGGAGGACTTGTCGCCACCCGGCTCGCCGGGCATTGCCATGCCGCTGTCGGCCTCGCTCCACGGATCGACGAAGGCCAGCAGCTTGCCGCCGCGCAGGACGAACTGGTCGATGGCGTACCGGGTCTGCTGCGACAGGTTCTTCGGATGCACCAGCAGCAGCACCGAGACGTTCTCGGGGATCTGGTCGATGTCGCCCTTCAGGCTCTCGATCTGGAACAGCTGGCGGATTTCCTCCATCACCATCCACGGCGGGGTCGGCTGCCGGCTGGCCATGTCGAAGCCGCCATTGAGCTGCAGCCCGGAGAGCACGCCCACCACCGGCCGCTCGGACTTGGCCAGGCTCTGCACCAGGCGGCTGATCTCGTACTCGAGGAACTCCTCCTGGTCCAGCGGGAAGAAGGGGATGATCTGCGTGTCGTCGACGCTGTTGGTCCCGGCCAGGCCGAAGTAGACCTGGGCGCCGCCCTGCTCCAGCGGGATCGCCTGCAGGCCGAACTCGGCAGCCTTGTCCTCCTCCTCGGAGAAGGGTTCGGGATCGATGATCTGCAGCTTGAGCTTGCCATTGGCGGCGCGCTCGTAGGCCTTCAGCATCTCTTCCACGCGCCGCGCGTAGTTGCGCAGCACCACCAGGTCCTTGGCGGTCTTGTCGGAGTAGAAGAAGTAGAGGTTGATGGGCTCGTCGATCTCACCGAGGATTTTCTTCGTCCCGTCGGAGATGGTGTAGAGCTTCTGCTCGGTGAGGTCGACCCGGGCATTGGTCAGGGTCAGTCCGGCGAGCATGTTGAACGCCAGGAAGGCCAGGGCGATGAGCAGCAGCCCGGCACCGGAATACATCAGTCTTTTCATCTTCAGTCGGCCTTCTTCAGATCGACCACCACGGCGGTGGCGGCCAGCCAGGCGGCGATCAGGGTGACGAAGTAGAGCAGGTCACGCAGGTCGATCACACCCTTGCTGATGGCATCGAAACGGGTCAGGAAGCTCAGCGAAGCCACGGCGTCCAGCAGCCATTGCGGGGCCCAGGCGCTGAAGGCGTCCAGCACCAGCGGGAACCCGCTGACAATGAACAGGAAGCACACGCTGACGGCGAGGATGAAGGCGATCACCTGGTTCTTGGCCAGCGCCGACATGCACGAACCTATGGCCAGGAAAGCGCCTGCCAGCAGCCAGCTGCCGATGTAGCCGGTGATGACGGCGCCGTTATCCGGCTCGCCCAGGTAGTTGACCGTGATCACCATGGGGAAGGTCAGCAGCAGCGCCAGGCCGGAGAAGGCCCAGGCGGCGAGGAACTTGCCGGTGACCGCCTCGAAGCGGGTGATGGGCAGGGTCATCAGCAGCTCGATGGAGCCGGACTTGCGCTCCTCGGCCCAGAGGCGCATGGCGATGGCCGGCACCAGGAACAGGTAGAGCCAGGGATGGAAGTTGAAGAAGGGGGCCAGGCTGGCCTGGCCGCTTTCGTAGAAGCCGCCCAGATAGAAGGTGAAGACCCCGGACAGCACCAGGAAGATCACGATGAACACATAGGCCAGCGGCGTGGCGAAGTAGCTCGCCAGCTCGCGTTTGAAAATCACCGGCAACTGCCTCATGCCGCTTCTCCCCGGGTCAGTCGGCGGAATACTTCATCGAGTCGGCCACGTTCCACGTCCAGCTCCTTCACTTTCCAGCCACGGGCATGGATCAGCTGGTTCACCTGCGGGAAGATCACCGCACCCGGCTTGGCGAGGATGGTCAGGCCACCCTGGATGCCGTTCTCCTCGATGCCGGCAACGCCCGGCAGCACCGCCAGGGCCAGCATGTCCAGCGGCTCGTCCGCCACCAGGGTAACCGCCTGGTGATAGCGCGAGCGGCTTTCCAGTTCGAAGGGCGTTCCGTCGGCCACCACCTTGCCGGAGGCGATCACCAGGGCGCGGGTGCAGACCGCGGTGACCTCTTCGAGGATGTGGGTGGAGATGATCACGATCTTGTCGCGGGCCAGGCTCTGGATCAACTGGCGCACCTGGTGCTTCTGGTTCGGGTCGAGGCCGTCGGTGGGCTCGTCGAGGATCAGCACGCGGGGATCGTGAAGGATCGCCTGGGCCAGGCCGACCCGGCGCTTGAAGCCCTTGGAAAGCGTCTCGATGGACTGGCCGAGGACATGTTCCAGTTCCAGCTGCGCCACCGCGTGGGACACCCGCTGTTTCTTCTCGGCGCCGCGCAAGCCACGAACCTCGGCAATGAACTCGAGGAAGCCGCGAACCGTCATGTCGCCGTAGCAGGGTGCGCCCTCCGGCAGATAGCCGATCTCCCGCTGGGCCTTGAGGGTCTGGGTCTGGATATCGAAACCGAAGATGCTCGCGCTGCCGGAAGTCGGCGCGAGGAAGCCGGTCAGCATCTTCATGGTGGTGGACTTGCCCGCGCCGTTGGGGCCGAGGAACCCCAGCACCTCCCCGGGTGCGACACGGAAGGACAGGTTGTCCACGGCTGTGTGCTGCGCAAAGCGCTTGGTCAGATTGGTTATCTCGATCATGGCCTCTAGTTCCGAAGGGAACAGCCCCTGGCCATGCTGGCCACCGGGGCCTTGCGAAATGCTGGCGGACTATAAGGAGTCCGCCGACGGCAATGCAAGACGGCCACTTGTGCGAAAAGTTGCAGGATCAATCGCGCAAATGCGACAGCCAGAGCCTTTTTGCGACCCACAAGCGAATGCGGCAAACTAGCCGCCCCGAGCAATCGCTCGTTCCACAGCCTTGCCGCACCATGACCCGCTCCCCCTTTCGCCGCCTTGCCTTCGGCACCCTGCGCCGCCTGCTCTATCTGTGGGTACGTTCGGAAACCATCAACCAGTCCGCCCTCACCCTCAAGCTCGACCGCAGCAAGCCGGTGTTCTACGTGCTGCAGCAACCGTCGGCCAGCGACCTGGCGGTGGTTGACCGGGAATGCACCAAGGCGGCCCTGCCGCGCCCGGTGCTTCCCGTGGCGGTGGGCGAGCTGCTGGAGCCAGCCGCCTTCTTCTACCTGACGCCGGAGCCCGGCTGGCTGGGCGGCCAGGACAAACGCGGCGCATCGCCCACCCTGGTGCGGGTATTGAATGCCCTCCAGCAGCATGCCGTGGAGGACGCGCAGATCATCCCGGTGACGGTGTTCTGGGGCCAGTCGCCGGACCGCGAGACCAGTCCCTGGAAGCTGCTGTTCGCCGACAGCTGGGCGGTGACCGGACGCCTGCGCAAGCTGGTCAGCATCCTCATCCTCGGCCGCAAGACCCGCGTGCAGTTCTCCGCCCCCATCCACTTGCGCGAACTGGTGGAGCAGGACAAGGGCCCGGAGCGCACCCTGCGCATGGTCAACCGCATCCTGCGGGTGCACTTCCGCAACCAGAAGACCGCCGTCATCGGCCCCGACCTGTCCCACCGCCGCAACCTGGTGAAAGGGCTGGTCCGCGGCCCGCTGGTGCGCCAGGCCATAGCCGAGGAAGCCGAGCGCGAAAAGGTCAGCCTGGCCACGGCCGAGGCCCAGGCGCTGAAGTACGGCAACGAGATCGCCTCGGACTATGCCTACACCGCCATCCGTTTCCTCGAAGTGGTGCTGTCCTGGTTCTGGAACAAGCTCTATGAAGGCATCAAGGTCAACCATATCGAGGGCGTGCAGGAGATCGTCCATGGCCACGAGGTCATCTACGTGCCCTGCCACCGCAGCCATATCGACTACCTGCTGCTGTCCTACCTGCTGTTCCGCAACGGCCTGACGCCGCCGCACATCGCCGCCGGCATCAACCTCAACATGCCGGTGATCGGCGGCCTGCTGCGCCGTGGCGGCGCCTTCTTCATGCGCCGCACCTTCAAGGGCAATCCACTCTACACGGCGGTGTTCAACGAATACCTGCACACCCTGTTCAGCCGCGGTTTCCCGGTGGAGTACTTCGTCGAGGGCGGCCGCTCACGCACCGGGCGCATGCTCCATCCGAAAACCGGCATGCTCGCCATCACCCTGCGCAGCTTCCTGCGCTCCTCGCGCCTGCCCATCGTCTTCGTGCCGGTGTACATCGGCTACGAGCGCGTGCTGGAAGGCCGCACCTACCTGGGCGAACTGCGTGGGGCGAGCAAGAAGAAGGAGTCCATCTTCGACCTGTTCAAGGTCATCGGCGCCCTGAAGCTGCGCTTCGGCCGGGTGGCGGTGAACTTCGGCGAACCCATCAAGCTGGCCGAGTTCCTCGACCAGCAGCAGCCGGACTGGCGCGCCGAGGAACTGGGCCCGCAGTTCCGCCCGGCCTGGCTCAACGACACCACCAACCGGCTGGCCGTACGCATCGCCCGCCACCTCAACGACGCGGCGGCGATCAACCCGGTCAACCTGGTGGCCCTGGCGCTGCTTTCCACCAGCCGCCTGGCCCTGGACGAGCGTGCCCTGACCCGCGTGCTCGACCTCTACCTGGCCCTGCTCCGCGCCGTGCCCTACTCGCCCCACGCCACCCTGCCGGAGGGCGATGGCCAGGCACTGATCCAGTACGTGCAGAGCATGGACCTGCTGGCCGAGCAGAAGGACGCCCTGGGCAAGATCCTCTTCCTGGACGAGCAGAACGCCGTCCTCATGACCTACTACCGCAACAACGTGCTCCACGTGTTCGCCCTGCCGGCCCTGTTGGCCTGCTTCTTCCAGAGCAGCTCGCGGATGAGCCGGGAGCAGATCCTGCGCTACACCCGCGCGCTCTACCCTTACCTGCAGGCCGAGCTGTTCATCCGCTGGGACGCCAGCGAACTGGAGGGCGTGGTCGACCAGTGGCTGGCCGCCTTCGTCGAGCAGGACCTGCTGAAGACGGAGGGCGACGTCTACGTGCGCCCGGCGCCCAGCTCGCGGCAGTTCGTCCTGCTCACCCTGCTGGCCCGCGCCATAGTCCAGACCCTGCAGCGCTTCTACATGGCCATCGCCCTGCTGCTCAACGCCGGGCAGCACCAGCTGAGCGCTGAAGAGCTGGAAGACCTCTGCACCGTGATGGCCCAGCGCCTGTCGATCCTTCATGGCCTGAACGCCCCGGAGTTCTTCGACAAGAGCCTGTTCCGCCACTTCATCCAGACCCTGCTGGACCAGCGCGTGCTGCGCCGGAACGAAACCGGCAAGCTCGGCTACCACGAACTGCTCGGCGAGCTGGCCGAAGGCGCGGCCAAGCGCGTGCTGCCCGCGGAGATCCGCCTGTCCATCCGTCAGGTGGCATTCGACCGCCAGGCCGAACCCGAACCGGAAGCCCCGGTGGAAGCCGGCTGATCCACCCAGCGCCAGGCCCCGGCGGGCCTGGCGCCTCCTCGCTCCCCTTTTAAGACTGTTCCCACATAACAACCGGACAACTCCCGACAGGTTTGACCCGGTCCCCTCCGTACCATTCGGCGCTGCACTGCCTCGGTCATCCGAGCGCATTTCCGCCCCGAACACGGAAGACCCACCCATGCTGTTGAGAACCATCACTGTCGAGAACGAAGCCCGGGAATCGGTCAACGCCGCCGTCCTGTGCAGCTTTGCCATCCCCCGGATCGACCGCAACATCCTCGTCTACACCCTCAACGAAGAGGGTCGCCAGGGCACCTCCAAGGTGTACATCGCCAGCGCGGTGCCCCATGAGGCCGGCTACCGGCTCGAGCGGCTGGAGTCGAGGCAGGCATGGCAGTATGCGGTGCAGGTGCTGAAACAGATCACCAAGGGGGACGAACAGTGAGCGGATCGGAAAAACTGGACTTCCACTTCATCGATCTCAAGGGCGAGATCACCGGCCAGGGCGAGAATCCTGCCTCGGCCAGCGACCACCATAGCCTGTCGATCAACAGGGCCTCGGTGAACAAGCTGATCGCCACCCGTGAAAGCAGCAATACCGGCGCCCCCTTGCCCGCCACCCTGCCATTGCCGGCGGACGCCCCCGCAACGAGGGAAGAAACGCTCCCCCGGAGCGACGACCAGGTTTCCGCTATGGAGACCCGTGAGCCCACGCCTCCCGACCTGAAAGCCATGGCCGCCGAAATCGGCGAGGCCACCCGGGAGCAGGAGGCGGACGACCTTCCCCAGCGGCAAGCGGTCGAGTCGCCCAACGGTGCGCATGAAGCGCCGGCGGTTACCGTCGCCGAGAAGCAGGCGGAAACCTGGCAAGGGCCGCACACCTTCATCAGTGGCCTGATCCTGGGCGCGGACTTCAGCCTGCCGTCGTCGCCGAGCGTGGAATCCAGGGTGCCCGATGCCGCGCCGGATATCCCGGAAGAAGCCCCTGAGGCGGTCGCAGCGGATGCCGGCAACCATGAAGCAGCTCCCGCGACGGCATCCGAAAGCGAAACCCAGCTGGAACCCGGAGACATCTTGAAGCTGAGCGCCGATCTCACCGCTGCAGCGCAGCCTGAGCCCCGGGCAGCCGCAGCAGAGCCAGGACCGAAATCCCAGGAAGGCCCCGAGAAAGAGCAGCAGCGCCTGCCGCAACCTTCCCTCAGCACCTCCCTCGCCAGCGCTACCGACAACGTCCTGAACGACGTGCAGAGCACCCTCAAGTCCCTGGCAGACATGGCCACGGGGCTGGCCCAGCAGAAACTGGAAGCGGTGAAACAGCAGGAAAGCCTGGACCAGCGCAAGTTGCAGCTCCACGAGAAGGAACGGCTCCTGGCCGACAAGGAAGAACAGCTGCGCCTGCTGGAAGCCCGCCTGACCCGCGAAGTCTCCAACCTCGAGCGCAATGCCGAGGACAATGCCCGCGCCCTGGCCGAACGCAGCGCCGCGCTCAAGGCCCTGGCCGAGAACGTCGAGGCCCGCGACCGCAGCACCGCCAAGTTCGCCGAGACCCTGCGCCTGGAGAAGCAGCGCAACGACGAGTTGACCGAGACCCTGGCCCGTCGCGCCGAGGCCCTGGACGAGCGCGACGCGGCGCTGAACCGCAAGGACGAGGAACTGGCGGAAAAACTCAAGCAGCTGATCGGCGCCAAGGATCGCTTCCGCGCCCTGGTCAAGGCATTCAACGAGACGGTGCAGTTCAACAACACCCTCAACGCCATCTCCAGCACCACGCTGGACGACACGGCGCGCTGACCCCACGCGCGCCCCATACGGGGGCGCGGCCTTTTACCGCCTCGACTACCCTGCCAAGGTGCAGCCGAACCGAAGCTGCTCGGTGAGCGCGCGCACCGAACTGGACGGCAGGCTGATGTTCATCAGCACCGAGCGACACTCGGTTAAACTCGACGGCACCGACCCGCAACCGCTGCGTATCAAGGTCGACCCCGTTCGCTAGAAGAACCCCACCGCAACAAGGATGCCGCCATGTTTCGAATCACCGCCCTCTTTGCCGGCCTCGCCCTGTCCGCCAGCGCCTTCGCCCTGTCCCTCGCCGACCTCAGCCAGCAGGATGCCAGCGGTGGCCTGAAGGACGCCCTGACCCAGGGCGCCAAGGTTGCCGTGCAGCAGCTCGGCAAGCCCGGCGGCTTCAACGACAACCCGCAAGTACGCATCGAACTGCCGGGCAAGCTCGGCAAGGCAGCCAAGACCATGAAGATGATGGGCATGGGTGCCCAGGTCGAACAGCTCGAAGCGACCATGAACGCGGCGGCCGAATCCGCGGTGCCCCAGGCCCAGGCACTGCTGGTGGATGCGGTGAAAAAGATGACGGTGCAGGACGCCAAGGGCATCCTCGCCGGTCCGGAGGACGCCGCCACCCAGTACCTGAACAAGTCCAGCCGTGAACAGCTGCGCGCGAAGTTCCTGCCCATCGTCAAGCAGGCCACCGACAAGGTCGGCCTGGCGCAGCAATACAACAGCTTCGCCGGCCAGGCCGCCAGCTTCGGCGTGGTGGACGCCAAGAGCGCCAATATCGAGAGCTACGTGACCGAAGAGGCCCTGGACGGCCTGTTCAAGCTGATCGCCGAGCAGGAAGCCAGCATCCGCCAGAACCCGGCGGGTGCCGCCACCGGCCTGGCGAAGAAGGTGTTCGGGGCGCTTTGAGGCGCTCAGTCACAGGCACCGCCAACGGGTTGCAGTTGCCGTTGTAGGAGCGAGCTTGCTCTCGAAGCGGGCTTCTTCGCGAGTTGTAGCCCGGATGAAATCCGGGAATCGCCGCGCCACACTTCCCGGATTGCATCCGGGCTACCGTCCGGCGTCCCCCGTAAGTACGGATACCCGGGGGTCCCCCAGCGCCTCGTCCAGCCCCTGGTGAAACCACCTCAGGGCCTGCTCGAAACGCCCATGCCAGAGCCGGTCGCTGGCGCCGGCCTGGATGCCCGCCTGCACCCTCGCGGCCATGGCGAAGTCCTCCTCCAGGGCCGAATAGAGAATGGCGTTGTTCTTCTCGAAGTAGCGCAGCGCCTTCTCCGTGACCGGCGCTTCGGGCAACAGGGTATGGCCGAGCACTCGGGTGGCCAGCGGGCCGTCGGGGAACACGGTGGAAAAATCGATATGGTCCGGCTCCACCAACACTAAGGTATTGGGCCAGAGGAAATACAGCAGATTGCCGTGGCGGCGCAGGTTCCAGTCGCATTCGGGCTGGTCGAGGACTTCCCGCAGGTTGCGCTTCGCGTAGTAGTTGCGTACATGCCGGCCGAAGCGCTCGAACAACCCGAGGTTGGGCCAGAACAGGTGGTCGATGGTGGCCTGGTGCGCCTTGGCGACGTGGTAGTTCTCCAGGAAGGTGTCGATGGTCAGCTTCCAGTTCACCGGCCGGCGGATGTCCTGGGGATCGAACAGCACGTGGTCGTCCAGGGCGAAGCTGTCGAAGTCGGCGAGGATCTGCTCGCCGAAGAAGGCCTCCAGGTCCAGCGCCGGCCCCGGCGAATGGCGCGCCCAGACTGCGCCGAAACGCTCGGCCACCGGCACCTCGGTGAGGTTCAGGCAGGCCCGGTCGATGCCTTCGAAACCATAGCCATGGGGGATTCCGCGTAGCTGGCCATCCGGGTTGTAGGCCCAGGCGTGGTAGGGGCAGACGAACACCCGGTTGCGCCCGGCGGTGTCGCTCACCAATTGGGTGCCACGGTGCTTGCAGACGTTCAGGAAGCCGCGAAGGCGGCCCTGCTCGTCGCGCATCAGCAGCAGTGGCGCCAACAGGTCGCGGGTGATGAAGTGGCCGGGGGCGATCTCGCCGGAACGGGCCACCAGCAGCGGCTCGCGACGCAGCACCTCGTCCCGTTCGCGGCGGTAGCGCTGCTCGTCCAGGTAAGCCTCCACTGGCAGGGCCGAGGGCGCTTCGACGCAGTCGGTGATGCCCTGTTCCACCAGGGCCAGGGTCCGCTTGAGCAATTCCACCTGGGTCGCGTGCTGCATGGTCACCTCTTCTTTTTCTGTCGGTCGGTGATGCGTGCGGCCAGTCTCCGTCCGGACGCGGACAGTGCCAAGGGGCCTGGGGGAAGTGACCTAGTGATTGGCGGAAACGACCGGAACGGCCATGAAAAAGGCCCACGAAGGGGCCTTTGTGATTAGTGGCTGGGTTGGGCGTCGGGCGCCAGCACCGGCTGGTCCTGCTGTGCCTCCGCCGGTTTGACCCGGAACCAGGCCGCATAGAGCGCCGGCAGGAACAGCAGGGTCAGGGCGGTGGCGACTATCAGGCCGCCCATGATGGCCACGGCCATGGGGCCGAAGAACACGCTGCGCGACAGTGGGATCATCGCCAGCACCGCCGCCAGGGCGGTAAGCACTATGGGACGGAAGCGCCGCACCGTGGCTTCGATGATGGCGTGCCAGCGATCCAGGCCGGCGGCGATGTCCTGCTCGATCTGGTCCACCAGGATCACCGAGTTGCGCATGATCATCCCCGCCAGGGCGATGGTGCCGAGCATCGCGACGAAGCCGAAGGGCTGGCGGAACACCAGCAGGAAAAGGGTCACGCCGATCAGCCCCAGGGGCGCGGTGAGGAACACCATGGCCGAGCGCGAGAAGCTCCTGAGCTGCAGCATCAGCAAGGTCAGCACCACCACCACGAACAGTGGCATGCCGGCGTTCACCGACTTCTGCCCACGGGCCGAGTCTTCCACGGTGCCGCCCACGTCGAGCAGGTAGCCATCCGGCAATTCGGCGCGGATCGGGTCCAGGCTCGGCGAGATTTCCTTGACCAGGCTGGCCGGCAACGACTTGTCGTAGATGTCGGCGCGCACGGTGACGGTGGGCAGGCGGTCGCGATGCCAGATGATGCCTTCCTCGAAGCCGTACTCCAGGGTGGCGATCTGCGACAGCGGCACGCTGCGACCATTGTCCGTGGGCACCGCCAGGCTCGGCAGCAGGGCCAGCTCCTGGCGCTCGCGGAGGGTGCCGCGCAGGAGGATCTCGATCAGCTCGTTGTCCTCGCGGAACTGGCTCACCGGCGCGCCGGTCAGCGAACTCTGCAGGAAGCGCGACAGGTCGGCGGTGCTCACGCCCATGGCGCGGGCGCGGTCCTGGTCGATGTTCAGCCGCACCACCTTGCTCGGCTCTTCCCAGTCCAGGTGCACGTTCACCACATGGGGGTTCTCGCGCACCTTGTCGGCCACCTTGCGGGCCAGGGCGCGGACTTCGTCTATATGCTCGCCGGAGACGCGGAACTGTACCGGGTAGCCCACCGGCGGACCGTTCTCCAGGCGCGAGATGCGGCTGCGCAGGGTGGGGAACTCGTCGTTCAGGGTCTGGATCAGCCAGTTGCGGATTTCCTCGCGGGATTCGATGGACTTGGCCAGCACCACGAACTGGGCGAAGCTCGCCGCCGGCAGCTGCTGGTCCAGCGGCAGGTAGAAGCGCGGCGAACCGGTGCCGACATAGGCCACGTAGTTATCCACCCCCGGATGCTCGCGCAGCAGCTGCTCCAGGCGCTTGACCTCGGCCTCGGTATTGGCCAGGGACGAGCCCTCGCCGAGCTTGAGGTCCACCATCAGTTCCAGGCGCCCGGAGGCCGGGAAGAACTGCTGGGGTACGAAGCGGAACAGCGCGATTGAGGCGATGAAGGCGGCCAGGGTCAGCAGGATCACCGTCTTGCGCCGCCGCACGCACCACTCAACCACGCGGCGGACGCGCTGGTAGAAGGGCGTCGAATAGGGGTCGTGGCCCTTGCCGCTGCCGCCGTGCTTCTGCGCGTGGAGCCTGGCAAGGTCCGGCAGCAGGCGGTCGCCCAGGTAGGGCACGAACATCACCGCGGCGATCCAGGACACCACCAGGGCGATGGTCACCACCTGGAAGATCGAACGGGTGTATTCGCCGGTACCGGATTGCGCGGTGGCGATGGGCAGGAAGCCGGCGGCGGTGATCAGGGTACCGGTGAGCATGGGGAAGGCCGTGCTGCTCCAGGCGAAGCTGGCCGCCTTGAGGCGGTCGTAGCCCTGCTCCATCTTGATGGCCATCATCTCCACCGCGATGATCGCGTCGTCCACCAGCAGGCCCAGGGCCAGCACCAGGGCGCCGAGGGAAATCTTGTGCAGGCCGATGCCGAGGTAGTACATCAGCGCGAAGGTCATCGCCAGCACCAGCGGAATGGACAGCGCCACAACCAGGCCGGTGCGCAGGCCAAGGGAGAAGAAGCTCACCAGCAGCACGATGATCAGGGCTTCGGCGAGCACGCGAACGAACTCCCCTACCCCGGTCTTCACCGCCGCCGGCTGATCCGACACCTTGCGCAGCTGCATGCCGGCCGGCAGGTTCTCCTGCAGGCGGGCGAATTCGCTCTCCAGCGCCTGGCCGAGGACCAGGATGTCGCCGCCGGCCTTCATGGACACCGCCAGGCCTATGGCATCCTCGCCCATGAAACGCATGCGCGGCGCCGGCGGGTCGTTGAAGCCGCGGCGCACCTCGGCCACGTCACCAATGCGGAAGGTGCGGTCCCCCACGCGAATGGGGAAGTCGCGGATCTCCCTCACCGAATCGAAACGGCCGGATACCCGCAGCTGCACACGGTCGCTGGGCGTTTCGAAGAAGCCGGCGGTGGCTACCGCGTTCTGTTCCTCCAGGGCCTGCTGCACGGCCTCAAGGGGCAGCCCCAGGGTAGCCAGCTTGGTGTTGGACAGCTCGATCCAGATCTTCTCGTCCTGCAGGCCGAGCAGCTCGACCTTGCCCACGTCCTTGACCCGCTGCAGCTGCAGCTGGATGCGGTCGGCGTAGTCCTTGAGCACCGCGTAGTCGAACCCCTCGCCGGTCAGGGCGTAGATGTTGCCGAAGGTGGTGCCGAATTCGTCGTTGAAGAAAGGCCCCTGGATGCCCTGCGGCAAGGTATGGCGGATGTCGCCGATCTTCTTGCGCACCTGGTACCAGAGCTCGGGGATCTCGGCGGAACGCATCGAATCACGCGCGATGAAGGTCACCTGGGACTCGCCGGGACGCGAGAATGAGACGATCCGGTCGTATTCGCCGGTCTCCATCAGTTTCTTCTCGATGCGTTCGGTGATCTGGCGGGCCACCTCCTCGGCGCTCGCCCCCGGCCAGTTGGTGCGGATCACCATGGCCTTGAAGGTGAAGGGCGGGTCTTCGCTCTGCCCCAGCTTGGTATAGGAAATGGCCCCGACAATCCCCAGCAGCAGCATGATGTAGAGGACGATCTGGCGGTTCTGCAGCGCCCAGGCGGAGAGGTTGAAGTTCACGGCGCCTTACTCCTTGGCCAGCAGTTTCACCGAGCGGTTGGCTCGGTCCACCGGCCGCACCGGCTGCCCCTCGCGTAACACCTGGACACCGGCGGCCACCACCCAGTCCTCCGGCTTCAGGCCTTCGAGCACCGGTACCCGGTCCTCGCCATAGGGGCCGACGCGCACCAGGCGGCGCTGGAGGGTCGAATCCCTGGGGTCCACCACCCAGACATAGGGTTGGCCGGCCTCGGCGGTCAGTGCCGAGAGCGGCACGGAAAGCGGCACCGCGCCGTTGTTGCGGATATACACGCGGGCGCTCTGGCCCAGCTCCGCCGGCGCCTTGCCGTCGGCGAAGGCGACCCGCGCGGCGAAGGTACGCGACTGCGGATCGGCGGCCGGCGCCAGCTCGCGGATACGCGCCGGGAAGCGCTGGCCGGGCAGCGACCAGAGCTCCACCGCCACCTCCTGGCCGACCTTGAAGCGGTCGATGACGTGCTCCGGCAAGCTGATCAGTACTTCACGGTCGCCGTCGGCGGCCAGGGTGAAGACGGTCTGGCCGGCGGCCACCACCTGGCCCACCTCGGCACGACGGCTGGCGATCACGCCGTCCTGGGACGCCCGCAGCACGGTGTAGGCGGCCTGATTGCTGGCGACATTGAACTCGGCCTTGATCTGCTTCACCCGCGCCTCGCCGGCGCGGTACTGGTTTTCCACGTTGTCGTACTGGGAGCGGCTGATCATCTGGCGCTCCAGCAGGGTGCGGTAGCGGTCGCGCTCGGCCTGCACCAGCTTGAGGTTGGCCTCGGCGGCCGCGACCTGGGCCCGGGTGGCTTCCAGTTGCAGGCGCATGTCCTGCGGGTCCAGCTCGGCCAGGGGCTGGTCCTTCTTCACCCGCGCGCCTATTTCCACCAGCCGCCGGGAAACCTTGCCGCCGATACGGAAGGCCAGCTCGGGTTCATGGCGCGCCCGCACCTCGCCCGGGAAGGTATCCACCGCATCCGCCGCCGGCTCCGGCTGCACCACCATGGCCGGACGCACGGCCTGCTGCACCGGTTCACCGTTGCCGCAGGCAGAGATCAGAAGGGACAGGGAAATGGGCAGGGCGAGGGACAAGGCATGGCGGAACATGATGAATGACCTTTCGCGAAGAGCGGCTGGAATATTTATACTGCTGGGTATAGTAAAAATAGCAAACTCACCAGTCCAGTATTTAGATAGAAATGTCAGACAATTCATTTCCGACCAGCGGCCCGGGCCGCCCAAAAGATCCAGCGAAGCGAAAGGCGATTCTTGAAGCCGCCAAGAATCTCTTCCTGAGGAACGGCTACGACGGCAGCAGCATGGACGCCATCGCCGCCGAGGCCGGAGTGTCCAAACTGACCGTGTACAGCCACTTCACCGACAAGGAGACGCTGTTCTCCGCCGCGGTGAAGGCCAAGTGCGAGGAGCAACTGCCGGAACTGCTGTTCGAGCTGCCGGCGGATGCCAGCATCGAGAGCGTGCTGCTGAACATCGGCCGCAGCTTCCATGAGTTGATCAACAGCCGCGAGTCGGTGGAACTGCACCGCGTGATGGTGGCGGCGGCCAGCCAGAATCCGAAGCTGGCGCGGATGTTCTACGAGGCCGGCCCCCTGCAGGTGCTTCGGGAAATGACCGGGCTGCTGAGCCAGGCGAAACAGGCCGGCAAGCTGCGCATCGAGGAACCGCTGAACGCCGCCGAGCACTTCTTCTGCCTGATCAAGGGCGGACACAATTTCCGCCTGCTGATCGGCTACACCCCGCCCCTGGGCGGTGAGGAAGCCGAGCGGCATGTACGGGAGGTGGTGGAGCTGTTCATCAGGGCCTATGGGCCTTGAAAGCAGCTGAAAGCCCGAAGCTGGAAGCCTGAAATAGCAGAGATCGCCAGCTTCTAGCTCCTAGCTTCTAGCTTCTAGCTTCTAGCTTCCAGCTTTCTCTTCGGATAGATGTCATAGCGACTGGACTTGCCTTCCAGCGCATAACCCGGCTTGGCGCCTTCGATGATCGGCGCCTTGCGCGGGCGCTTGACCACGACCCGGTGGCTGGCCAGGGCCAGGGCGGCCTCCAGCAGTGCCGGGGCGTCCTGGTCGTCGCCCACCAGGGGACGGAACAGGCGCATCTCCTTCTTCACCAGGGCGCTCTTGTCGCGGTGCGGGAACATCGGGTCGAGGTAGATCACCTCGGGGGCCTCGCCCTGCCAACTGCGCATCAGCTCGATGGCATTGCCCTGCAGCAGGTGCATGCGCCCGGCGATGGCGGCGGTTTCCAGGTCGCGGGCGGCACGGGCCAGGCCGTCCTCCAGCAGCGCGGCGATCAGGGGCTGGCGCTCGATCAGGGTCATCTCGCAGCCCAGGGTGGCCAACACGAATGCGTCGCGCCCCAGGCCTGCGGTGGCGTCCAGAATCCGGGGGCGAACGCCGGGCTGCACGCCCACCGCCTTGGCGATCATCTGCCCGCTGCCGCCGCCGAACTTGCGCCGGTGCGCGGCTGCGCCCTCGACGAAATCCACCCGCACCGGCCCGGGCGAGTCGGGGCCCAGCTGCAGCAACTGCAGGCCTTCGCTGCCCAGCTGCAGGGCGAAATCAGCCTCGCCTTCGCATGCCAGCCCCAGGCGCGCAGCCCAGCTTTCCAGCGCCTCGGCGAATGCCGGCTCCAGGGCCTCGGCCCTCACCCTGACAGATTCTTCACTCATGGACACACACGCCTGACCGGAAAAAACCCGCGCATTCTGCCAGAGCCGCGCCGCCAATTCGCGCCCGGCTCAGCGGCACATCCGCCAGCGGCCCATGTCGAGATGGAAATGGTCACGGTGGGCGGCGTTGTAGTCGGGCCCGAGGGTGACCGTGAAATGCTCGCAGGCGGCATCGCGCACCTCCCGCAGGAAACGCGCTTCGTCGCCCTTCCCGTCCCAGTCCCGCGCCAGCGTGATGCGCCGGCCATCGGCCAGGCGGAAACCGGCGATGTCCAGGGCGTTGGCCGAGGCGTGCTGGCTACGGCGCTGGCCGCCACCAATGGTGCGGCAGGCGAAACTGCCCAGGTGCTCGATGCGGCTCACCGGCTGACCGAACACCTTGTGCGCCGCGGGCTGCAACCCGTGACGCTCGAACAGGGCCAGGGCCGCCGCCAGCTCGCAGGTGGCGACGAAGCTGCTGCTGAAGGCCACCCCGGATGCGCGAATGCGCACGCTGTTCGAGAGAGGACAGCCGGCGGCCGGCGCGCTGTCCGGCAGCGCCTGGTACTTCAGCGGCGAACTGCCCAGGGCCAGACGGCAGAGTTCGGGATCGGCCTGCAAGCGCGACAGCTTGAAGCGGGTCAGCAGATTCGGCGCCTCGCGCACGTCCAGCGGTGCCCAGGGGTTCCAGCGCGGCGGCAGCTCGAGCCTCCAGCTCCTTTCCAGGGGCGGCACCACCAGGGCGCTCAGCGCTGCCAGGCCAAGCAGGAAACGCCGCAACGCCGTGCTCAGGACCTGAACAGGTCGTTGATGCGATCGAAAGGCATGGCCTGTCCCATGGCCGCCAGGTTGCCCTGTTTCAACTCCTCCGCCGCGTGGAAGAAGGCCCCATAGGCCACCCGCGCCAGGTTGGAGCCGACGCTGACCCGCTTGACCCCGAGTTCGGCCAGTTCATCCAGGCCCAGCTTCAGGCTCGGCGAACCCACCAGCAGGTTCACCGGCCGCGGCGCCACGGCGTGCACCACTTCGCGGATCTGCTCCCGGGTGGTCAGACCAGGGGCATAGAGCACATCGGCTCCCGCTTCGGCGTAGGCCACCAGGCGGCGCAGGGTGTCATCCAGGTCGGGACGGCCATGGAGGTAGTTCTCCGCCCGCGCCGCCAGGGTGAAGGGGAAGCCGAGTCCGCGCGCGGCTTCCACCGCGGCGCGAATGCGCTCCACCGCCAGTTCCAGGGGATAGATGGGATCTTCCGCACGACCGCTGGCGTCTTCGATGGAGCCGCCCACCAGGCCGACGTCCGCTGCCGCACGGATAGTCGCCGCACAATCCTCGGGGCGGTCGCCATAGCCGTTCTCCAGGTCCGCAGCCACCGGCAAGGGCGTGGCTTCGACTATGGCGCGGGCGTTGGCGAGGGCCTCGTCGCGGCTGACATTGCCCTCCGCGTCACGCCGGCCCAGGGCGAAGGCCAGGCCGGCACTGGTGGTGGCCAGGGCGGCGAACCCCAGATGGGCGAGCATCTTCGCCGAGCCGGCATCCCAGGGGTTGGGCAGGACGAACAGGCCGGGGGCGCGATGCAAGGCGGCGAAGGCTTCGCCGCGTTGCGCTTGGGTGGTCATGGCAGGCTCCGGAAATCGGGACGGAGACGATAGCCTAGCCCAAGGCTCAGAGAAGGCCGAGCTGCTCGACTGGCGGCTGCGGTACGGCCAGTTCCGGCAGCCCCGGCAGGCGTTCGCGCAGGCAGGCGTGAAAGCGCAGGGCCTGGGCGGCGGCCAGGTGGTTGTCCGGCGTGTGCAGGAAGACGTTGGGTGAAAGGCCCTGCTCGATCCAGCCTGCCACCTTGTCCAGCCAGGGCTCGAGGAAGGGCTGGTTGGCATCCAGGTCAGGCCCGCCGATGAAGCGCAACTGCGGACTGGCGCTGAAAGCCGTGGGCCGCACCGGCACCCGCGGCTTCTTCGCTTGCGCGTGGAGTACCGCCGGGTCCCGCGAACGGCAGCTGAACAGCGCCCGCGAGTCCAGGCAGATACGCTCGACGCCGCGCCCATGAAGCAGGCGATTGAGTGCCCGCTCGGCATCGCCCTTGTCGAAGAAAGCCGGACTACGCACCTCCACCGCCACGCTCTGGTGGCTGAACTCGTCAAGCCAGGACACCAGCTCACTCAGCCGGGAGGGCCCGAACGCGGCTGGCAGTTGCAGCCAGAGCGGCGCCAGGCGGGGCCCCAGGGGTGCGAGCAGTTGGAGGAAGTCCTGGGTGGCGGAGAACTGGTCGCGCAGGTCGCCTTCGTGGCTGATGTCCCGCGGAACCTTGGCGCAGAAGCGGAATTGCCCGGGCATGGTCTGGGCCCAGCGTTGCAGGGTGTCGGCTGATGGCCGCGCATAGAAGGTGGTGTTGCCCTCCACCGCGTTGAACACCTGGCAGTAATGGCCCAGGGTGTCCACAGGACGCAGGTCGGCGGGGTAGAAGCTGCCGCGCCAGGCCGGCTCGTTCCAGGACGGGCAGCCCAGGTGATAGGGCAGCATCAGGCGTAGAGGTCGAGGCCGAGGACTTCGGGGGCGTCGGTTTCGACGGCGAAGCGGGCGGTGCTGCTGTAGCTGGCAATGGCCTGGGCGGCACGATTGCTGATGGCGCGCTGCTGCATCAGGTCCTGCGGGCGCACTGGCAGGCTGTCGCCCGGGGCGTTGCCAGCCTGGACGCGGCGGGCCTGGGCCGCCTGCTCGTAACCCTGGGTCGAGGACGGCGTGGCTGGCTGTTCACGACGGACCTCTTCCTCGCGCTGGATCTCGCGAAAAGGCGTAGCCGCGCTGCCCTGGCGAGGGCTGCGCTCCAGCGGGTAGGAAGAGGTGAAGCCATCGATGCGCATCGGTTACCGCTCGGCCATGCTGGCGTTTCGAAATGATCGCCCCTGGAATCTAGTCGCCCCGCCCCGCCTTGGCAATCCGGGGCATGGGGCGGTCGGCGCAATTCTACTGTGGTGCCTTGGGCGTGGCGACGTTGTCGCGCAGGTACACCGGCTGCGCCTGATCGGCGGGCAGGCCTTCGCCCCGCGCCCAGGCGAAACGGGCAAGGGTCAGCAGGTCCTCGGCATGGGGCAGCAGGCCCGGGCTCTGGCCAGTGACGACGACGGGAATCCGCGCGGCGAAGGTGCCCCAGCCGGTGCCGGCGCCATACCATTCGCCACTGGCGTCGCGCGGCAACTGCGCGCGCTCCGGTGGCAGCACGGCTTCCACACCGGCCAGGCGCATCTCGCCGGCTTCCAGCCGGTAGCAGCCCCAGTAGACCTCGTCCATGCGTGCATCGATGGCGGAGGCCACCTGGTGGACACCCTGTTCGCGGTGGGCACGCTGGGCCAGCACCGCCAGGTCGGATACCGGCAGTACCGGGCGATCCAGGGCGAAGGCCAGGCCCTGGACCACACCGATGGCGATACGCACGCCGGTGAAGGCGCCCGGACCGCGGCCGAAGGCGATGGCGTCCACCGCCGCCAGCGGCACACCGGCCTCCCCCAGCAGCGTCTGGATCATCGGCAACAGGCGCTGGGCGTGCAGGCGCGGGATCACCTCGTAGTGGCTGAGCACCCTGCCGTCATGCAGCAGGGCGACGGAGCAGGCTTCGGTGGCGGTATCCAGGGCCAGCAGAGTGGTCATCGAGTAGTCCAGGCGCAAGAAAAAAGGCGGGCATTATAAACGCCAACGGCCCGCAAGCGGGCCGTTGGTCAGATACGGGCTGCGACTCAGCTGAGGGCGGCCAGCACCTTGCCGGTGATTTCTTCCACCGAGCCGACGCCGGCGATGGCGCTGTACTTCGGGGTACCTTCGGCGGCGGAGAGCTTCTGGTAGAAGTCCACCAGCGGCTTGGTCTGCGAGTGGTAGACCGACAGGCGCTTGCGCACGGTCTCTTCCTTGTCGTCGTCGCGCTGGATCAGGTCTTCGCCGGTCTCGTCGTCCTTGCCGGCAACCTTCGGCGGGTTGTGCTCGGTGTGGTAGACGCGGCCGGAAGCCGGGTGCACGCGGCGGCCGGCGATGCGGCTGACGATTTCCTCGTCGTCCACGGCGATTTCCACCACGTGGTCGATGGTCACGCCGGCTTCCTTCATGGCTTCAGCCTGAGGGATGGTGCGCGGGAAACCGTCGAAGAGGAAACCATTGGCGCAGTCGGGCTGGGCGATGCGCTCCTTGACCAGGTTGATGATCAGTTCGTCGGAAACCAGGCCACCGGCATCCATCACGCTCTTGGCCTTCAGGCCCAGCTCGGTGCCGGCCTTGACCGCTGCGCGCAGCATGTCGCCGGTGGAAATTTGCGGAATGCCGAACTTCTTGGTGATGAAGCCGGCTTGAGTACCTTTGCCGGCACCAGGGGCCCCCAGCAGAATCACGCGCATCGATGTGCTCCTCGAAGATTTTGTTTTCAGATCGGTCGGATTCGCCTCGTGGGGCCAATCTCGGAATAGGATTTTCGGCGTCGCTGACGGGCCAAAAGGACGTTCAAGATACACAGCGCCCCTATAGCGCACAAGACGCCGGAAGTTGGAGGAAAACCGCCCTCAACCGGTGTTGCGCAGCCCGGCCGCGATGCCCGCCACGCTCACCAGCAGGGCCTGTTCCAGCGGGCCTTCGGCATGCTGCTCGCAGCGTCTGGAACGGGTCAGAAGCTCCGTCTGAAGCAGGTGCAGCGGGTCCAGGTAGGTGTTGCGCACACTGATGGCTTCGCGGGTCTCCGGGCTCAGCGCCAGGAGTTCGGACTGGCCGGTCAGGGCCAGTACCGAAGCACATGCCTGCGACAATAGGTCGCGCAACTGCGCACCCAAGGATTTCAGCTCTTCCGGCACCAGCCGCTCGTCGTAGAGCGCGGCGATATCGGCGTCGGCCTTGGCCAGGACCATTTCCAGCATGTCGATGCGGGTGGCGAAGAACGGCCAGCGCTCGCGCATCCGCGCCAGCAGCGGCGTTTCGCCGCGCTGCCGGGCATTGGCCAGGGCAGCCTCCCAGCCCAGCCAGGCCGGCAGCATCAGGCGGGTCTGGGTCCAGGCGAAGATCCAGGGGATCGCCCGCAGGCTTTCCACCCCGCCCGCGCGGCGCTTGGCCGGGCGGCTGCCCAGGGGCAGCCGGCCCAGTTCCTGTTCCGGGGTGGCCTGGCGGAAGTACTCGACGAACTGCGGATGCTCGCGCACCACTGCGCGGTAGGCGGCCACGCCGTCGGCGGCCAGGCGGTCCATGGCCGCGCGCCACGCCGGCTCGGGCTCCGGCGGCGGCAGCAGGGTGGCTTCCAGCACGGCGGCCAGGTAGGTGTTGAGGTTCTGCTCGGCGATGCCGGGCAGGCCGAACTTGAAGCGGATCATCTCGCCCTGCTCGGTGGTGCGGAAACGCCCCGCCACCGAACCCGGCGGTTGCGACAGGATCGCCGCGTGGGCCGGGCCGCCGCCGCGCCCGACGGTGCCACCGCGGCCATGGAACAGCAGCAGCTCGACCTGGTGCGCACGGCAGATCTCCACCAGTTGCTCCTGGGCACGGTACTGCGCCCAGGCCGCGGCAACCGTGCCGGCATCCTTGGCCGAGTCCGAGTAGCCGATCATCACCTCCTGCGGCCCGTGCAGTCGGGTGCGATAGCCCGGCAGCCCCAGCAGGCGGTCGATGGCAGGGCCGGCGTTGTCCAGGTCGGCCAGGGTTTCAAAGAGTGGCACCACACGGATCGGCCGTTGCAACCCGGCTTCCTTGAGCAGGAGTTGCACCGCCAGCACGTCCGAGGGTGAGCCGGCCATGGAAATCACATAGGAACCGAGGGACGCCGCCGGCGCGTTGGCCACCACCCGGCAGGTGGCGAGCACCTCGGCGGTATCGGCCGAGGGCCGGTACATCGGCGGCAACAGCGGGCGGCGGTTGTCCAGTTCGCGCTGGAGGAAGGCCAGGCGGTCGTCTTCGTCCCACTCGGCGTAGTTGCCCAGGCCCAGGTAGTCGGTGATCTCGCCCAGGGCTGCAGCGTGGCGGGCGGCGTCCTGGCGAATGTCCAGGCGCACCAGGAACAGGCCGAAGGCAGCCGCGCGGCGCAGGCAGTCGAGCAGCGCCCCATCGGCGATCACGCCCATGCCGCAGGCGTGCAGGGAGTGGTAACAGAGCTCCAGAGGCTCCAGCAGCTGGCTGTTTTCATGGAGCACCCCGGGGCCGGGAGGCACTTCGGCATCCAGGGCCGCCTCGGCCCAGGCACGAGTGGCGCGCAGGCGTTCGCGCAGCTGCTTGAGCACGGCGCGATAGGGCTCGGGATGGACGCCCACCCGCACCCGCAACTCGTCGCTGGCCTGCTGCATGGACAGCTCGGCGGCCAGTTGATCGACATCGCGCAGATAGAGGTCGGCGGCCATCCAGCGGGCCAGCAGCAGCACCTGGCGGCTGACCGCGGCGGTGACATTGGGGTTGCCGTCACGGTCACCGCCCATCCAGGAGGCGAAGCGCAGGGGCGCGGCGGTCAGCGGCAGGCGCAGGCCGGTCGCCGCGTGCAGGACCTGGTCGACATGCCTGAGCACATTGGGCAGGGCGTGCCAGAGGGAATGCTCGATCACCGCGAATCCCCATTTTGCCTCGTCCACCGGAGTCGGCCGAGTGCGGCGGATTTCCTCGGTGTGCCAGGCTTCGGCGATCAACCGCAACAGGCGCTGACGCACCCGCTCGCGCTCGGTCGCGCCGAGGTCGCCATGGTCCTGGGCGGCCAGTTGGGCGGCCATGGCGTCGTACTTCTGGATCAGGGTGCGACGCGCGACTTCGGTGGGGTGGGCGGTCAACACCAGCTCGATGTCCAGGCGCCCCATCTGCCGGGCCAGTTGCTCCGGGCCATGGCCGGCGGCCAGCAGGCGCTGCAGCAGGTCCCCGAGGACGCGGTCCTCGAAAGGCCGTGGCTCATCCGGGCCACGACGGCGGATACGGTGGTACTGCTCGGCGATGTTGGCGAGGTTGAGGAACTGGTTGAAGGCACGGGCCACCGGCAGCAGTTCGTCGTCGGTGAGGCCGTCGAGGGTCTCGATGAGCTGGCGCTCGCCCTGGGCGGAACCCTTGCGCGCGGCCTTGGCGCCCTTGCGGATGCGCTCGATCTTGTCGAGGAAAGCGTCGCCCAGCTGGGCACGGATGGTGTCGCCGAGCAGCTCCCCGAGCAGGTGGACATCCTCGCGCAGGCGCGCGTCGATTTCGGCCATTTGCGTTTCCCCGTAACGGTTTCCGACCTCCAGATTGCCCAGCGCGCCATACAGATACAAGGGCGCGACGAACGGTGTATCCAGACGCACTCGCAAGCTAGTCTGAAGATTAGCCGCCATCACGAATGACGACTCCCGGGCGGCAGAGATCGCCCGGAGTTCAAGGCCACCCACAACCACGTGGGAAGAGGATGAGGTGTCTATGAAGATCCGAGAACTGGTCCGCCATTGGGAGCAGAACGCCAAGGGTCGCCTGACCCGCAGCGAGTACAGCATTCACCTGGACCTGGAGTCCGCCGCCCGCCTTGCCGCCCTGTCCGAGATGTACCCCAAGCGCAGCGTCGAGGAACTGATCGGAGAGCTGGTGGGCGCCGCACTGGAAGAGCTGGAGGCCAGCTTCCCCTACGTCAGGGGCAGCCAGGTGGTCGCCACCGATGAGCAGGGCGACCCGCTCTATGAGGACATCGGGCCGACGCCGCGCTTCCTGGCCCTTTCACGCCGTTACCTGCAACAGCTGAGCGACCAGCGCGACAGCACCAACCACTAAGGGCAGCCGCGTTCCGTCTCACCCCCGCCGATGCACGCCGGGCACGTGCAGGTGGCCGGCATGCGCGCACTCCTCGCTGGTCACCGGCGGCGGCCCCGGTTGTTCCAGCTCGCGGAGGATGCCGCAGGCCTCGCTGGCGCCGTCTCCGCTGCAGCGTGCGCGCAGATCCTGGAGCTGGTCGCGCAGGGACTGCAGCTCGGCGATGCGAACCTCCACATGGTGCAGGTGCTCCTCGATCAACAGGTTGGCGGTGCCGCAATCGGCCTCGGGGCGATCGCGCAGGGCCAGCAGGGCGCGGATTTCCTCCTGGGTCATGTCCAGGGAGCGGCAGTGGCGGATGAACGACAGCTGCTCCACATGGGCCACATCGTACTGCCGATAGTTGGCCGCGCTGCGGGAGGGCGCGGGGAGAAGGCCCTCGCGCTCGTAATAACGGATGGTCTCCACCGGGCAGCCGGTAAGGGTGGCCAGTTCGCCGATCTTCATTGCCTGCCTCCGCTTGACTCTGTAGTTGCTACAGGGTGTGCAATGGCCATTGCTGAGTCAAACAGGAATTGACCCCATGAGCGACCATTGCTGCCACGACCATGACCACGCGCCCCGCTCCGCCGCACCGGACCTGACGGGCGTTGCCGTCACCGCCGAGTTGCGCTGGAGCAGCCTGCGCATCGATGCCATGGACTGTCCCACCGAGGAACGCCTGATCCGCGATGCCCTGGGCAAGGTCCCGGCCATCGAAGCGCTGGAATTCAACCTGATGCAGCGCCTCTTGCGGGTACGCCACCGTTTCGACGACCTGGAGCCGCTGCAGCGCCTGATCGAAGGCCTGGGGATGCAGGCCGTCCCCCTGGCCGACGATGCCCGCGCCAGCGCGCCGGCCGAAGTGAAGAAACCCTGGTGGCCGCTGGCCCTGGCCGGTCTCGCGGCCCTGGCGGCGGAAGTCTGCGAGTGGTTCGAACTCGCCCCCGAGTGGCTGGCGGCCGCCCTGGCGATCCTGGCCATCCTCGGCGCCGGCCTGCCCACCTACCGCAAGGGCTGGATCGCCCTGAAAAACCGCAACCTGAACATCAACGCGCTGATGAGCATCGCCGTCACCGGCGCCCTGCTGATCGGCCAATGGCCGGAAGCGGCCATGGTCAGCGTGCTCTTCGCCATCGCCGAACTGATCGAGGCGCGCTCCCTGGAGCGGGCGCGGGACGCCATACGCGGCCTGCTGCAGCTGGCCCCCGAGCAGGCCACTGTGTTCGAGGACGGCCAGTGGCGCGGGCGCCCGGCCCGTGAAGTGCAACCCGGTGCCCGCCTGCGGGTGCGTCCCGGTGAGCGCATCGCCCTCGACGGCGAAGTGCTGAGCGGCCGCTCCAGCGTCAACCAGGCGCCCATCACCGGCGAGAGCCTGCCGGTGGAGAAGGACCTGGGCGACCCGCTTTTCGCCGGCACCATCAACGGCGAAGGCGAGCTGGAATACCGCGCCACCCGCGCCGCCGACGACAGCACCCTGGCGCGCATCATCCACGCGGTGGAAGCCGCCCAGGGCTCGCGAGCCCCGACCCAGCGCTTCGTCGACCAGTTCTCCCGCATCTATACGCCGGCGGTGATCCTCATCGCCATACTCACCGCGCTGCTGCCGCCCCTGCTGCTGGACGGCGTCTGGTTGGACTGGCTGTACCGCGCCCTGGTGCTGCTGGTGATCGCCTGTCCCTGCGCCCTGGTGATTTCCACCCCGGTGACCATCGTCAGCGGCCTGGCGGCGGCGGCCCGTGGCGGCATCCTGATCAAGGGCGGGGTGTTCCTCGAACAGGGCCGCAAGCTGGCCTGGGTGGCCCTGGACAAGACCGGCACCCTCACCGAGGGGCGCCCGCGGCAGACCGACTTCGAACTGCTGCGGGAAGACGATCGCGATCCCCGCGCCCTGGCCGCCAGCCTCGCCGCCCGCTCCGACCATCCGGTGTCCCAGGCCGTGGCCCGTGCCGCCGAGGCCGACGGCATCGCCCTCTACGCCGTGGATCGCCTGGCCGCCCTCCCCGGCCGCGGCGTCACCGGCCTGATCGAGGGCCGCAACTACCATCTGGGCAACCACCGGCTGATCGAGGAACTCGGGATCTGCTCCAGGGAACTGGAAGCCCGCCTGGACGCCCTGGAGGCCCAGGGCAAGACGGTGGTGGCCCTGTGCGGCGAAAGCGCGGTGCTGGCCCTGTTCGCCGTGGCCGATACGGTGCGCGACAGCAGCCGCGAGGCGATCCGCCAACTCCACGAGCTGGGAGTTAAGACCCTGATGCTCAGCGGCGACAACCCTCACACGGTGCAGGCCATCGCCGCCCAGGTCGGCATGGACGACGCCCGTGGCGACCTGCTGCCGGAGGACAAGCTGGCGGAGATCGGCCGGCGCCAGGCGGGCGGCGTTACGGTGGGCATGGTCGGCGACGGCATCAACGACGCCCCGGCCCTGGCCCGTGCCGACATCGGCTTCGCCATGGGCGCGGCCGGTACCGACACCGCCATCGAGATCGCCGGCGTGGCGCTGATGGACGACGATCTGCGCAAGCTGCCACGCTTCATCCGCCTGTCCCGCCGCACCCACTCCGTGCTGATGCAGAACATCAGTCTGGCGCTGGGGATCAAGGCGGTGTTCCTGGCCCTGACCCTGATGGGCCAGGGCACCCTGTGGATGGCGGTATTCGCCGACATGGGGGCCAGTCTGCTGGTGGTGTTCAATGGGTTGCGATTGTTGAGGACGGCACGTTGATGGCGACGCCTACAACGAGGCCTCACCGTAGGATGGGTAGAGCCTGCGAAACCCATCGATCCAATGATGGGTTTCGCTCCGCTCGCGGAACGCCGCCCGACCCATCCTACGAACGGCACCGGCCTACCCCAGCACGTCCTGATAGACCCTCACCATATCCGCTCCGAAGGCCACCAGCAGCGCCTCACGCAGGCTGCTGCCCGCCGGCCGTGGCCGCTTCAGCTCCGCCACGGCGATCCTCGCCGCCTCTTCCAGCGGATAGCCATATACCCCGCAGCTGATGGCCGGAAAGGCGATGCTCGCCAGCCCCTCCGCCTCGGCCAGGGCCAGGCTGTTGCGGTAGCAGCTGGCGAGCAGCTCGGGCTCGCGGTGGGTGCCGCCGTGCCAGACCGGCCCGACGGTGTGGATCACGAAGCGCGCCGGCAAGCGGAAGCCGGGTGTGATCTTCGCCTCGCCCGTGGGGCAGCCGCCCAGGGTGCGGCAGTGGGCGAGGAGTTCGGGGCCGGCGGCGCGGTGGATGGCGCCGTCCACACCCCCGCCGCCAAGCAGCGAAGAGTTGGCGGCATTGACGATGGCGTCCACCTCCAGGGTGGTGATGTCGCCTTGCCAGATACGAATGTCCATGTGGGTCACCTCCACTGGGAGGCTAGCCCCTTATTTGACCTCTTGCGGAGTCTCCTGGCCCATGCAGCGCACGGCTTTCTTCTTGTCGTTCACCAGCACGCCGGTCAGACCCTTCTGCTGGGTGTCGAACAGCACCAGCACACCGTCGATGCACTGGGCGACCTGGGCGGCCGGCTCCAGGGAGACCTTGTAGTCCTCGCCGGGCATGGTCTTGAGCATGGTGAACTCGTTCAGCAGCAGGGCGTCCTCGGGTTTCGCGAAGTGCAGGTAGCCGTAGTACCAGAGCACCATCACGGTGCCGACGATGCTGCCGATGCCGGTGAGGATCAGCGGGATGGGATTGCGTTCGCTCATTGGGGACTCTCTGTATTCGGGACTTCGGCCAGCCGGCGCAGCCCGACATAGCCCGTCGGGTCTTCGAGGTAGCGCAGCATCACCTTCCGCCAGGTGGGGTCGGCGAAGGTCTGCACATGGCCACCGCGGGTCGGCTGGAACACCCGCGGCGGGGGCGCAGCTTGATACAAGCGCACCCCGTTTGAAAAGGGCACCACCGGATCGTCGATGCTGTGGTAGATCAGCATGGGCAGGCCTTTCAGCGCGCCGATGGAGCGGATGGCGCTGTCACCATCCGGCACCAGCCAGGACAGCGGCACCTGCAGCGGCCAGGTGACCCAGGCATTGGCGAGGCTGTACTGCGCCACATCGCGATAGCTGGCGGGCACCCCGTCCAGCACCAGGGCCTTGAGTCGCTGGCGGGGCCCGGGGTGCCCGGCCAGGTAGTGCACCGCCAGGGCGCCGCCGATGCTCTGGCCGAGCAGCACCAGCGGCTTGCCTTGCACGTCCGGAGCCTGGTCGAGCCAGGCGAAGGCGGCATCGATGTCCTGGTAGATCGCCGGCAGGCTGGGGGAACCCTCGGAGTGGCCGTAGCCCCGATAGTCCAGCAGCAGCACCTGGTAGCCCTGGGCGGGCAGCCACCAGCTGCCTCCCAGGTGGCTGGCGACATTGCCGCCATTGCCGTGCAGGTGCAGCACGGTGCCCTTGACCTCGACGCCCGGTTTGGCCGGCAGCCACCAGGCGTGCAGGCGCGTGCCATCCGCCGCGCTCAGGTCGATGTCGCGGTACTCCAGCTTCACCTGCTCCGGGGTCATGGCCAGGTGGTGGTCCGGGTAGAAGAGCAGCGCGCTGCAACCTTGCAGGAACAGTGCGAAGAAGATCAGCAGACAGTGGCGCATCGAGGATTCCTTCCCGGAGATCCGTTGGCCGACCCTTCGGGCCGGTTAGCGAATGAATTCGCCCCCACAGGGAACCTTCAGCCTTCAGCCTTCAGCCTTCAGCCTTCAGCCTTCAGAGAATATTGGCGTAATCCGCCTCGATGCGTTCCAGGCTCAGGTGGTTGAGGAAGTTGGAGAAGCACATCCAGGCCGACAGCGCGTTGAGGTCACGGAACTGCGGTGGCAGGTACTTGGGTGGTACCACCAGGCCCTCGTCCACCAGCTGGCGCAGGGTGCGGGTGTCTTCCAGGGTGGTCTTGCCACAGAACAGCAGGGGGATCTGTTCCAGCTTGCCCTTGCGCACGGCTAGCTGGATGTAGTTGTAGATCAGGATGAAGCCCTTGAGGTAGGACAGGTCCTTGGTGAAGGGCAGCCCGCCCGGCAGCGAGCCACGGAAGGCGCGGCTGGCGCTGCTGTAACTCTCCTCCATGCTGTAACCCTGCTCGCGGTAGAAGTGGTAGACCTCGAGGAAGTCGGCGCCCTCCTCCGCCATGTGGATGGCGCGGGTGCGGTTGGTCAACTTGCGCAGCCGGGTCGGGTAAGAGGCGAAGGCGATCACCTCCATCAGGATCGCCAGGCCTTCCTGGGTCACGGTGGAGGACGGCGGGCCCTTGGCGAGGAAGGTGCAGATCGGCTGGTTCTGGCCATTCAGGGTGGTGCCCACGTGCACCAGCCCCTCGTGGACCTCCAGGGCACGCACGTCGCGCTCGTTGAACATGGCGTCGGCGCGGATCTTGATGTAGTCGGCGCCGGCGGCGGCGTCGGCGACTATGCCGTCGGACTCGATCACGCGGATGGTGTCATCGCCGAACACCGAGCCAAGCCGGCTCTGCAGCAGGTCTACCGCGTCCTTGGCGGTAAGGGTCTTTGCCTCGTCCTTGAGATCGCCGCGGTGGGCGATGTTGTTCAGGAAGTCGGAGAGCATCAGGCCGAGGTCGGCCAGGGTCGGGTCGCCGGCGTGGAACGCGTCGGACGCGGCGCCGTAGAGCTCCTGGGAGATCAGGCCGAAATCCGCGGTGCCGCGCGCTTCGAGCATGCGGATCACCATGCGGTACTCCTTGCACATGCGCCGCATGATCTGCCCCACCGGGTTGAACTGGCCCAGGTGGCGGGTGATGTCGCGCTCGATGTTCTGGAACTCCAGCTTCTTTTCCACCGAGTCGAAGGCCAGCGGGCGGCTCTCGTAGTAGGCGCGGTCCACCGGAGGCATGGACTTGCCCTTGTGCTTGAGGAAGCCCTGGCGGACGCTGTCGTCCCACTTCACCGCGTCCAGCACACGAATCGGCGTCTGCGCCTGGACGATGCGGTCGGACAGCGCGCGGATGGTCTTCTGGTAGTCGTCGGGCAGCTTGCGGCGGGTCATCGGCGGCTCACTCCACGGCGGCGCGCTGGTAGCGCGCCACTTCGACGAAGACGTCGGAGTTGGCCGGATCGTCCAGCCAGGCGAACACGGCATCCAGCGGGCTGGTGATGAGCACACCGTCGCCTTCCGGCGTGTCCACCACGCTGCCCTGGAACTTGCCGCCCTGCACTTCCTGTTCGATGCGCTCGATGTCCAGGTTGTAGACCACCAGTTCGTTGTCCGTGGTCAGCTCGAATCCGGCGATGGCGAAATTGTTGCCGAGCCGCTTCGGCACGCCGGCGGACAGGTACCAGCGGCGGCCATGGTGGGCGACGGTGAAGCCGAACTCCTCCATGCCTTCCAGATTGTCCTTGCTGCCCTCGAAGCTGCGTGCCTTGTAAAGGTTGGAGCCGGCGCGGCTGATCTCCAGATACTGCCGCTCGCCCCATTCGTCCTTGCGGGTCCAGTCCCCCAGAAGGGGAATGGGCGCCGGCTCCCTGGCCGGGATCGGGTCCTTGAAGGTGACCAGGCAGCCGCCCAACAGCAGGAAGGACAGGGCAACCACGGCACGCCAGACGTTCATCTCGCTCTCCTTGTGATAACGAAAAACCCCGCCGTGCCGGCGGGGTTGGATCTACGCGCTTACAGTCCCATCACCAGGTACAGGTAGCGTTTCAGGACGGCTCGCATCTCGTCGATGTCGAGGTTTTCCACGCCGTCGAGCAGGCCCTGATATTCCATCCGCAGAATGACAGACGTCAACACCTTGGCGTCTTCGGCAGGCTCGGCCGAGCCCAGTACCTGGAAGAAATGCTCCGCGCCCTGCGAGAGTATCCGGCGATGTGCGTCGGCAAGGTTACGCAGGCCGGCGTTGAGCAGCGCTTCCTGGCGGAACGCGTGTTCCGCCAGCAATTGGTCGCGGTTCTCTTCCAGCTGGCTGCGCACGTACTGGATGGCCAGTTCGACGATCTGGTCGGTCATCGCCCGGCGCGAATCGCCGTCGCGGGCGAGCACCGCGGCCATGGCCTGGAGATCATCCTCCACGCTGGCCCAGAAGGCCGCCATCACCGCCGAGCTGCGCTCGACGAACTGGGCGAAGGTGTCGGTGATGAGGTCGTTGATGTCCTTGAAGTAATAGGTGGTGGCCGACAGCGGCACCTGGGCCTCCGCGGCCACCGCACGGTGGCGCACGGCGCGCACGCCGTCGCGGATGATGATGCGCATGGCGGCATCGAGGATCGCCTGGCGGCGCTGCTCGCTGCCCTGGCGGCTGGCCTTGCGGCCCTGGTACTTCACGCTTTCGGCAACCGCGCTGGCCACGCGGGCGGCACTGTCACTGCGGGACGACTGGTTCAAGACAGGAAACCCTCCGAACTCACTCAAGGTGAAAGTGTTGACCATTTATCCGGCTAATCAATGCAGGAGCAGGTGAGAAAAGACGCCTTCGTCCCTGAAAGGCGTCTACCTGGAGTGGTAACGCCCGGCAAAGGTTCAATCGCCGGGCGCCGGCCAAGAAAAAACCGCCCGAAGGCGGTTGTTTCTCACTCGGGCGTCAAGCCTCGGGCCGCATGTGCGGGAACAGGATGACGTCACGGATAGACGGCGAATTGGTGAGCAGCATCACGAGGCGGTCGATGCCGATGCCTTCGCCGGCGGTGGGCGGCATGCCGTACTCCAGGGCGCGGACGAAGTCGGCGTCGAAATGCATGGCCTCGTCGTCGCCGGCATCCTTGTCCTTGACCTGCTGCATGAAGCGTTCGGCCTGGTCTTCGGCGTCGTTCAGCTCGGAGTAAGCGTTGGCGATCTCGCGGCCGCCGATGAACAGCTCGAAGCGATCGGTGACGCTCGGGTCTTCGTCGTTGCGGCGCGCCAGCGGCGAAACCTCGAAGGGGTACTTGGTGATGAAGGTCGGCTGTTCCAGCTTGTGCTCCACCAGTTCCTCGAAAATCATCACCTGCAGCTTGCCCAGGCCCTCGAAGCCGAGCACCTTGGCGCCGGCCTTCTTGGCGATCTCACGGGCCTTGTCGATGTCCTTGAGGTCGGCCTCGGAGATGTCGGGGTTGAACTTGAGGATGGACTCGAACACCGACAGGCGTGCGAAGGGCTCGCCGAAGTGGAACAGCTTGTCGCCGTAGGGTACGTCGGTGGTACCCAGGACCAGCTGCGCCAGCTCGCGGAACAGCTCCTCGGTGAGGTCCATGTTGTCTTCGTAGTCGGCGTAGGCCTGGTAGAACTCGAGCATGGTGAACTCGGGGTTGTGCCGGGTCGAAACGCCTTCGTTACGGAAGTTGCGGTTGATCTCGAAGACTTTCTCGAAGCCGCCGACCACCAGGCGCTTGAGGTACAGCTCCGGCGCGATGCGCAGGAACATGGCCATGTCCAGCGCATTGTGGTGGGTCTGGAAGGGCTTGGCCGCGGCGCCGCCAGGGATGGTCTGCAGCATCGGCGTTTCCACTTCGAGGAAGTCGCGCTCGGCGAGGAACTTGCGGATGTGGCTGATGATCTGGGTGCGCACGCGGAAGGTGTTGCGGGTTTCCTCGTTGACGATCAGGTCGACGTAACGCTGGCGGTAGCGCTGTTCGGTGTCGGTCAGGCCGTGGTGCTTGTCCGGCAGCGGGCGCAGGGACTTGGTCAGCAGGCGGACCTGGGTCATCTCGACGTAGAGGTCGCCCTTGCCGGAACGGGCCAGGGTGCCCTCGGCGGAGATGATGTCGCCCAGGTCGTAGTGCTTGACGGACTCCAGGGTCTCGGCGGACAGGGTCTTGCGGTTGACGTAGACCTGGATGCGCCCGGTCATGTCCTGGATCACCATGAAGGCGCCACGGTTGAGCATGATGCGACCGGCTACCTTGACCGGGATGGCCGCGGCTTCCAGCTCTTCCTTGGACTTGTCGACGTACTGCTTCTGCAGGTCCGCGCAGTAGTTCTCGCGGCGGAAGTCATTCGGGAAGGCGTTGCCCTGCTCACGCACGGCGGCAAGCTTTTCCTTGCGCTGGGCGATCAGCTTGTTTTCTTCCTGTTGCAGTTCGTGAAGGTCGAGTTCTTGGTCGCTCATGGCAGTTCTTTCCATCTCGCAAATGCCGGTGGGCACTCTTTCTGATTCGGTAATCCAGCCCCTTGGGGCGGTTCTGGGGGGAGGGGCAATCCCTCGTCCCCGGCCCTCTCCCGGAGGGAGAGGGGGAAGCAGGGTCAAAGCCCCTGTTTCAGGCTGGCTTCGAGGTATTCGTCCAGGTCGCCGTCCAGCACCTTGTCGCAGTCGCTGCGCTCGACGCCGGTGCGCAGGTCCTTGATCCGCGACTGGTCGAGGACGTAGGAGCGGATCTGGTGGCCCCAGCCGATGTCGGACTTGGAGTCTTCCAGGGCCTGGGACGCGGCATTGCGCTTCTGCATCTCCTGCTCGTACAACTTGGCCCGCAGCATCTTCATGGCGGTGTCCTTGTTGGCGTGCTGGGAACGTTCGTTCTGGCACGCCACCACGGTGTTGGTCGGCACGTGGGTGATACGCACCGCGGAGTCGGTGGTGTTCACGTGCTGGCCACCGGCGCCGGAGGAGCGGTAGGTGTCGATGCGCAGGTCCGCCGGGTTGATCTCGATCTCGATGTTGTCGTCGATCTCGGGCGAGGCGAATACCGCGGTGAAGGAGGTGTGGCGACGGTTGCCGGAGTCGAAGGGGCTCTTGCGCACCAGGCGGTGCACGCCGATCTCGGTGCGCAGCCAGCCGAAGGCGTACTCGCCCTTCACATGGACAGTGGCGCCCTTGATGCCGGCGACTTCGCCTTCGGACAGTTCGATGATGGTGGCGTCGAAGCCGCGCTTGTCGGCCCAGCGCAGGTACATGCGCAGCAGCATGTTGGCCCAGTCCTGGGCTTCGGTGCCGCCGGAGCCGGCCTGGATGTCCAGGTAGGCGTTGTTCATGTCCATCTCGCCGCTGAACATGCGGCGGAATTCCAGCTTCTCGAGAATCGCACGCAGGCGCTCGACTTCGGCGGCGACATCGTTCACCGCGCCTTCGTCATTCTCCTCGACCGCCATGTCCAGCAGGTCGCGGGAGTCGGCCAGGCCGCTGGTCAGGTCGTCCAGGGTCTCGACGATCTGCGCAAGCTGGGCGCGCTCGCGGCCGAGATTCTGGGCGTATTCGGGGTTGTTCCAGACGTTGGGATCTTCGAGTTCGCGGTTTACTTCGACCAGGCGATCATGCTTGTGATCGTAGTCAAAGATACCCCCGAATGGACAGGGTGCGATCGGAGAGGTCCTTGATGCTGTTCAGGATCGGGTTGATTTCCATGGCTGGAGGCTCTCGCAGGCAAAACTTTCGGAAAAGCCGGCGAGTATACCCGAGTCGCCAGATACCGGCAGCATGCCAGCCAAGATTTGCCCCGATACGGCGACGCACGGGCGCGCCGCCGCCGATCCCCTGTCAGGGGGTGGGGTTGCCCGCCGCCATGGCCACCTGGTTGCGACCGTTGTGCTTGGCCTGGTAGAGGCCCTGGTCCGCCATGTCCACCAGTACCAGCGAGGCCTGGCCGGCCTTGGGCACGAGGGTGCCGACGCCGATGCTGACGCTCAGCCGCGACCCCGGCGCCGGCACATCATGGGGGATGGCCAGCGCCTCGATGCTGCGCCGGACCTTCTCGGCCAGCAGGCGCGCGCCGCCGGCGGCGGTCCCCGGCAGGACCATGGCGAATTCCTCGCCGCCATAGCGCGCCGCCAGGTCGGTGGAACGGCTACAGGAGCCGCGGATGGCGTCGGCCACGCGGCGCAGGGCGTCGTCGCCGGCCACGTGGCCGAAGTTGTCGTTGAAGGACTTGAAGTGGTCGACATCGATCATCAGCAGCGACAATTCGCTCTGCTCGCGCAAGGCGCGGCGCCACTCCATGTCCAGGTATTCATCGAAATGGCGACGGTTGGACAGGCCGGTCAGGCCGTCCGAATTCATCAGCCGCTGCAGCACCAGGTTGGTCTCCAGCAGCTGCTGCTGGCTTTCGCGCAGGGCGCGGTAGGCCTCGTCGCGCTGCTGCAGCGCGATGTAGGAGCGCGAGTGGTAGCGGATGCGCGCCACCAGTTCGATGGCATCGGGCAGCTTGACCAGGTAATCGTTGGCCCCGGCGGCGAAAGCGGCGCTCTTGACCGTGGGCTCCTCCTTGGTCGACAGGACGATGATCGGCACGTCGCGCAGTGCCGGCACCTTGCGGTACTCGGCCAGCAGGCTGAGGCCATCGACGCCGGGCATCACCAGGTCCTGGAGGATGACCGTCGGCCTGACCTGCAGGGCGATGGCGACGGCCTGCAGCGGGTCGACGCAGAAATGGAAATCGATGCCGGGCTCGGCAACCAGCGCGCGGCGCACCGCCTCGCCGATCATGGCCTGGTCATCCACCAGCAGGACCATCGCCGAGGTTTCCGCGGCGGTCATGTCCGTGTGGCTGCGATAGGGGTATTGCATAACGCTCTCCGGGCCCTCGGGCCTGAGGTGAAATTCATCCGAACGCCTCGACCAGACGGGGCGCGATGCGCTCCAGGGCGAGGATTTCCACTGCCGCGCCGATGGCGGCGGCAGCCTTGGGCATGCCATAGACGGCACAGCTGGCCTGATCCTGGGCGATGGTCAGGAAACCCCGGCCGCGCATGCGCTTGAGGCCCTCGGCACCGTCCCGGCCCATGCCGGTCAAGAGCACGCCGATGGCCTCGCCCTTCCAGTGCTCCACCAGGCTGTCGAAGAACACGTCGATGGACGGCCGGTAGACATGGCTGGCGGGCTCGGCGGTGTAGGCCAGTTCACCGTTCCTCAGCAGCCGCAGGTGATTGTTGGTGCCGGCCAGGAGGATGGTGCCGGGCTGCGGCGGCTCGCCGTCGTGGGCCAGGCGCACCGGCAGGCAGGACTCGCTGGCCAGCCAGTCGGCCATGCCGGCGGCGAAGACCTCGTCCACGTGCTGCACCAGCACCACCGCGGCGGGAAAGCTCGGCGGCAGCTGCTTGAGCAACTGCGCCAGGGATGCCGGCCCACCCGCCGAAGCGCCTATGGCCACCAGGCGCTGGCCGCCGCCGCTCGGCCTGGGCGGCTCGGCGGCACCACGCCCGCGGTTGTCGGGCTGGCCCACCAGCCAGCCGATGTTCTGGATCTTGCGCAGCAGCAGGGCGGCTTCCTGGGCCTGGCCGCTGCCCAGGCCTGGCGTGTTCACCGCGTCCAGGGCGCCATGGCCCATGGCCTCGAACACCCGGTGCACATTCTGTTCGATATCGACCGTGACGATGAGGATGGCGCAGGGGCTGCGGGCCATGATCTGGCGGGTCGCCTCGACCCCATCCATCACCGGCATCAGCAGGTCCATCAGCACCACGTCCGGCACATCCCGGCCGCAATACTCCACCGCTTCGGCGCCATTGCCGGCCACCCAGGCGACCCGGTGGGCCGGCTCCAGGGCCAGGGCCCGGCGCAGCGCCTCCACCGCCAGGGGCATATCGTTGACTATCCCTATCCTCACCCTTGCGCCTCCCCGATCAGCATGACCACCGCATCCAGCAACGCCTCGTCGTGGAAGCTGGCCTTGGCCAGATAATAGTCGGCGCCGGCATCCAGGCCGCGACGACGGTCCTCTTCACGATCCTTGTAGGAGACCACCATCACCGGCAGCGACTGCAGGCGATTGTCGCGACGCACCAGGGTCACCAGTTCGATACCGTCCATGCGCGGCATGTCGATATCGGTGATCAGCAGGTCGAAATGTTCCGAGCGCAGCGCGTTCCAGCCGTCCATGCCGTCCACCGCCACCGCCACCTCGTAGCCGCGACTCAACAGCAGCTTGCGCTCCAGCTCGCGCACGGTGAGGGAGTCATCCACCACCAAGACGCGCTTGCGCTGGGCGCCGGCACTCTGGCGGCCGCTGCGGTCGACCCTTTCCACGCGACCGCTGCCGAGCAGCTTGCCGACCGACTTGAACAGGTCCTCGACGTCGAGGATCAGCACCGGCCGGCCGTCGTCCAGCAGCGCGCCGGCGGACAGGTCCTGGACCTTGCCCAGGCGCGGGTCCAGCGGCATCACCACCAGGGTTCGTTCGCCGAGGAAGCGCTCGACGGCGATGCCGTAGCAGGCATCCCGCTCGCTGATCAGCACCACCGGGATGCCCGCCTCGTCGCGCCGGCCCTCGGCACACTGGAGGATCTGGCTGGCCGACACCAGGCCGACGTGGCGCCCTTCATGCCAGAAGTGCTGGCGGCCTTCGAGCTGGACGATGTCCTCGTGCTGCAGGCGGGTCATGCGTTCGATGTGCGCCAGGGGGAAGGCATAGGCCTCGCCGCCCACTTCCACCACCAGGCTGCGCACCACCGACAGGGTCAGCGGCACTTCGATATGGAAACGGGCGCCCTGGCCGCTGCGCTGCTCCATGCGCACGCCGCCGCGCAGCTGGCGCACCATGTGCTGCACGGCGTCCAGCCCGACGCCGCGGCCGGAAACCTCGGTGACCCGGTCACGCATGCTGAATCCGGGCAGGAAGAGAAAGGCCAGCAGCTCTTCTTCGGTCATCCGTACTGCGGTGTCGGGGCTGGCGAACTGGCGCGCCACCACCGTGTCGCGCAGGCACTCAAGATCCACCCCGGCGCCGTCGTCAGCGAGCTCCAGCAGCAGCATGCCGGCGTGGTGGCGCACATGCAGGTGGATCACGCCCTCCTCCGGCTTGCCCAGGCGCGCACGCACGGAGGGACTCTCGATGCCATGATCCACGGCATTGCGCAGCAGATGGGTCAGCGGCGCTTCCAGGCGCTCCAGCACGTCGCGGTCGACCTGGGTGGCCTCGCCATTCACTTCCAGGCGCACCAGCTTGCCCAGGGAGCGGCCGAGGTCGCGGACCATCCGCGCCTGGCCGGCCAGCACATCGGCGAAGGGGCGCATGCGCGAGGCCAGTGCGGCGTCGTAGAGCAACTGTGCACGCTGGCCGCCCTGCCAGCCGAACTCGTCGAAGTCGGCCATGTAGCCGGCGAGCATCCGCTGGCATTCGCCGAGCAGTTGCCGGGCCTCGCCCAGCATGGCCTGGGCCTGGGGATCAAGGGAGCCGTCCAGCACCGACTCGCGGGCCACGTCCAGGGCGCGACTGGCACTGGCCTGGAGGCGCTTGAGCCGATGCAGGGCATCGTTCAGGGGCTTGATGCGCTGGAACTCCACCAGCGACTTGCTGGAGATGTCCAGCAGGTGATCGAGGCGCTCGGCGCTGACCCGCAACACCCGGTCGCGGGCCTCGGCGCCACTGTCGCCGGCCGGAGGCACATCCGCCTCGAGGGGCGCCGGCTCGGTTCCCGGGGGTTCTGCCAGCGGGAGCGCCGGCTGCAAGGGGGCCGCCGGCGACTCCGGAATCACCGGTTCCTGCTTCGCTGCCGGCTCCGCGGGAGCCCCCTGCAGGCGGGCGATCAGGGCCTGGATGAATTCGCGCCCGGCGTTGTCCGCCCAGTCGGCGTCCCGGCCAATGCGCAGCAACAGATCGGAACCCTGCAGCAAGGCGTCGACATGTTCCGCCTGCAGGCGTACATGCCCCTGGCGCGCGGCCTCCAGCAGGTCCTCCATCACATGGGCGACCCGCACCCCGGCGTCCAGGTCGACGATACGCGCCGCCCCCTTCAGGGAATGGGCCGCGCGCATGCAGGCTTCCAGTTGGTCGGCCTGGGTCGGGTTGCGTTCCAGGGCCATCAGGCCGGCGTTGAGCACCTGGGTCTGGGCCTCCGCCTCGAGGCGGAACAGTTCCAGCAAGGATGCGTCGCGCATCTGGTCGGGGGTCATGCCAGGCTCCTTGCCATGGCCTGCAGCAGCAGGCCCTCGTCCAGCAGGGTGATGCTGCGTCCGCGCCACTGCACGACACCGGCGGCGAACTGGCGCGCGGCCAGGTCCGAGCTGCGGCCGGGGTCCACCACCGCGTCCAGCGGAATGCCGTGGATGCCATCGACCTCGTCCACCGGCGCAACCAGCGGCCCGCCCTGGCTGGCGAGGATCAGCAGCCTGGGCACCACCCGGCGATCGCCGGTCGCCCCGCCGCCCTTCTCCAGTCCCAGCAATTCGCCCAGGGACAGGCAGGCCACCAGGGCGCCACGTACATTGATCACCCCCAGCATCGCCATCGAGCGCTGGTGCGGCAGCGAATGGATGGGACTGATGGCGGCCACCTCCACCAGGCTGCGGGTGGCCAGCCCCAGCCACTCATCGCCCAGGCGGAACACCAGGGTGGATCGGCGTTCGCGGCCGTCGTCCGTGGGGGATTCGACGAGTTCCGCGTCATCCCTGGCCAGGGCGTAGCGGTCCAGCAACAGGGTGGCCGCCGCCCCATGCACGTCGCAATTGCGGCAATGGATGTGGCCAGCCAGGCGCTCGCAGGACTTGTCGCCGTGGACGCCGATGCGGTTCCAGCAGTCGTCCACGGCCGGCAACTGGTCGCTGGCGATCAGCGGCAGGCGGTTATCGGCCATGGTCGTTCACTCCACGGCTGGCCCGCTGCTGCAGGCGCTGGGCGCCGGCCCGGTCGCCACGGGCGGCGAGCAGCGCCGCCAGGTGCGCCAGCGCCTCGCTGTGCTGCGGCTGCAGGTAGAGGGCCTTGCGGTAATAGTCCTGGGCCTCGACGGCCTTGCCGGCGACATCGGCGAGCAGGCCGAGCCAATAGAATGCCTCCGCCGAGGGGCCGTGGGCGGCGAGGAACGCCTCGCAAGAGGCCCGTGCCTCGCCACTGCGGCCGCTATTGGCCAGGCTGGCGATTTCGGCCAGGGCGGCGTCCCGGCTCGTGGTCGCGGGCCGCGACTTCGGCAGCTCCGGCTTCGGCAGCGGCGGGCGGGACCGCGCCGGGGATCGTACAGGCAGTGCCGCGGGCACCACCGGCACCGATGCCTGGACGCGCGCCTTGGCCGGTTTGGCGGCCGCTTGCAGGGGCGCGTGACGGAACACGAACGCCTGTGGATAACCCAGCGGCTGCATGCCCTGCTGGCTCAGCAGGCTGGCCTCCGCCGGGCCGATGAACATGGCGCCATCGCGCTGCATCAGGCGCTTGAGCACCTCCAGGACGGCGGCCTGGGTCGGCCGGTCGAAATAGATCAGCAGGTTGCGGCAGAACACGAAATCGTAGGGGGCCTCCCCCGCCAGCAGGCCGGGGTCGAGCAGGTTGCCGCGCAGGAAGCGCACCCGGGATGCCACCTGCTGGGCCAGGACGTAGCCCTCGCCGGTAGGGATGAAATAGCGGTCGCGGAAACCCAGGTCCTCGCCACGGAAGGAGTTGCGCCCGTACAGCCCCTGGCGCGCCCGCTCCAGCACCCGCTCGCTGATGTCCACCGCGTCCACCTGGAACAGCCCCGGCGCGAGGCCGGCGTCCAGCAACGCCATGACGATGGAGAACGGCTCCTCCCCCGTGGAGCAGGGCAGGCTGAGGATGCGCAGCGGGCGTCCAGCGGCCAGCGCCGGCAGCCGCTCGAAGGCCAGGCGCCCCAGGGCGGCGAATGATTCGGGATAGCGGAAGAACCAGGTCTCCGGGACCACCACCGTCTCCACCAGCGCCTGCAGCTCGGACAGCGAGGCATGGAGGACGCTCCAGTAGGCATCTTCGTCGCGGCACCCGGTGGCGCCCATGCGCTGGCGCACCGCGCGCTCGATGACCACCCGGCCGACGGATTCGGCTTCCAGGCCGATGCGGCTTTTCAGCAGAGACTCGAAGCGCTCGATCATGCCGCGCCCTCCGTGGCCGGGAACAAGAGTGCGCGGACCTCGTCCGGCAGCAGGTCGGCTACGCGGATGCGTTGCACCAGGCCATCGGCCCCCTGGTACACCGGCCCCAGGTAACGCGCCCCGCCCTGCTCCAGGCCGTAGTCACGGAACTCGTCCGGATGGCAGCGCAGGGTGTCGGTGGCCTGTTCGAGGATCAGCCCCAACCAGCGGGATTCGCCCGCCAGGGGATAGTCCACCAGCACCAGCCGGGTGCTGGTGCGCATCTGCGCCGGTCGGCCGAAGGCGAGCACGCCAAGGTCCAGCACCGGCACCAGCGCGCCGCGATGGGAGAGCACACCGGCAACCCAGGCCGGCGCCTCGGGCACCTGCTTGAGCTGGCGCAGGGGCAGCACCTCCGCCACTTCGGCGACATCCAGCGCATAGCGGTCGCCGCCCATGCGGAACTGCAGGTACAGCCTGCCCCTGGCGACACGGGCCGGGGCTCGGGTTCGACTCGCGCACATGGCGGCGGCTCAGACCTTGAAGCGGCTGACGCCGGTGCGCAGGCCGTTGGCCACCAGGTTCAGTTCGTCGATGGCGGAGCTGGCCTGGCGCAGGGACTCCACCGTCTGCCCGGTGGCCTCGCCCAGTTGCACCAGGGCCTGGTTGATCTGTTCGGCGCCGGTGGCCTGGGCCTGCATGCCCTCGTTGACCATCTGCACCCGCGGCGCCAGGGCCTGCACCTGCTGGATGATCTGCGACAGCTGCTCGCCCACCTGTCCCACCTCGGCGATGCCGCGGCGCACTTCCTCGGAAAACTTGTCCATGCCCATGACCCCGGCGGATACCGCCGACTGGATCTCCCGGACCATCTGCTCGATGTCGTAGGTGGCCACGGCGGTCTGGTCGGCCAGGCGGCGCACTTCGGTGGCCACCACGGCGAAACCGCGGCCGTACTCGCCGGCCTTTTCCGCCTCGATGGCGGCGTTGAGGGAAAGCAGGTTGGTCTGGTCGGCCACCTTGACGATGGTGGTGACCACCTGATTGATGTTGCCGGCCTTCTCGTTGAGGATCGCCAGCTTGGCGTTGACCAGCTCGGCGGCGCCCATCACCTGGTGCATGGTGTCTTCCATGCGCGCCAGGCCCAGCTGGCCGGAACCGGCAAGGATCGAGGTCTGCTCGGCGGTGCCGGACACCTCGGTCATGGTGCGCACCAGGTCCCGCGAGGTGGCGGCGATCTCCCGCGAAGTGGCGCCGATCTCCGTGGTGGTGGCGGCTGTCTCGGTGGCCGTGGCCTGCTGCTGCTTGGAGGTGGCGGCGATCTCGGTGACCGAGGTGGTCACCTGCACCGCCGAGCGCTGGGCCTGGGCCACCAGGCTCTTGAGCTCCTCGGCCATGCTGTTGAAACCGGTTTCGATGGCGTTGAATTCGTCCTGCCGGTTGAGCTGCAGCCGCGCGGAGAAATCACCGCTGCCAAGGACCTTCAGGGTACTGACCACGTTCTGCACCGGACGGGTGATCGCCCGCATGAGCAGCAATCCGGAGATCAACGCGACGGCGATGGCCGCCAGCATCGACAGCAGCATGCTGAGCTCCGCGTCGCGCACGGCCGCAACGATGCTGGTCGACGAGCGCTCGGCGATCGCCTTGTTCATCTCGATCAGCTCGCCCAGCTTGGCGCGCCCGTCCCCCCAACGCTCCGAAAGCGCTCCCTGGAACAGTTCCGCCGCCGGCTCCATCTGTTTCTTCTGCAGGAGCGCAAGCATCTGCCCATGCAGCTCCCCGTACTCTTCGCGGGCCTTCTTGAACTCGTTGGTGAGGGCCCGGTCCTCCTGCTCGACTATGGTCGCCTCGTAGGCGGTGAGCGAAGCGTCGAGATCCCGGACGCTGGCCTCGAAACTCGCCAGGTCCTGCTGGGTCAGGCCCTCGTCTCCGTGGTCCGCATGGTCCTCGTGGAGGCCGAAGAGTGCCTGGGTCTTGAGCATGTGATCGGTCCAGGCGCCACGTACCTTGGTGATGTGGTACATGCCCGGCATCGCGTCCTCCAGCACCCGGTTGGCCCCATTCTCGATGGTGACCAGGCGTGTGTAGGAGCTGACGGCCATCAACAGCATGATGACGATGATCACCGCGAAACTTGCCTGGATACGCAAGCGAACTGTCCAGTTCTTCACATTCTTCCCCAGTTACCTGTGCCCGGATTCATGGCGGCCCGAAGCCGTGGCGGCGACTCTAGTGACTAGTCCAGGCGCCCGCAAGCTCGGCAAACGGTACTTTTATGCCGCCAGAAAACCGACAGCGTCCGATGTCCGGAAAGTCTGGCAGAAAGTGGAAGATTTGCAGGGAGAAACGCTACTCAGTATCGATTGAAAGCCACATAGCCCGGGAGCGGCACACCGGAGCTGGGGAATGAACTCAACCGCGCAGCCCATTGCCAATGTACCTGCTGTCGTAGGGTGGAAATCGCTTTTCATTTCCACCGTCCCTGCCATGCCGTACGCCGATGGTGGACCGATGAAGCGTGGTCCACCCTACGACGCTCCGTAGGATGTGGCGGGCGGCGTTCCGCTAGAGCGGAGCGAAACCGCATCCTACAAGCCCGAGGCTCACCACCCCGGCCCCGCTTCAGGCTACTGCGACACCAGCTCCTGCCGTACCTGCCGCTCCAGTTCGACCTTGAGGCCAGGGTCCAGCCGCAATTGCCGCGCCAGTTCCTCGAGGTAGGCACGTTCCATGAAGTGCTCTTCATCCACCATCAGCACGCTGGCAAGGTACATCTCGGCGGCCATCTCCGGGGTAGTCGCGGCGCGGGCGACGTCGGCCGGGTCCAGCGGCTTGTTCAGTTCGGCGTCGAGCCAGCGGCGCAGGTCCGCATCCTGGGTCAGCTTGGCCAACTCCTCCTCTATAAGCTGCCGCTCGCGGGCATCCACGTGGCCATCGGCCTTGGCCGCAGCCACCAGGGCCTTGAGGATGGCCTGACTGTGCTGCTCGGCCTGGGGCGCGGGCAGGCGATCGAGGGTCTGGGGTTCGCCCTGGGGCGCCGCCGCCTGCTGGGCCTGCCAGTTGCCGTAGGCCTTGTAGGCCAGCACGCCGAGAGCGGCCAGGCCGCCGTAGGTCAGCGCCTTGCCGCCCAGCTTGCGCGCGCTCTTGTTGCCCAGCAGCAGCCCCAGGGCCCCGGCCGCCAAGGCGCCACCACCGGCGCCGGTGAGCAGGCTGCCGAGGTTGCCATTGCCGGACTTGCCGCTTGATTTGCCGGTTTTCTGCTGCAGCAGGTCCTGGCCGGATTTGAGCAGTTGGTCGAGCAGTCCACGGGTGTTCATGACAGCCTCCAGGCGATGGGTCGATTCAAGTGATCGACCGACTCTAGCCGGAGGGATTCCTCGTGGCAGGGGGCAGAGTGCTTCCGGATATTGCATTGCCGCGCGGAACATCGACTGGCCACCGCGACGTAGGATGGGTGGAGCGGAGCGATACCCATGCGGACAGGGCTGATGGGTATCGCAAGCGTCGTAGGGTGGACCACGCTTCACCGGTCCACCTTCCGATGCTCGGCCGGACGCCGTTGGTGGATGTAAAAAGCGACATCCACCAGGCTGCACGAAGCACCGTTGTAGGGTGGACCACGCTTTTCTGTCCACCAGTCGTCGTTCGGCATGACACCGATGGTGGATAAAAGAGCGTTATCCACCCTACCGGGAAGCCCACTACCGGTGGATATCCACGTGGCGGGTCTCGCGCAGGAACAGCAGTGCGCAGACCAGGCTGCCGCCGGTGATGAGCACCGGGTACCAGAGGCCGTAGAAGATATCACCGGTGTACACCACCAGGGCGAAGGACACCGTGGGCAGGAAGCCGCCGAACCAGCCGTTGCCGATGTGGTACGGCAGGGACAGCGCGGTGTAACGGATGCGCGTGGGGAACAGCTCCACCATCAGCGCCGCCAGCGGGCCGTAGCAGAGGGTGGAGATCAGCACCAGGGCGAAGAGGATGGCGATCACCATCGGCTTGTCGATCTGCCCGCTATCGGCCTGCTGTGGATAACCCGCCGCCGTCACCGCCGCCGCCATGGCCGTGGCGTCGAAGCCGCGGATCTCGGTTTCGCCGATCTTCACCAGCACCTCGCTGCCGGCCGGTGCCGCGACGCTGGCGTACGGCAGGCCGCTCTTGACCAGGAAGGTCTTGGCCTTGTCGCAAGGGCTATCGAATTTCGCCTTGCCCACCGGATCGAACTGGAAGGTGCAGGTGGCCGGGTCGGCGATCACGCTGATCGGCGCCTGCCGGCTGGCCTGGTCGATGGCCGGGTTGGCGTATTGGGTCAGCGCCTTGAACAGCGGGAAGTAGCCCAGGGTCGCCAGCAGCAGGCCGGCCAGCAGCACCGGCTTGCGGCCGATGCGGTCGGATAGCCAGCCGGCGACGATGAAGAACGGCGCGCCCAGCACAAGGGCGACGATCAGCAGGCCGTTGGCCGTGCCGCCGTCCACCTTGAGCACCTGGGTGAGGAAGAACAGCACGTAGAACTGCGCGGTGTAGAAGGTCACCGCCTGCCCTGCGTTGATGCTGAACAGAGCGGTCAGCACCACCTTGAGGTTGCTCCAGTTGGTGAAGGATTCCCGCACCGGCGCCTTGCTGCACTTGCCCTCGGCTTTCATCTTCAGGAAGGCCGGCGACTCGTGCATGGACAGGCGAATCCAGGTGGAAATCCCCAGCAGCACGATCGACAGCAGGAACGGCAGGCGCCAGCCCCAGGTCTCGAACTCGTCGCCGGTCAGCTGCCGGCAGGCCAGGATCACCAGCAGCGAGAGCAGCAGGCCGATAGTCGCGGTGGACTGGATCCAGCTGGTGTAGCCGCCGCGCTTGTTGGCCGGGGCGTGCTCGGCGACATAGATCGCCGCGCCGCCGTACTCGCCGCCCAGGGCCAGGCCCTGGAGCATGCGCAGGGTGACCAGGATGATGGGCGCGGCGACCCCGATGGAGGCGTAGGTGGGCAGCAGGCCCACGGCGAAGGTGGACAGGCCCATCAGCAGGATGGTGATCAGGAAGGTGTACTTGCGCCCGATCATGTCGCCCAGGCGGCCGAACACCAGGGCACCGAAGGGCCGCACCAGGAAACCGGCGGCAAAGGCCATGAGGGCGAAGATGAAGGCCGTGGTGTCGTTGACGCCGGCGAAGAACTGCTTGCTGATCACCGCCGCCAGGGCGCCATAGAGGAAGAAGTCGTACCACTCGAAGACAGTGCCCAGGGACGAGGCGAAGATCACCTTGCGCTCTTCCCTGGCCGTGGCGGCTGGTACGGCATAGCTGGTCGTTGCGTACTCGCTCATTGCGGCTCTCCTGCCCCTCGTGAGGGCTCTTGTTGTTGTGGATGCCTCTGCTGATCAGCCTCGACCACCACGACGCAAGGCGCCGCGCGATGCTGGATGTCCCGGGCCGGCGAAAGTCCCTCGCTCAAGCCCCGATTCGTTCCTCCCCCTGTTCCGCCATGGCCAGGGCCTGGGGGCGCTCCTGGTGCTGCCGCTCGGCGAGGATCAGCCGCGCCGCCTTCTCGGCGATCACCAGCACCGGCGAGCAGGTGTTGCCGGAGGTCAGGCTGGGCATGATCGAGGCGTCGGCGATGCGCAGGCCGGGAATCCCGCGCACGCGCAACTGTGCGTCCACCACCGCCCCGGCGCCCTGACCCATGCGGCAGGTGCCGGCGGGGTGGAAGATGGTGGTACCGATCTCGGCGGCGGCGCGGTGCAGGTCTTCCTCGCTGCTGTAGTCCGGGCCGGGCTTGTATTCCTCCGGCCGATAGGGCGCCAGCGCCGGCTGGGCGACGATGCGCCGAGTCAGGCGGATGGCGTCGGCGGCCACCGCCAGGTCGCGCGGGTCGCTCAGGTAATTCGGCTGGATCGACGGCGCCTCGCGCAGGTCGGTGGAGCGGATGCGCACCGTGCCACGGCTGTGCGGACGCAGGTCGCAGACCGACGCGGTGAAGGCCGGGAAGTCGTGCAAGGGCTCGCCGAAGCGCTCCAGCGACAGCGGCTGCACGTGGTATTCGAGGTTGGCCGAAGGCTGCTGCGGGTCGGAACGGACGAACGCGCCCAGTTGGCTCGGCGCCATCGACAGCGGCCCGCTGCGGTCGAGCAGGTAGCGCACTCCCATGCCCAGCTTGCCCCACAGGCTGCCGGCGATCTGGTTGAGGGTCGGCACGCCGCTGACCCGGTATACCAGGCGCAATTGCAGATGATCCTGCAGGTTGCCGCCCACCCCGGGCAGCTCGTGGGCGACGCCTATCCCGAGGCGCTCCAGCAATCCGCGCGGGCCGATGCCGGAGCGTTGCAGCAGACAGGGCGAGCCGATGGCGCCGGCGCTGAGGATGATTTCCCGGCGCGCCTCGAAGCGCCGCTCGTTACCCTGGCAACGCACCAGCAGCGCTTTGGCCCGGCCCTGTTCGAGGATGATCCGCTGCGCCTCGGCGCCGGTCAGCACGGTCAGGTTGGCCCGCTGCATGACGCTGCGCAGGAAGCCCTTCGAGGCGTTCCAACGCACACCGCCGCGCTGGTTGACCTGGAAGTAGCCACAGCCCTCGTTGTCGCCACCGTTGAAGTCCTCGACGCTGGCGATGCCGGTCTGCGCCGCCGCCTGTTGGAAGGCGTCCAGCAACGCCCAGGACAGGCGCTGGCGCTCCACCCGCCATTCGCCGCCGGCGCCGTGCAGCTCGCTGGCACCGGCGAAGTGGTCTTCCATGCCGCGAAACAGCGGCAGCAGTTCCTGCCAGCTCCAGCCCGCATTGCCCTCGGCCGCCCACTGGTCGTAGTCGCGGGCCTGGCCACGCATGTAGATCATGCCGTTGATCGAGGAGCAGCCGCCGAGCACCTTGCCGCGCGGGTACTTCAGGGCGCGGCCGTTGAGGCCGGGCACGGCATCGGTGTCCAAGCACCAGTCGGTGCGGGGGTTGCCGATGCAGTAGAGGTAGCCGACGGGGATGTGGATCCAGGGGTAGTTGTCGCGGCCGCCGGCTTCCAGCAGCAGGACGCGGTTGGCCGGGTCGGCGGAAAGCCGGTTGGCCAGCAGGCAGCCGGCGGGACCGGCGCCGACGATGAGGTAGTCGTAGGTATCCATTACCTCGGACATGGCGAGCCTCGTCTTGTCGTTGTTTTCGAAGGCCGTCGGACTGGCGGCAATTGACCGCCAGATCACGGACGGCTTGAGGCTAGCCGCTCATTCACGATAAAAAAACGAACGTTTCGGGGCAGCTGCTGTTAGTTTTCTAACAACGCCCTTCCCTTTCCCCACCAAGGACCGGTGCCATGTTCGACTGGAATGACCTGCGCTTTTTCCTCGAACTTCATCGCAGCGGCCGCCTGCTGACCGCCGCCAAGCGCCTGAACACCACCCACGCCACCGTGGCGCGGCATATCGAGAACATCGAACGCGACCTCGGCACACAGCTATTCGTCCAGCACACCGGCGGCTATCAGCTGACGCCGGCCGGCCAGGCCCTGCTCAAGCACGCCGAAGCCATGGAAAACACCGCCCTGCTGGCCCAGGAAGACATGAGCCAGGGCATCTCGCCGCTCGGGCAGATCCGCATCGGCGTCACCGAGGGCCTGGGCAGCGTGTTCCTCGCCCCGCGCCTGGCCGAACTGATGCGCCGCTATCCGGGCCTGGAGGTGGAACTGGTGTCGGTGCCGCGCTTCGTCAGCATCACCAACCGCGAGGCGGACATCGCCATCTCCCTCGACCGCCCCGGCGCCGACCTGGTGATCACCCGCTCGCTGACCCGCTACCGCCTCAGCCTGTTCGCCAGCCCGGCCTACCTGGACCAGGCGCCGCCGCTGCGCAACCGCGACGACCTGGCCCGCCACCAGTGGATCGGCTACGTCGACGACCTGCTGTTCAGCCAGGAGCTGATGTTCCACCACAGCTTCTGCCGCCATCCCCAGGTGGTGTTCCGCAGCACCAGCGTAGTGGCCCAGCAACAGGCGGCCCAGGCCGGCATCGGGTTGGCGATCCTGCCGCGCTTCATGGGCCTGCGCGATCCGCTCCTGGTGCCGGTACTGCCGGACGAAAGCATCGAGCGCGAGTACTGGATGAGCGCCCGCCGCGAACTGCACCGCTCGGTGCGCCTGCGGGTGGTGTGGGATTTCCTGCTGGAGCTCTGTGCGCGGGAGCGGGGGCTGTTGCTGGGGGGACGCCCGGACGCGCCCTAGGGAAACTCCGGAAAAGTCCCGACCGATCTGCTGAAATGACGCCCCCGCAGAACCTGAGCCCTGTCGCATGACCCAGATGAGCTTTTCCGATGCCGAGTACGCCGGCAAGCGCAAACAGACCCGGCGCGAGCGCTTTCTGGCGGAGATGGAGCAAGTGGTGCCCTGGGCCGGGCTGCTGGCGCTGATCGAGCCGTACTACCCCAAGGCGGGCAATGGCCGTCCCCCGTATCTACAGAAAAGGGGACAGATTTATTTTCTGTACTCTAATTTCTTAGATTTTCACTCGGCGATCTGCCGATCCTAATCAGTACCACCTTGAAGAAATCACTACTTAATTCCTGACCGTGCTGCATTTAGCCAAATCGATTTCCATCGACGAGCCCGATCACTAGAAAATTAGAGTAGGGAAAATAAATCTATCCCCTTTTTGCTGTGTGATGTGGATAGTTTGGTAGTACGACCGGCCCCACCCTAGGCATGGTCTCTCCCGCCATGGATAACTAAAGCCTGCCCTCTCCCCAAGGAATTAGAGTAGATAAAATAAATCTGTCCCCTTTTCGTGCCCTGATTATTGAATCACTTGAGTTGATAAAGAGCGGTCACGGGTTTGCAGGAAATCTCATGCCCATACTTGGCAGACAGGTCCGCGATGGTCGCCGAGAATCGGCGCGCACAGAGAATCGCCCGAAATTAGAGTACAGAAAATAAATCTGTCACCTTTTCTCCCCGTCACCTTTTCTCCCCCTCCCTCCATGACGACCTATAACCTGCTCTCTCTTCCCGAGGAATTAGAGTAGGAAAAATAAATCTGTCCCCTTTTCCAGTCTTTTCGCATGCGGGTCTAGTCTTCTAGATAAATCAACAGGCACTTACAACCCTTTTTCCCAACAAGACTTATTGGTTTTGATGTTTTACCCCCATCAAAAGATATCTCTATGAGCAAATCCTTGTCCTCAAATGAACCCAACTCCTCAATCAGCTCCCTTATAGTTTTTCCTTTACCAACCCACGCCTCTCCTAAATTTTTACTTTTCACAATTAATCTCCAATACGTTTTAGATTTACATCATACGTCCCGAGCCTGGTACGCTTACTATTCAATCCTTTAATGGAGTCGGCCATTTTCCAAGCCCCTCCATTATGTCCATCCAGGTCCCTGGTTATATATAGCCCCCCTTTTTTGTACACTGCCTGCCCACCATGAACCGTTTCAGATACCTTACTAAATCCTAGTGCTTCTGCTGCAATCTTTGCTTCCTTGTTCGTCCTGTATACAGCACCTTTTGCAGCTAAGAGTAGATCTGCGCCATACTTCTGCTCAAGCGCCTGCTGAACCTCTTTCGAAATTCCTTTTATTTTCTGAGCAGCCGAGACCTTCCCTACCGGGGTCGGTGCAAGATCTAAAGCGATCGATGCTAGTATTTCCCACGGCTCCGGTTCCAGCAAAGTATCCCGCAATGAGGCTGGAGTGAACTCAGAGTTGAGAAATTTTACCACCTCAGGATTAAGGTCTGAGGCACTAGAGGCATCTCCATCAACAATCTTGCGAAGATCTTTTAGAACCGTTTCCGCATCTAATCCCGGATACTTACCCTGCGCATGAAGTATCTCTAGCCCATACTCCAAACGCTCTCTAGCTTCCCGATGCACTTGCTGGTTGTACGCCGTCGCGTACTTGGCAATTTCGGAGCCTTTCTCAAGGTCGCCATCGACTGCCGCTGCGGCCAGAAGCCCAACGAGCTGGGACGACATCAGCTCGAGGTTTTCGTCGCCCCCGACCATGTTCGAGAGCGCATTGCCCAGTGCCTCATTGGCGCCGGCCGCCAATGCCCCGGTCTTGAAGTCGCTCCCTGTGGCCTCCGCAACGAGCCCTCCCATCAGGGCATGCGCCATGACCTTCTGCGGGCTACCGTCCGGGTACTTGCCCAGCGCCCAGTCACCAATCAGGTTGAAGCCGATGGCCATCCCGACATTGCCTGCCTGGGCGGCCAATGAGTTCTTCAAGTTATCGCTGAAGCTTCCTCCACCAATTGCCGTCTCTAAACCAGCCTGGAGAAAAAAGGGGACAGATTTATTTTCCCTACTCTAATTTCGGCCGTCCCTGCTTGCGCCGTTCAATCCGTACACCCGCAATACGCTCAACTTCATCCACAAAGCGGCTGCTCCCCGTCAGTTGACCGCGTTGAATGGCCTCTCGAATCAGGCTCAGTTCCTCGGTGGGCACCGCCTGCCTGACGAACTCGGCATACCGGCGGCGCCGTTCGTCATCACTAGTACCGAGCGCTTGGAAACACGGGTCGTCGTCCAACCAGTTCTGCTCGGCTGCAACCCCAATACGCAGGGCGTAGCTGGACCAGGGATAATCCCCTGCCTCAGCCACCATGCACGCCCGCACGGGGTTCAGTTCGATATAGCGACTACAGGCCAACAAGTAGGCATCGGACTGCACGATGCTCGACTTGAAGCGGCTTTCCCACAGGGTTCCGGAACGGCCTTCCAGGCGATTGCGGTAGCGCGTTGCGCGAGCCGCCAAGGTCTTCATCAACTGGCTAAGCCCGCCCAGTGAATCATCCGGGGCCAATAGCAGATGCACATGGTTGGTCATCAGGCAGTACGCATAGACCTTGACGCCGAAGGCATCCTTCAACTCGCGCAGGTCAGCCAGGTAACGCTCGAAATCAGCCGCCTCGGCAAACACGACCTGCCGGTTATGGCCACGCTGGACGATGTGATGCGGATAGTTTGGCAACAAGACTCGCCCGACCCTGGACATGACTCCTCCCTCCATGACGACCTATAACCTGCTCTCTCTTCCCGAGGAATTAGAGTAGGAAAAATAAATCTGTCCCCTTTTCAGTCACACACCGAGTTACCGCCTCTAAAAACGGGTAAATGCCGAAAAAACCTTCAGCCACTCCCCGCAACATACTTTCCACCTAGAACACATAGCAGTCTTTTATATCTTTCACCTCATACCGCCAAGATTTCACCACACCATCGGCAGAAACAAGCATCGAATACCGGCAACTTCTGATCCAAGTAATGAAATAACGCCTCTCCCCTCCTTCTTCAACAACCTTATCAAACCCTCTTTCCTTATTCACTGGCGACCACAGACTTCCATGGTATCCATATGGATTTAGATATAGACCAAAGTCCCTCCCAACAGCGCCATCCATCCCAGCCCGCCAAGCAGAGTTAGATGGAGCACAAGCTCCCACCAAAAGAAGAGCCGCATAAAAGCTACTTCTCCTCATTCTCTCTCACCGAACTGTTCAGAAAACGATACTTATCATAAATCGCCCCATAATTAATAAACAATGCAGGCGGCATGCTTCCCAAGTTTTCAAAAACGGACATACTTCCACCCTTATGAATCTCCAGTTGATTCATCCAAGTATCATGCAATGTAGCAAACGAGTTAAAACCCGGAATGCTGTTTAGCGCATCACTAATATACGTCCCATGACAAATTGAATAAACACCTTGACAAGCATCAAGAGATGGCCAATTCAGTCCAATATTCTTCCCCTCCCGTGCAATCCCATCCATAAGAACATTAGGAACCGTACCATCTTCCAATGGAATTGCTCTCGGACCATCAGGTCGGTCTACACCGGGCCTAACATCTGGCTCTCGCCCTACGGAGTACTGATACAACTCCATCAGAGCCCCAGTCGCCGCAATACTCAGCCATGCCTCTTTGCTTTCACCACTCAACATCCCTTTCAATGCTGTATTGGCGGCATATGCCTTGAGGCGCTCGCTGAATCGGACCATTTTGTAGTTACCCTCTGCCGTTAGCTCTCGACCCCAGCCATCGGTTACGCCAGCGCCAAATCCTGCTATTAAGGCAGCAGTTGCGTATGCTTTCAGACTGTCCGTGCTCGTCACATCTTTGAGTGTTTTCCCCAAGTCACCGCTATTGCTGACCAAGCTGGCCGCTCCCGTTCCCGCTGCGGAGGAAATCGCTGTCGCGGCCATCGCGTTGCCCCAACCCGCCCCCGCGGCTCCGACCGCCGTTCCAGCCTCCGCCATCGCGGCAGTACCTGCTGCTGCCATCGTTGTTCCCGATCCAACTCCCGCGCTCGCAGCAGTACCAACCGCTGAACTTGCAGCCCCATAGGTTGCCGCCGCGACGAGAATAGCGATGGCTATTGCCGCTCCGGCTCCGATTCCCGAATGGCTGTACTTGAAGGAGTCATGAATCTCCTGCACCCGCTGCCAGTCCACATCCCCGCGCTGTTCCAGCGCCTTGATCCAGGCGAGGTTCGGATCGGCCTGCACCATGGCGTCGATGGTCTGGCTGACGGTTTGCTGGTCGAGGTGCTTGAGGTCGAGCTTCAGGCCGTCCACGGCATGGATGGCGATTTCGCCCTGGGCGATGAGTTCGCTCTGGCGCACCGTTTCGTCGGTGCTGCCCTTGCCCTTGGCGCTGGTCCAGGCGAGGTCGCCCTTGCTCTTTTCATGGCTCTCCTGGTGCAGGTCCTTCACCGCTTCGAAGGCGATCTCGCCGCCGCTGTCCAGGGTCAGGTCGGCGCCGGCTTCGAGCCGGGCGGCCTGGTAGCGCTGGTCGCCCTCGCTGACCAGGGTGAGGTCGCCGCCGGTGGTGATGCGGCTGCCGATGTTGCGCACCTCGGTGACTTCATCGCGCTTGAAGCTGTTGCTGCCGAACGAGCCTTTTTTCTTCTTCTCGTACAGCGAGTAGTCGCTGTCTTCGGCGGCCAGCAGGCTGAGGTCGTTGCCGGCGTAGAGGAAGGCTTCGCCGCCGGCTTCGATCCGGCTGGCCACCAGGGTGAGGTCCTTGCCGGCCTGCAGGTCGACGTCACGCCCCGCCACCACTGAGGTTTCCTGTTGGCGCACGTGGTCTTCCTGGCGGGTGACCGTCTTGCTCTTGGCGTAGAAGTGCTCCTCATCGGCCGCCGAGGCCAGGAGGATGTCCCCGCCCGCCGCCATGCGGATGTCGCGCTTGGCCTCCAGCTGGCTGGCGATGGCGGTGATGTCGCGCCCCGCCGAGAGGCTCAGGTCACGGCCACTGGTCACGGTGGCGCCGTGCTGGGTAACGCTCTCGTCCCGGTAGCCAGGACCGAAGGCCTGGCCGACCCGCTCCGGCTGGGAGAGGATCTGCACGTCCCGGCCGGCACTCAGGAACAGGTCGCTGCCGGCCTGCAGCGCGCTGCCGATATTGGTGATATCGCGCCCGGCGGAGAGGCTCAGGTTGTTGGCGGCTTCGATGCGCGCCGCGCTGTCCAGGTAGTCCCGCCGCTCGGTTCGGCCCGCCGTGTCGACCAGATGACTGGTCACCGAGCGCTCGTTGAGGATGTCGCCGCTGAGGGCGATGGCACTGACATCGCGCCCGGCAATGAGGCCGCCCTGGGCGTTGCGGATGCTGTCGGTGGCCAGCAGCGAGATGCGATCGCCGGCCTCGACCAGGCCGCTGTTGACCAGGTTCCGGCCGGTGGCGCTGAGGTTGTCGCTGGCGCGCAGGGTGCCCTGGTTGGCCAGCTCGTCGCCGGCGATCAAGGTCACGTCCTGGCCCTGGATCAGCGCGCCGGTGGGCGCCAGGCGGCCGTCGGCCTGGGCCAGGTAGAGCACCGGCACCAGCACCTTCTCGCCGTTCACCTCGTGCTCTTCCAGCCAGACGATGTCGTGGGTCAGCGCCGCCACCTGGGCGGCGGAGAGGCCCACGCCGACGCTGAGGTCCAGCGCCTGCCGGCTGGCGATGGCGTTGTCCATCAGGTAGCGGAACATTGCCTCGTCAGTGGTCAGGCCGTCGAGGAAGCGCTGGCCGGTGCGGGCGGCGATGGCCTCGCGCACCAGGCGCTGCTCGTAGAGGCCGTCGCCGAGGCGTTTCTGGGCCTGGTCGGGGGCGTAGCCGAGGTGGCCGAGCAGGTAGTCGGAGCTGAGGAACTGCGTGAGGTGGGTCAGTTCCGGGTTGGTTTCGATCAGGTACTTGTGCGGCTGGGGGCGGTTGTCATGGGGCGGCACGCCCTGGACCCGCTCGACGACACCAATGGGGCTGGTATTGCCGACAGTGCCGTTACCTTCCGGCGGGGTGCGCCCCGGCCCACTGGGAGCCACCTGCTCACGCTGGACGAGGCCCACGCTGGCACCGCCCAGCGTCCACTGTTGCGGGCCCTGGCCGGCAGTGGCCAGGGTGTCGCTGCCGGCCTGGCCACTCAGGCGGAACAGACCGTTCTCGCCGTTGGGCAGGCTGAAGCCGGGCAGTGTGAGCGGGTTGACCTGCTGTTGGGCGAGGTCGGGCGGCAGCTGAGCATTGATCTGGGCGCCAGTTCCGCCGGTACTGGCGTCTACTGCGGTGTTCGACACCCGGTTGCTGCCACCGGCATAGGCGACGTTGCTGCGGCTAACGCCGTTGCCCAGGCTGCTGGTGGCCTGGACGGTGACATTGCCACCGGCCTGGATAATGGCGTTGGCCGCGACGCCGGTATTGGTGCTGGTCTCCGCTGCGCTGACCAGGGAATAGGCGAGGATCTGCGCAGGGACACCGTAATGGACAGCAGGATTGAAATCAGGGTTGGGCTGGTCGGTGATCTGCTTGTCAGCTCCGTAGTAGATGTAAGCCTGGCCGATATTCTCGGTAGGTCGCTGCCAATACCCGTAGCGGTGCACATACAGGGAGTTGTGCTTGTTGTAGGTGGCCAACTCTCCATGGACGAGCGTCGAGAAGACGTCGGAGCCCTCTGTTGGGCTGAGGAAGGTTCGCGAGCGCACGACGCTTTCGGTGGTCGCGCCCTCGTTCAGGAAGGTGGCGCTGCTGATCCCGATATTGCCTGCGGCGGAAACCAGGCTGTGCTGATTGTGGAAGCTTTCGCTGACAACACTGAGGTTGCCGCCACTGGTGATGAGGGCGGCGGCGGAATCGGCGGTGACGGTACGTTCGATCCGTTCATCGACGTAGTAGTACACCGTCTGGTATTTGCGGTCGGAGCAGTCGATGCACTGGAACTTGATGGTGCCCGACTGCAGCTGTTCCGAGACGCTGAAGAAATCCTTGCGGTTGACGATCGACACCGCCGCCAGACTCATGTCACCGGCACTTTCCAGCGTGGCGGAGATGTTTTCCAGCAAGGTGCTGTATGCGCCGGCATCGTTGGCGGCGAGATCCAGCGCGCCGAGGCTGTACACATCCGCATAGCGGTTGGTGAAGCGACCCACCCGCAACGCCAGGTCGCCGCCGCTGAAGAGCAGGCCGTGCTCGTTGAGCAGGCTCGGCGTCACCAGGCGCAAGTGTTCCGCGCTGCCCAGGGTGCCGTGGTTGTGCAACTGCCCGGCGTTGACCGTCAGGTCGCTGGCGGCGGTGATCACCCCGCTGTTGCTGAGCAGGCCGCCGACCCAGACATGGGTGCGGCCGCCGCCGGTGATGCGGCCGGCGGTGGGCAGGATGAGCTGGGCGGCGCTGAGGCCCAGGTCGCCCAGGCTGCTGATGCGGCCGTCGCCGCTGTAGCTGCCGCCGAGATCGAGGCTGAGTGCGCCATCGCTGGCGATCAGGCCGTCGTTGCGCCAGTCGCCGCCGCTGCCGGTGAAGCTGCTGGAAGCCAGCAACTGGCCGCTGGCGGTCTGGTGGAACTGGCCGACGTTCACCGTCAGGCGGCCGGCCTGGATGAGGGTGCTGTTGGTCCAGCTGTCGGCATTGAGGGTCAGGCCGCCATTGGTGATCAGGCTGCCGCCGGCATGGGCGACGGTGGGCAGGGCGATGTCGAAGGCGCCGCTGCCGACGTGCAGCAGGGTGCCGCCGGCATTCTGCAGGCTGCCCGCCGCCAGGCCGAAGTCGAGGTTGGCGCTTTCCAGGGTGCCGTGGCGGTTGTCCAGCAGGCCGTGCACGCTCAGTTGGGTGCGGCCGCCGCGGCCCAGGGCGCGCAGCTGGCCACCGCGGTTGTCCAGGGTGGTGGCGGCCAGGGTCAGGGTGGTGTCGCTTTCGAGGATGCCGGCCTGGTTGTCCAGCGCGCCGGCCAGGCTGAAGTCCACGGCGCCGGCGGCGATCTGCCCGGCGTTGACCAGGCTGTTGCCCCTCACCTGGAGCAGTTGCTTGGCGAAGAGCGCGCCCTGGCTGTTGTCCAGGCTGGCCACGTTCAGCAGGGCGTTGCCGGCGAGGGCCGAGAGGTGCCCGCCCTGGTTGGCCACGGCGACGGCCGTCAGGTCCAGCGACTGCCCCTGGAGCACGCCGCCCTGGCCGGCATGGAGACCGTTGTCGAGCCAGCCGCTCAGGCGGGCCTTGACCCAGCCTGCCAGGCTGGCGAGGGTGCCGCCGCGGTTGTCCAGGTGGCCGGCGCGGACCTCCAGGTGGCCGGCCTGGCTGAGGGCCCGTCCGCCGCGGTTGCTGAGGGCGGTGTCGGCCATGAGTGTGAGGTCACCCTGGCTCTGCAGCGTGCCACCGTTGTTGTCGAGGCCGGCAGCGCTGAGGGTAAGGCCGGCATCGCGGCTGTAGATCAGGCCGTCGTTGGCGTTCTGCACCGCGCCGGTCGCCGTCAGCAGCAGGGCGCCGTTGGCCGCGACGGTGCCACGCTGGCGGTTGTCCAGACTGCCGGTGAGCAGGGTCAGCAGGCCCTGGCTGACGATCTGGCCGTTCTGGTTGTCGACCTGGCTGGCTCCCTGCAGCAGCAGCGGGCCCACGCTGGCCAGCTGGCCGTGGGCGTTGAACAAGGCGCCGAGGAGATTGAGGGTGAGCGCGGCGTTGCCGGCGACAGTGCCGGCGCGGTTGTCCAGAGAGGCGGTGTTCAGGGTGAGCGCCTGGTGCGCCTGCACCGTACCGGCGGCGTTGTTCAGGCGGGCGGCCTTGAGGGTCAAGGTCGCGCCGCTGTCGATCTGCCCGCCCGCGCGGTTGTCCAGCAGGGTGGCGACATCGAGCTGCTGGTCGCCGCCGCTGGAGAGGATGCCCTGGTTGCGGTTGTCCAGGCTGGCGGCCTGGAGGTCCAGGCAGCCCTGGCTGGCCAGCGCCCCTTCGTCGCTGTTCTGCAGCTCGCCGCTGAGGTCGACAGCCAGGTTGCCCTGGCGGCTGGAGAGGGTGCCGCGGTGACGGTTGTCGAGGCTTTGGCCGCTGACGCTGAGCCCCTGCCAGCCGGAGAGCAGGCCACCCTGGTTGATTACGCTGCCAACCTTGAGGTCGAGTTGGCCGCTGCTGATCAGCTTGCCGCCGCGGTTGTCGAGGTCGCGCAGGACCAGGCTGAAGTCCTGGCGGCTGCTGAGCTCGCCGCCCTGGTTGGCCAGGTCGCGCAGCCGCTGGAGGCTGAGCGGGCCCTGGGCGAGGATCAGGCCGCCCTGGTTGTCCAGGTCGCCGCCGTTGAGGTCGAGGGTCAGGCCGGTGGCGCCGATCAGCCGGCCCTGGCGCTGGATCAGCCGGTCGAGGAACAGGCGCAGGGCCCCCTGGGCGGAGACTTCGCCGCCCTGGCTGGAATCCAGGGTGCCGGTCTGCAGGTCGAGGCCGCCCTGGCTGTTGATCAGGCCCTGGTCGCGGTTGTCGACGGCCTGGGTGCGCAGGTCGAGGGCGCTGCCGGCCAGCAGGCTGCCGCCGCGGTTGTCCAGGCTGCCGGCCTGCAGGCTGAGCCGCTGGGCGGCATTGATCAGGCCCTGCTGGTCGTTGGCCAGGACGCCGCTGATGGCGACCTGGGTATCGCTGCGGCTGGTCAGGGTGCCGCCGGCGTTGGCCAGGCTGGCGGCCGCGACGTCGAGGCGGGCGGCGGCGATCAGGCCCTTGAGGTTGGCCAGCGCCTGGTCGAGGCGCAGGGTCAGGGCCTGGGCGCCGAGCAGCTGGCCGCTGCTGTTGTCGAGGCGGCGCGCGGCCAGGGTGAAGGCCTGCTGGCTGGAGATTTCGCCGCCCCGGTTGTCGACGTTGCCGAGGCGCTGCAGCAGCAACTGGCCGGGGGCGTTGATCAGGCCCTGGCGGTTGTCCAGGTCACCGCCCTGCAGGTCGAGGCGGAGGCCGGCCTGGCTGAACAGCTGGCCGCCCTGTTGCGCCAGGCCGCTGGCGCGGACGCTGAGGGCCTGCTGGCTGCCGAGGCGGCCAGCGTGGTTGATGAGTTCGCCCGTGGCCAGGTCCAGGGCAGCGGCGCTGGTCAACTGCCCCTGGCGGTTGTCGAGGTCGCCGGTGGTGAGCTGGGCCGCCCCCTTGGCGGACAGCACGCCCTGACGGTTGTCGAGGTCGGCGCTGCTGAGGGCGAGGGTGGAATCGGTGACCAGTTGCCCGCCGTGGTTGTTCAGTTGGCCACGGCTGGCCAGGGTCAGGGCGCCGGCGCTGGACAGGCTGCCCACCCGGTTGTCGAGGTTGCCAACGCGCAGGTCCAGTGGCCCCTCGCTGCTGATCAGGCCCTGCTGGTTGGTCAGCGCCTCGTCGAGGGCGACGGTCAGGGCCTGCTGGCTGAGCAGGCGGCCGCCGCTGTTGTCCAGGCTGCGGCCTGTCAGGTCCACCCCAGCCTTGGCGGAAATCAGACCCTTGGCGCGGTTGATCACCCGTGCGACCGCCAGCTCCAGGCGGGTGCCGGCCAGCAGCCGGCCGTCATCGCTGTTGTCGAGCCGGTTGCCGCCGAAGCGGATGGCCTCCCGGCTGGAGAGTTCGCCAGCTCGGTTGTCCACATCGCCGACCGCCAACTGCAGCGCCTGCGTGCTGCCCACCAGGCCGCCCTGGCGGTTGTCCAGGCGGGCTGCCTGCAGGCTGAGGTCGCGGCCGCTGCCCAAGGTACCGCCCTGGTTGTCCAGCGCACCGTTCAGGGTCACCGCCAGGCCCTGGTCGCCCAGCACTGCACCGCCCTGGTTATCCAGGCTGGCGGCCTGGACGCGGGTGGCACCGCCACTGGCAATCTCACCAGCGCGGTTGCGGAGCGAGCCGGCGTCCAGCTGCACGTCGCCCTTGCTGCCGAGCACCCCGGCGTCATTGTCCAGGGACGCACTGGCGTCCAGCTGCAACTGCTGTTCGCCGACGATCCGGCCGCCCCGGTTGTCGACGCTCCCCGCCTGCAGCCGCGCACCGCTGCGGCTGGAGACCTCGCCACCACGATTGTCCAGATGGCCCACCTGCGCCTGCACCTGGCCGGCGCCGTTCACCCGCCCGGCCCGGTTGTCCAGTTCGCCGGCGCTGAGCGCCAGCTCATCCTGGGCCAGGACCCGGCCCTGGCGGTTATCCAGCTTGCCGGCGGAGACCTGGGCATTGCCCTGGGCGCTGAGGGTGCCGCCCTGGTTGTCCAGGGTCTGGCGGGCGCGGACCTCGAGGGTGCGGCTGGCCGCCAGGGTGCCGGCGTTGCGCAGGTCCCGTGCGCGCACCTGCACATCGCCGCCGCCGTTGCGGCTGTTGTCCGGGTTGACCCCGGCTTCGACCACGCCGTTATTGGTCAACTGGCCGCCGCTGGCCAGGCGCACGGCCTCCTTCGCCGCCAGGCTCTGGCGAATGGCCAGGTCGCCCTGGGTCTCCACCGTGGCGCTGCCGCCGGCATAGGCCGGGCCGGTCAGCTCGGCACCCTGCGCCCTGACCTGCAGGTCGCGGGCCGCCGCCGTCTGCGCCAGGGTCACCTGGCCGTTGGCGTCGATGCGGATATCGCCGGCGCTGGCGGCCAGGTTGCCGGCCAGCCGCACGCCGACCCCGGCCTCGGTGCCCAGCAGGCGGATGGCCCCGGCGTACATGCCGCCCAGGGCGGAGCTGTCGAGGGCCAGGGCGGGGGCGGCGCTGCCATCGGCGGTGCGCGGGGTGGCGGCCAGGCTGTCGGCCTGCACGTCGTTGCGCCCGGCGACGATGGCCAGGTTGCGGGCGTGCAATTCGGCGTTGAGTTTGGCGCTGCGGGTGATCAGCTCGAACTGGTCGACGTTGCTGGCGTTGAGGCCGGCACCTTCGAGGGCGATGTCGCCGCCGTCCACCTGGAAACGGTCGAGACGCCCGCCCTCCAGCACCGGTTTGCCGGTGGTCAGGGTGGCGCGCGGGGTGTTGAGGAAGCCGCAGCCGTTGCAGGTGAGGCCGTGGGGGTTGGCGACGATGACCCGCGCCGACTGCCCGGCGACTTCGGTGTAGCCGCCGAGCAGGCTGCGGTTGCCGCCGGTGACTTCGTTGAGGATGGTGCCGGCGGCGCGCCCCTGGAGGTTGGGGTTGCCGAGGATCAGCCCGCCCAGTTGGGTGGCCTGGGTCCGCGCGGTGGCGTTGTTGAGGATCAGCCCCTCGGCACCGACGTGGTACTCGCGGAAGCGGTTGTGCGACAGCCCGCTGCCGTCGGGGGTGGCGATGTTGACCACCGGTACGCCGTTGCCGGCCTGGCCCAGCTGGGTATTGCCGCCGGCCGCCTGGTCCAGCGCCAACTGGGCGGCGGTGGCGACGATCGGATCGAGGAAAAGGATGCCGGCCAGGGCCAGGGCGATGCATTGGTTGAGAGGACTGCGGGTATCCATACGGGGGCCTCGACCTTCGCGAACTTCGACTCGGAAAGTGCGAGATGGTCGAAACCAGACGCCGCCCTAGCAAGCGCCCAACCGCAGATAGAGAAGAGTCGATCCCGGTTTCGGAGATTTCCTATGGCCCCTTACACATCGAACCAAAATCACCGCTGCGGACCCGCAAGGTGGCGGAAGTTCGCGGAACCATCTAAAAAAGCGAAACCCTCGTTCAGATTTCGATAATCCAGCGACGCCATCCGCCCATGATGACCCTCCGCCAGATCCGCCATTTCATCGCCGTGGCCGAAACCGGCTCCATCTCCGCTGCCGCCCAGGCGGTGTTCATTTCCCAGTCCACCCTGACCCTGGCCATCCAGCAGCTGGAAGAGGAAATCGGCGTGAGCCTGTTCAACCGCCACGCCAAGGGCATGTCGCTGACCCACCAGGGCCACCAGTTCCTGCGTCAGGCGCACCTGATCCTGGCCACGGTGGAGAACGCCAAGCGCAGCCTGCAGCAGAGCACCGACCAGGTGGCCGGCAGCCTCACCATCGGCGTGACCAGCCTGGTGGCCGGCTATTACCTGGCCGACCTGATCACCCGCTTCCAGCGCGCCTACCCCAACGTGAAGACGCGGGTGGTGGAGGACGAGCGCCCCTATATCGAGCACCTGCTGGTGAGCGGCGAGATCGACGTCGGCGTGCTGATCCTCTCCAACCTGGAGGACCGCCTCGCGCTGCAGACCGAGGTGTTGACGCACTCGCCCCACCGTCTCTGGCTGCCGGCCCAGCACCCGCTGCTGGAGCGCGACAGCATCGCCTTGGCGGACGTGGCCGGCGAGCCGCTGATCCAGCTCAACGCCGACGAGATGGGCCTGCACACCCAACGCATCTGGTCTCGCGCCGGGCTGACGCCGCAGGTGACCCTGCGCACCGCCTCGGTGGAAGCGGTGCGCAGCCTGGTGGCCGCCGGCCTCGGCCTGTCGATCCAGCCGGACATGACCTACCGCCCCTGGTCCCTGGAGGGCGACATCATCGAAGCGCGCCCCCTGGTGGACCTGGGCGAGCCGCTGGACGTGGGCCTGGCCTGGCGCCGCGGCACCGCGCGGCCGGCCCTGGTGGACCCCTTCCTCACCGTGGCGCGGGAGCAGCCGAACAGCCGCAGGCTTTCGATTTAATCGAACGCCGCTTTCAATATTTAGAATTTGTCGACCTCAAGCCCGGCCTCTAGTCTCTCGAACCCATAAGCAGAGCCATGCCGGGCGCCCAAAAGGAGCACCGGGATGACCGAAGAACAAAAACCCGAGAAGAAAAGAGCCAGCAAGATGACCGGCGCCACCAGTACCCCGACCCTGCACACCGAACTGCTGATCGACGGTCAGCTCGTCATCGGCGAGGGGCTGGCCGAGCCGATCATCAACCCCGCCAGCGGCGAGACCCTGGTGGCCGTCGCCGAAGCCTCGATCGAACAGGTGGAAGCCGCGGTCGGCGCCGCCCACCGCGCCTTCGCCGGCTGGTCGCGCACCACGCCCGCGCAGCGCTCCGCCGCCCTGCTGGCCATCGCCGACGCCATCGAGAAACACGCCGATCAACTCTCCCGCCTCGAAGCCCTGAACTGCGGCAAGCCGCTGCACCTGGCGCGCCAGGACGACATTCCCGCTACCGCCGATGTGTTCCGCTTCTTCGCCGGCGCCGTGCGTTGCCAGCAAGGCCAGCTGGCGGGCGAGTACGTCCCCGGCCACACCAGCCTGGTGCGCCGCGACCCGGTGGGCGTGGTGGCCTCCATCGCACCCTGGAACTACCCGCTGATGATGGCGGCGTGGAAGATCGCCCCGGCGCTTGCCGCCGGCAACACCCTGATCTTCAAGCCCTCGGAACACACCCCGCTGTCGATCCTGGCCCTGGCGCCGGCCCTGGCGGAAATCCTCCCGCCGGGGGTGATCAACATCCTCTGCGGCAGTGGCGACAGCGTCGGCAGCCAGTTGGTGGGCCATCCGAAGGTGCGCATGGTGTCGCTGACCGGCGATATCGTCACCGGGCAGAAGATCCTGCAGAGCGCCGCCCGCACCTTGAAGCGCACCCATCTGGAACTGGGCGGCAAGGCGCCCGTGATCGTCTGCAACGACGCCGACCTCGACGCCGTGGTCCAGGGCGTGCGCACCCACGGCTACTACAACGCCGGCCAGGACTGCACCGCTGCCTGCCGCATCTATGCCCAGGCCGGCATCCACGACCGCCTGGTGAGCGAGCTGGGCGAGGCCGTGGCCAACCTGCGCTTCGCCCGCAAGCGCGACCAGGACAATGAAATCGGCCCGCTGATCAGCTCGCGCCAGCGCGACCGCGTGGCCAGCTTCGTCGAACGCGCCCTGGGCCAGCCGCATATCGAGCGGGTCACTGGCGCCGCCGTGCATTCGGGCGCCGGCTTCTACTACCAGCCGACCCTGCTGGCCGGCTGCAAGCAGCAGGACGAGATCGTCCAGCGCGAGGTGTTCGGCCCGGTGGTCACCGTCACCCGCTTCGACGACCTGGCCCAGGCCGTGGACTGGGCCAACGACTCCGAATACGGCCTGGCCTCGTCCGTCTGGACCCAGAACCTGGACAAGGCCATGCAGGTGGCCGCACGGCTGCAATACGGCTGCACCTGGATCAACACCCATTTCATGCTGGCCAGCGAGATGCCCCACGGCGGGCTCAAGCGCTCCGGCTACGGCAAGGACCTGTCCAGCGACTCGCTGCAGGACTACAGCGTGGTGCGCCACATCATGGCGCGTCATGGCACTGACTTTTAAGAGAACAAGAACGCACCAACCTGCTTCATCTGCCCCGACCAATAACGAATAAGAGGGAACAACATGTCCGTGCGCAAAACCGCCCTGCTCAGCGCAGTGGCCACCGCCGTCCTCGCAAGCGGCAGCCTGCAGGCCGCCGAAGCCCTGAAACAAGTCGGCGCCGGCGAAGGCCAGCTCGACATCATCGCCTGGCCCGGCTACATCGAGCGCGGCGAAACGGACAAGAACTACGACTGGGTCACCCAGTTCGAGCAGGACACCGGCTGCAAGGTCAACGTGAAGACCGCCGCCACCTCCGACGAGATGGTCAGCCTGATGGCCAAGGGTGGCTACGACCTGGTCACCGCCTCCGGCGACGCCTCCCTGCGCCTGATCCATGGCAAGCGCGTGCAGCCGATCAACCCGGAGCTGATCCCCAACCTGAAGAACCTCGACCCGCGCCTGAAGGACGCGCCCTGGTTCACCGTCGACGGCAGGTCCTACGGCACCCCCTATCAGTGGGGCCCGAACCTGCTGATGTACAACACCAAGGCCTACAAGCAGGCGCCGGACAGCTGGAGCGCGGTGTTCGAGCCGCAGCAACTGGCCGACGGCAAGGCCAACAAGGGGCGTGTCCAGGCCTACGACGGCCCCATCTACATCGCCGATGCCGCGCTCTACCTGAAGTCCGCCAAACCGGAACTGGGCATCCAGGACCCCTACCAACTGACCGAAGAGCAGTACAGCGCCGTGCTCGACCTGCTGCGCAAGCAGCACAGCCTGGTGCACCGCTACTGGCATGACGCGACCGTGCAGATGAGCGACTTCAAGAACGAGGGCGTGGCCGCCTCCAGCA